>CAZCLJ010000276.1:0-5997 GCA_964499465.1 uncultured Hyphomicrobiales bacterium
AATTGATAATTGATAATTGATAATTGACAATTGACAATTGACAATTGATAATTGATAATTGATAATTGATAATTGATAATTTGAAAAAAACCATAAACTATAAACTGACAGCCGATAGCCGACAGCTGATAGCCGATAGCTGACAGCCGATAGCTGACAGCCGATAGCTGACAGCCGAACAACGAAAATATTTAAAAAAAAATAATTCATATAAATTTAAAATTTGAGGTATTTATGAAAACACAAACAAACAATCTAACATATAGCAAAACTCTCTTAGTTTTTGCTATAATTCTTCTTCTCGCAGGTGGCGAGATGTGGGGGCAGAATATAGAGAATAATGGAACCATTGAAAATTTTGGAAAAATTACTCTTAAAAACGCAAATGCCGTATTAAATAATGGCGATGGAACTGTAGCTGGCTCATTTGATAATTCAGCTGCTACTGCAGAAGTAATTTTTTCAAATACAACACCTTCTTTAAATAATAATACTGGCTCTACTTTCAATAACGGAGGCGGTACTATTACTTTTGGTCCAAATTCAACTGTTCCAGTAATAAAAAATGATGCTGGCTATGCAGACTTTACAACTGCATTAGGTACAATCAAATATCAAGGTGCAGTTGCTGCAGCTGATGTAATTTATACAGGAACTAATGCTTTTGGAACAGATGTAACTAGAGTTATGGGAACTGTTTCTTATGAAAGAACAACTGGAGATAACCAACAATATATAAGAACTTATTATTATCAAAACTTAAGTGTATCAGGTGGTGCTGCTGCTACTGGTTCAAAAACAATACAAGACGGTGTGTATGTATCCGGTATATACACTGCTGCTGATGGTAACAGAACTTATCAAGGAACATTTCATTATGATGGCGTTCTTGCTGATGGTGACCAAACCGTTTTTGGTGAAAATGGTGGAAGCGCTGGCTCAAATAGATACCTTAACCTAGATTTAACTTTAGGTCCAAAAATAACAACAGCCCAAGTAATTGCTGACGGACAAATTACAATTGCTTCTGATGCATCTTTAACAACTGGAGCAGCTTTCACAATAGGTGCTGTAACATCAGCCAACAGTTCATCAATTGAAGGACCTGTAACAATTAACACAGGTGCTTTTACTACTTCACTTGGTACTGGTACTGTTAATATTGTTAATGCAGTAACTGTTAATGCTGGTGGTTCTTTGGTTGTGCCAGATGTATCAGCTACTGTTACATTTGCCGCAGGTGCCGGAACTCCCGGAACTTTAGTTTTAGCTAACGATGAAACTGCTGTTTTAGATGTCAACGGAACAGGCACTGTCGAATTTTACAGTACATTTACAAATAATTTTGCTGCAAGAACTAATATGACATTTGATGAAACATCAACGGTTAAATATATTGGATCAGCAGCACAAGAAATCGTTTCTACTGCTTCGACAGATGACAATAAATATGGTAACTTAATTACCGATGGAGCTGGTAATAAATCAGCAAATGGCGATGTTTATATGAAAGGCGCATTAACAGTTGGAGCTACTGCACCAATTATTATGACTTTAACCGATGACCCCGATGCTGTAGCTGATAACTTTGTATTAGATATGGCTGGAAATAAAACTGCTACTTTTGACGCTAATATAGCAAACTCTTATGTAAGAGGTAAAATGAGAAGAAGTGGTGCTATGGTTGCTGACCAATCATATACTTTTAATAATGCATTAACTACATTGACATTTGAAGCAGCTAAAGTGCCTACTACATTTCAATTAAGCGTCTTAGCCGGTGTTACTCCTTTAAAAGGTCAGGTTGATTTAACTACAGATTTAAAAAGAACAGTTAGATCTTCATATACAACTACAGACGATGCACGAATTAAACTACTCAGAATTGGTTATTTAGATAATGAAAAAGATGGTTTTACTGGAGATGAAAACAGATTAAGATTCGCTGAAGGTTATGCTACAGATCAAGACCATCAAAAACTATCAAGACAAGGGGCAACTTACGATAGAGAATTTGCAAGCGATCCAAATTATATTGATTTGCTTGCAGGTACGTCAACCACAACTTCAAAAGGTATTGATTTAGTAAATGGTTATGCTGAAGATGAAACTGATCCTGACGCTATCTTTATTTTAGCTTCTAATTCAGACATTATTTTAACTTCAGCTGCAGCTCCTTTAATTTCAGTTACAAATGGTCGTTGGACAAACACAAATACTTGGGATGAAGGTAGATTGCCTGATGCAAATGATAATGTTTTAATTAAACACGTTGTTTATACTGGACATAGTTCAATTTATGGTGGTTCTGATGCAGGTGTTCCAACTGAAGCATCACATTATGGAACTGATGCGGCTGCAAATAGCATTGAAATTATTAATGCTACTGGTATATTTACTAATCCAGCTTTAGTCATTAGGAATGATGATAACACTCTTAATTATATATTTAAAACAAGAACAAGTGGTGCAGCTATTGACGGAATTTTACCCGGTATTTACAACAAAGGTAATGGTACAATTGAAGGTGATTGGAATGACGTCTTAACTGGTCCCGGTGTAGGAAGAACGATAAATGGTCTCTGGATTACTACCGCAGGATCTGACAATCCAACTTGGAGAAGAATTTTAGGAACTGCTAAAGTTGATAACCAAGGTAAAGTTAAGAACTACGGCGAAATCGAAATCGGCGAATAATCTTTGCCCCCCCAAATCTTGCCCCTTGCTCTTCGTAACAGAAGAGAAGGGGGCAGATTAATTATTAATTGTTAATTGTTAATTGTTAATTGTTAATGATTATTGGTAAAATGGATTATTTGCTTAATGAAAGATAATTGGGAATTGGGAATCAGGAATTAGGAATTAAGAATTGAGTTTTAAAAATATATAATTAACAATTAACAATTAACAATTAACAATTAACAATTAACAATTGATAAGATACATAATAAATAGTGAAAATGAAAAGCAATCCGTAATAATGGACATAGATTATTACGTTAGCTTACTTGAAAAAATATCTAAATTAGAAGAGCGTTTAAGTATTTATGAGGGGATGGAAGTCGTTCCACTTTGCAATAAGAGCGAGGATAAAATGAATGTAGAGTATGTTTTGGTGGAACGGGAATCTAATTATTAATTATTAATTGTTAATTGTTAATGATTATTGGTAAAATGGATTATTTGCTTAATGAAAGAGAGAAAGGAATCGGGAATCAGGAATTTGGAGTTAAGAATTGAGTTTTAAAATTATATAATTAACAATTAACAATTAACAAGGCAATTATGAAAGAGAATGTGATAAAACAGAAAAGTTTTGATTTTGCAATACGAATAGTAAAATTGTATCAGTATTTACAAAATGAAAAAAAAGAGTATGTTTTATCTAAACAACTTCTTAGAAGTGGTACTTCAGTTGGAGCAATGGTAAGAGAAGCAGAACATTCTGAAAGTAAATTAGATTTTATTCATAAATTAGCTATTGCTCAAAAAGAAATAAATGAATCTTTATATTGGATTGAATTGTTAAAATGCACTAATTATTTAAATGAAAAGGAATTTATGAGTATAAACGATGATGCAGTTGCAATAATAAAAATGATAACAAGTATTATTAAATCAACAAAAATTAGTATAAAAACAAACAATTAACAATTAACAATTAAATGAAATTCTATTTACATATTATCCTGACAATAATGCTAATCGCATCAATTGATGCTTTTGGGCAGATTGTGCTTGATAATAGTGGAAAAATAGAAAACTCTGGAACAATACGCGTGAAAAATGGACAGGTAAAAGGATTACCCGATACACTTAACGGCAGAATAGAATTTTTAGCTCCTAATGTTTTTTCACAACAATCAATACCCAATATAGTATATCAGCAACTTGTAATAAAAAACCGAGCAAAGAAAATCGTTTCAGATTCATATAAAAATCAAGATGGCACAGCCCGACCTTTAGTTACTTTAGATTCGTTGATAATATCAGATAGCGGCAATTTTACGACTCAATGGATAGGATTAAATCCCAATGATATCCACGCAAAAGCATCTGTAAGCAACAAAGCAAATTACACGGGACCAAAGTATATAAAGCTCAACAACGAAGTAGTGGAGCAGGATTTAATAGGAAACGGAAAATTTTCCAAATTGGAAATAGACAATCCATTAGGGGTAAATGTCAAAGATGGTGGCGCCACAATTGATAGCTTACGTCTGACCCGCGGCGAGCTTCGCAATAGCCAGCAAAATAATATTAAAATGCGTGATACATCGCTTATAGAAAGAAAAGTCGGTGCATCAATTGTAGCAGCACCGGAGTTCGAAGGCAAAACCTCTATCAAATACTACGGCGAAGGTAGTTTAATTACAGGAAATGAAGTTCCTGTTGATTCTACTGCAATCCTTGCCCTTTCGATTGAAACCTCACAGGGCATAACTCTTAACAAAAATATGACAGTATTAGATTCGCTTTATATCGGCTCAAGCATAGAAACCGAGCCGGACACAATGAAACGATATACTTTAACATATCAGGGCAGTGAAAATCCCAAATTCGGAAGTATGGACGCAGAAGTAAAAGGCAGTTTTCGCCGTTCAAACCTTCCCGTAAGAGATACGGTGTATTTCAATAATCCATTTACATACATCTATTTCCAGAACGAAACAGACAAAAACGGGATGCATACAGTAACGTTCCGCGTGCGTCCAATGGAGTTTTCACCGCTGTCGCTCGGAGCAGTAAACAGAGTAAAGCGTCATTTTTCAATTCAAAGTTTCGATAAGGAATACAATTTAATTAGTGCCGGAGTAGTTGCAACAGTTGGTTATGGCTGGCGTTATAAACCCACAGAAACAGATAAAGACGAGAATTTATTTTTACCGATTGACCAGCTTGTTCTTCAAAGATATTTAGATAATACATGGAATGAAATCCAGTCATCAAGAATTCCGGAGACAAGGGAAGCATCTGGCTGGGCATTTAGCTATGCCGAAGATGTAACTTTATATGGTGATTTTTCAATAGGTATGCCGGGTGGAGCTCAGCTTTTAATGTCAGCAAGAGTATTTATGGAAGGACCTTACAGAAACAAGACAATGGCAGCAGATTTATTGTCAAGGAATTTGATACCCACGACTCCACCTGATGTTTATCCATATAATCTCGACCCCAAAAGAGAAAAAATTAACGTTTTAACTGTTCCCGATTCCGTTGTTGACTGGCTCGTGCTTGAATTCCGCTCTCAGTTAATAGGTGGCAAGAAATACTACAAAACCTGTTTCCTAAAGCAAGATGGAACAATAGCAGATATAAACGGATTTAAAGATATAAATTTAAGCAGTGTGGGTATGCCTCGCGGTGATTATTACATTGCAATTCGCCATCGTAATCACCTTTCTGTAATGACGTCTAATCCATTTACGGTATTCCCTGTTAACGACCCTGAAGTAGTTGATTTTACAAATCCAGAAATCCTTCTCGGCAGGACCAATGCAATGAAAGCAATGGCAAAAAATGAAGATAATTCAATTATTTACGGTATGATTGCCGGTGATGTAAATGCTGATGGAACTATTAACGAAAGCGACTTTTTAAGCATCTGGGATTATCGCGATTTCTTGGGATATATCAGAGCTGAAGATATTAGATTAAATGGTATTATAACTACCCGCGATTATAATATTAGCTGGAACAACAGAGGTAGAGTTTCGCTTGTTCCGTAGATAATTATTAATTATTAATTATTAGTGATTAGTGATTAGTGATTAATGATAAGTGAGTAATTGTTGGTAAAAATAAAATATCCCGTAGGGATTAAATATTTGTAGCAATAAAAATCATTTACTGAGCTTATCCCGTAGGGATTAAATATAAATGATTAATGATTAACTCAACTTTCCTAGTTGTGGTAAGTGTATGTAATATAAGAAAAAAAGTAAAAGAGTATTTAAGTGTTTAAAAAAGCAAAAATACACCTCCCCTGCCCCTCCT
>CAZCLJ010000277.1:0-5989 GCA_964499465.1 uncultured Hyphomicrobiales bacterium
ACAACTCCTTGCTACCACGAAACTTGAGATTTCTCACTTCGTTTCGAAATGACAAGCATACGAAATAGCAAACTTCGAGGCATTTGAAGTTATAATTTTAAAAATAAAAAACAAAGACATTTGAAATTTCTTGCATATAAATATATTTTTATTAATTTGTAATTATTGAAAATGTAAATATTTATTTTTGTTTAATGGTGAGAAAATATGAAAATACTCTTTACCGCAGCAATAATTTTTCTTTGCGTAGGAATCAGTTTATTTGCAAAGAATACTACGCTTACTGAAGCTCAATCAATGCTAAATATGAAAAGTATTGAATTTATTGAAAATAAAGGGCAGATTGCCGACCAAAACGGCAACGTAAATTACGATGTCCTTTTTATTGCAGAAGTGCCGTATGGAACTGTTACTATTCGCCGTGATGGAATAAGTTGCTCTTTCATCAAAAGAAATCAAGAAAAATTGAAAGCACAAAGAGAAAAGATGCTTTCAAAAGAAAAATTTGATAAACTCAATGAATTGGAAGATGAAGCAATTCCAACGGAAATTTATCGTGTGGATATGCGGCTCAAAGGTTCAAATTTTAATCCGAATTTTGAGCAGTTTGAAATGACTGAGGATTATAATAATTATTATCTTGCTCATTGTCCTGATGGAATTACTCACGTTAGAAAGTTCAAAACCGTGAAACTTTCTGATGTTTATCCGAATATTGATTTTGTTGTTTATGCAAATAACGATGGTTTGGTGCAGTATGATTTTGTAGTCAAGCCCGGTGCTAATCCTAATTCGATTAATTTTGAATTTGAAGGAGCAAAAGACGTAGAAATAACTTCAGATGGTACTTTAAAAGTAGAAACCCCTTTGGGAAGCATAGAGCAAAAAGCCCCTGTTGCTTACCAACCCTACGATTTAAACGACTATCTAAACTCAAGGGATTTCTGCTCCCAATCACCAGTCCCCAGCTCCCAAACTCACTTCACAAAAAACAGCAACAACACAATAAGTTTCAATATTGCAAACTACGACCAAAGCAAGCCCTTGATTATAGACCCACCAACACGACTTTGGGGAACTTATTTTGGAGGGATTATTGAGGATTATGGCTATTCAGTAGCAACAGATGACTCGGGTTATGTCTATCTCGCTGGTGAAACAAATTCAAGCAAAGCAATCGCAACTACTGGTTCCCATCAAAGTTCTCATGGAGATTGGGATGACGCTTTTCTAGTCAAATTCAATAGCAATGGTGCTCGCCAGTGGGGAACATATTATGGTGGGATTGGCATTGATTTTGGCTATTCAGTAGCAACAGATGGGTCGGGTTATGTCTATCTGACTGGCGAAACAACTTCTATCGACGCAATCGCAACTGCTGGTTCACATCAAATTTCTTATGATGGTAACCATGATGCTTTTCTTGTCAAATTCAACAGCAGTGGTGTTCGCCAGTGGGGTACCTATTATGGTGGGAGTGATAATGAAAAGGGCTTATCAGTAGTCACAGATGGCTTGGGTTATGCCTATCTGGCTGGTCTAACAACGTCACTCAACTCAATCGCAACTGCTGGTTCCCATCAAAGCACTTATGGCGGTAGTGGTATATTTGGCGGCGATGCCTTTTTAGTTAAGTTCGATTGCGATGGTGTTCGCCAATGGGGAACCTATTATGGGGGTAATTATGATGATTATGGCAAATCAGTAACAACAGATGGCTTTGGTTATGTCTATCTAACTGGTAGCACATATTCAAGCAACTCAATTGCGACTGCTGGTTCACATGAAAGCTCTTTTGGTGGTGCTTTTCTAGTCAAATTCAATAGCAATGGTGTTCGCCAGTGGGGTACTTATTATGGAGGAGGTGCTGGGGATGTTGGCAATTCAGTAGCCACAGATGGCTCGGGTAATATCTATCTGGCTGGTGAAACATGGTCACGCTACTCAATCGCAACTGATAGTTCACATCAAAGTTATTTTGGCGGTGATTATGACGCTTTTCTAGTCAAATTCAATAGCAATGGTGTTCGCCAGTGGGGTACCTATTATGGTGGGAGTAGTGAAGATTATGGCAATTCAGTAGCAACAGATGGCTCGGGTTATGTCTATCTAACTGGTAGAACAACTTCGAGCAACGCAATCGCAACTGCTGGTTCACATCAAAGCTCTAATGGCGGCGGTTACTATATCTCTGACGCTTTTCTAGTCAAATTCAATAGCAATGGTGTACGTGAGTGGGGAACCTATTATGGGGGGAGTGATTATGATATGGGCAATTCAGTAGCAACAGATGGGTCGGGTAATGTCTATCTGGCTGGTGAAACATATTCAAGCGACTCAATCCCAACTGCTGGTTCACATCAAAGCTCTTTTGGTGGTTGGATTGACGCATTTTTAGTAAAGTTTAAAAGCGAAAATTCTTATGTTTTTGAAGAAGAAATTGTTAATGATTATTTTTCAATTGAATATTTTCCAAATCCTTTTAATAGTATATTAAATGTTAAATTGTCAGTTAAGAAAACCTCATACTTTATTTTAGATATTTTGAATTACAATGGTGAAGAAATAGAAAGAATTGAATCAAATCTTCTCTTGGCAGGTGATTATAATTTCACTGCAAATACACAGAAATATCCAGATGGTGCATATTTTTTAAGAGTAACAACAAATGAAAATCAATTCACATACAAATTGATACATCTTAAATAATTGTTAATTGTTAATTGTTAATTGTTATCGGTTTATGGTTTATGGTTTATGGTTTATAGTTTATGATTTATGGTAGAATAAGCATCCTTGCTTGTTGATTTGTTTATAGTTAGATGTGCCACACTTTCAAAGTGTGGCACATCTGCCGAAAACTAAATTAAAAAAAGAGACAATGAAAAATAATCAATCTGCATTTATTTTATTTAAAACCGAAGATGAGAAAGTTTCGGTAGATGTTCGTTTTGAAGATGAAACGGTATGGCTTACCCAGGACCAAATGGCATTGCTTTTTAGTAAGGCAAAATCTACAATAAACGAGCATATTCAAAATATTTTTAATGAAGGCGAGCTTGATGAGGCATTGTGTACACAGAAATTCGGAATTTCCGAATTTCAGCAGAAAGCTCATAATTACTATAATTTAGACGTTATAATTTCTGTTGGATATCGTGTGAAATCACTGCGGGGAACTCAGTTTCGCCAGTGGGCAACAAAACGGCTAAACGAATATATTCGCAAAGGTTTTACTTTAGACGATGAGCGGCTCAAAAACTTAGGTGGCGGCGGCTATTGGAAAGAATTGTTGCAACGCATACGCGACATTCGTGCATCAGATAAAGTTTTTTATCGTCAGGTGTTGGATATTTATGCTACCAGCATTGATTATGACCCAAAAGCAGATGTTTCTGTTGATTTTTTTAAAAAAGTTCAAAATAAAATTCATTATGCTGTCCACGGACAAACTGCTGCCGAAGTCATTTTTTCCCGTGCCGATGCTGAAAAGGAATTTATGGGCTTGATGACTTTTCCGGGCAGCCGTCCGTATCTGAAAGATGTTGTGGTAGCAAAAAATTATTTGAACGAAAAAGAACTTCGCTCACTTGGGCAAATAGTTTCTGGTTATTTAGATTTTGCAGAGCGTCAGGCAGAAAGGGAACAAGCAATGACAATGAAAGATTGGGCAGAACATCTGGATAGAATTTTAACAATGAGCGGAGAACAATTGTTGCAGGGTGCCGGCTCTGTTAGGCACGAAATTGCTATTGAAAAGGCAACTGACGAATATAAGAAGTATCAGCAAAAAACGTTAAGCGATGTAGAAAAAAATTATTTAGAAAGTTTGAAAGCATTAGGAACGAAAACCAATCAAAAAGAAGACAAACCAAAGTAGAAAGAAAAGATGTGCCACACTTTCTTAAGTGTGGCACATCTGAAGAAAAATATTGATTTCAAATGTCCGACACTTAAGAAAGTGTCGGACATTAAAGAAAAAAAGCAACGGAGTTGCGTCATCGTAATAGATATGAAAACGCACACAAAAAAAATCTCGTAGAGATGAGAACGCAGCTACGCTGTTCATTCGTTTTTTGTTTTCCTTTGCTATTACGATAACACATCTACGATGTTTTTTCCTTAATCAAATTTAATTTTTGAAAAAATTATCCCGCCAGGGATTAAATTTTCAAATACACATAATCTAATCCCTGTCGGGATAAATCGGTTTCGTTGTTTGATTTTTCTACAATAATCTAATCCCTGTCGGGATATAAAAAAAGAATTTAAGATGTCCAACACTTTCCCAAGTGTTGGACATCTGCCAAAAAGAATGAACCCGTAGAGCTACAGGCATGCTGTGTCTCTACATTTTTTTTGCAGTTCTTCCATATTTCTTTCCTAATCATCTTCATCAAATAAATCACAAAAATCACAGTTCAAAGACAAACACATAATGAAATCCCTGTCGGAATAAAAGAAAAAAGATAATCCTCTCCTTCGAAAATTGCACTTGGGAAAGAAGAATTGAATATTTATAACAGAAAGATGCTGGTAAGAGATTTCCAATAAATGTATTTCTGAAATGTCTTATTTTATTTGTATTTCTGAGAAATGTATAAACGAAGATTTTTTTGATTATTAAAAGTTAAATACAGTAAAAAACATTATTATGAAAATATCGCATCAATCAAAAATAGAATATATTTCAAGGTTAAATAAAGCAATTGACTATATAATCAAAAATATAGACAAACAATTTACATTAGAAGAGTTGGCTTCTGAATCCTGTTTTTCCAAATTTCATTTCTCCAGAATTTTCTATTCAATCATTGGAGAAACCCCGTTCAGGTTCATTCAGCATATCCGTTTAGAAAAAGCAGCATCTATGCTTCTTTATAATGTTAAATACAGTATCACCGATATAGCTTATCAGTGTGGTTTTTCTGATATTGCAATTTTTTCAAGAAATTTTAAGCAATATTTTAACATATCTGCTACTCAATATCGAAATGAAAAAAGCAATAAAAGTCAAATAAAAAGCAAGGAAGAACAACAGCGAGATTTTGCAATGGCTTATTTTTGTGAAGAATTAAAAACAATAAAATGGAGAACTGAAATGAAAATAAGTAAAGGGATTGAAATTAAAGTCCTTCCCAAAATGAATCTGGCTTATATTAGAAATGTTGGTCCTTATGATGGAAATCAGCAGTTATTTCAACATTTAAGAAATAAACTTTTTTCCTGGGCTGGAGCTAATGAATTATGCTTTGAAAAGGATTTTAAATTTTTGGTTTTGTATCACGACGACCCAAATATTTCCTTAAGCGATAATTTAATAATGGATTTGGCAATAACCGTTCCAGAAAATGTTAATGTTGATGGTGAAATTGGAAAAATGGTTATTGAAGCTGGTAAATATGCAGTAGCTCGCTTCGAACTTACAGGTAAGGAGTTTCTAGATGCTTGGAATTGGGTTTTTGCAGAGTGGCTGCCTAACAGTGGATTTCAACCAGACAATAAACCTTGTTTTGAAATATATTTACAAGAGCCAAAAGAAGGTAATTATCTGATTGAAATATGCGTTCCGGTAAAATTATTGTAAGTTCAAAGCTCCTGGTCTTATAACCAAAATAAGGGAGTTAGAAGATTTGCTTCGTAAAGAATAATTGCTCATTTTAACTCTATAATAAATTATGGAGTTAATCTAATTGTTAGAATAACTCCTAAATTTATTTAGGAGTTATGTATTTATACCAAACCGCTAACTAATAGTGCAAAATCATAATGTCATTTCGAACCCAATGATAAAGGAAGTGCTTTATTTAAATAAAGATGACATTATTTAACACAGTCATTCTGAACGAAGTGAAGAATCCAGAAAATTTTTTTAACCACTACTCTCTGGATTCTTCACTTCGTTCCTAATGAACAACTTTGGCTTTTATAGCACGTAAATATATGTATAGCTAATACTTATACAAGTCATACGATAAACAAGTTTATA
>CAZCLJ010000278.1:0-5987 GCA_964499465.1 uncultured Hyphomicrobiales bacterium
TATTGGAAAACCAAGCGAATCCCTTTTATGCTTGTTGATTGATGAAATAAAAAAAGCAAAGTAAAACTTTTGTGAAAATATCCTTCCCAAGTGCAACTTGGGAAGGAGGATTTGTAATTTAAAAAATTTCCAAGCCATACTATCAACTTGTTGATAGTATGGCTTGCTTCTCATTTGTTCATTTTCTCAAAAGTAAACGTCTTCGTTTAGATTCGCCTCAGAATGACACTTTAATTGTTTCTTTGAATGCAACTTGGTATGATACTGTAAACATATTGTTCGTAAAACATTCTTCTTACCTGATTACACTAAATCTACGAATTTCAACTTTATTTCCATTTCTTACAGTGCAAAAATATGTGCCAGTCGGTAGATTTGTTATATCAATCGCTTCATTTGCTATAAATTCTTTTTTTAACAAAACTTTTCCATAAATATTCGAAATTTGAATATTTCCATAATCAAGATTAATATAAATAAAGTCATTAGAGGGATTTGGATAAAGTAACAAATATTCAGAATTAGAATTATTTTCAACGCTGCTGGATTTTTTTCCAAGAGTTCCGTCATCGTTGATATTTTGGGCAAAAATATCAAAATCACTTGTGCTCATAGAATTACGGGCATCTTCCCAGTAAGCAACCCACATATTATTTTTAAATTCAGAAAGCATCAATCTTCCTTTGTATGAATTATTATTGCAAAGGAGAATTTTTTCCTGCTCCCAGACGTAATTTCCGAGATTGTTTATTCTCATAGCATAGATTTTATCTTGAGCATCCTCATTTAAAGGGTGCAATTTATTTGACAAAGAGTAAAGAACATTTACATCATTCGTATCGCTTGCTTCAACGCCACAAATAAATGGAGCCGGTTCTAATATATCAGTTAATTCAACAAATTCCTTCCCATTATCTCCCCAAACTCTTTCACCATTGTTATTTATTAAATTTCCAAATATGGCAGTATATCTATGAGTGGATTCCTGAAGGTCCTTTTCCCAAAAAACATAAAGTTCTTTGCTTTCAGAGTTATAATCAAAATAAGGATAATCCTGGTCAGCGAATTCTTCTAATGAAACAACTACTCCATTATGCTCAAATTGTTCGACTCCATCTTGATTTAGGATTTGAACGCTTGTAGTAATATCCAATTCTAATGCACTACGAAAAACGCAGATTACTCCACCGTTACCATCAGATTTAGCATCGTGAACCAAATAACCGTCAGAAGGAATCCCGTCCAAATCGTAAATAACCGTTGGCGTTGCCCATATTTGATTGCCATCTGAATTGAACTTTTGAGCATAAATGTAACGGAATGAAGTTTCCCCTTCTCCAAGCGGACCATCAACTTTTTCACTCTGCATCCAAACCAGAATGAAGCTATCATCACTGGAAGGAATTAGAATTGGAAACATAAAATCCCAATCATCTTCTTCGAGAACAATATCATTTTCCCAAAGTGTATTTCCATTATTATCTAATTTCGTAACATAAATTCTTGTATCTGCATAGGAAGTATCATTATAAAAATCGGGAGCAGCTGTCCAGGCAATTACAAAATTATTAGCCGATGTTTCTATTACAATCGGATTGCCACAAAACACAGTATCTTTATTTACTTTAATACCATTGGCGCCCCATTGGAAATTACCATAAGAGTTTATTTTATATGCGAATACGTCGCTTTCCGGATTATCAGCGCCAGTATATCTTGAGTCCTGAAAAACAATAATTGAATTGTTTTTGGAATCGCTTATCATTGAATAATCGGAAATCCAGGTTTTTGTAGGATTGTCGCTGATTAGCAAATCAGAATTCCACAGCTTTTCTCCGTCTTTGGAAAGTTTTGTTAAATATGTTCTGAAATTCAGGTTGTCATTAAAATTCCAGGAAACATAATAGCTATTGTCCGGACAAATCGCCATTTTTGGAAGCACTGCCTTCGATTCTCCTGAGTTTAATTTTGTATTCAGACTCGAATCGCTTGTCCATTGAGCAAAAAGACAGCAATTTGAAAGTAATAGTAAGGTTGGTATCAAATATTTTTTCATATACTTTTTCCTTATGGTAATTTAAAAAATAAATTAAAAATTAATCAATTATTTTGCAATAAAAAAATTTTTCGTAAATTGTGTTTTTTTAATTCACAAATTCATTATGGCTTGGTTTCAACGTTCTAATAAAAATATAAAAGAACAGCAGCAAAAGGAAATGCCAGATGGCTTATGGACAAAATGTCCAAGTTGTTCTGAACTGATTTTCAAAAAGCAACTTGAAGATAACTTCTATTGTTGCCCTAAATGCAATTATCATTTTCGTATTGGAAGTAAGGAATATATTTCTATACTTTTCGACGAAGGCAGTTTTGAGGAAACAAATATAAATATTCGTTCTGCTGACCCGCTTAATTTTGTTGATAGCAAACCTTATACAGAGCGGCTTCAAACAAACTATGAGAATACCGGTTTGAATGATGCTTTAACTACTGGAACAGGAAAAATAAATAATATATCAGTTTCTTTTGGTTGTATGAATTTCAGTTTTATTGGCGGTAGTATGGGTTCAGTAGTAGGCGAAAAGTTCTTTAGAACTGCAAAGTATTCAATAGAGAAAAATATTCCGTTTATTATTATAAGTGCTACCGGTGGCGCAAGAATGCAGGAAGCGGCGCTGTCTCTTATGCAAATGGCTAAGACATCAGCAGTTTTGACTGAACTTGCTGAAGCAAAAATTCCTTTCATTTCTATACTCACTGACCCCACAACAGGTGGAATCAGTGCTTCCTTTGGAATGCTTGGTGACCTTAACATTGCTGAACCCGGCGCTTTAATCGGTTTTGCAGGTCCCAGAGTGATTGAACAAACAATAAAAAAGAAACTACCATCTGATTTCCAAAAAGCTGAATTCGTCCTTGAGCATGGATTTATTGATTCTATTGTTTCAAGAAATGAATTGAAAAGTACTTTGACAAAGATGTTAAGTTGGTTTTAAATGTATTTAAGCGATAAATGAAGACCTTTATTTAAAATGGCGATGACATAAGTATCCGTGTCATTCTGAAGCGCTGCGAAGAATCCAGAAAAATTTCTTTTAACCACTATTCTCTGGTTTCTTCACTTCGTTATCAATAACATCTTTTTACAGTCATACTATCAGCAAGCTGATAGTATGACAATAAAAGAGTTAAAGTCATGCTATCAACTTGTTGATAGTATGACTGAAAAACAGACAGAATTTAAATAGTTAAAAACGACAATCATTTGATTTGCTTGTATCTTGTAGTTAATTTTTCTAAATAAATGTTTTATTAACCATCATAGGAGAAATGTTATGAAGCATTTCAAATCACTTATTTTCTTGTTTTTATTTATTCTAATAGCTTCAGATATCGCTGCTCAGTCGGCTCTGACATTAACTCAGGAAAACTTTATAGTTGACCCGAACGAAGGATACTTTTCTAAGGCAATTATCCCAAATAATATGCTGCCACCAGTAGAGGGTGGATTTACGCTTTATGATTACAGAAATCTAGATACTCTTCCTGGGCGTTGGGGCTGGCAGTATTATCCGTCATCCAATCCAGTTTTCCCAAACGCAATAAGGTATAAAGAAACAGAAGTACCTTTTGGACCTTTCAATTTAGAAAGAAATTATTATGAGGAAATTAATGGAACAGGATTTTATGAAGTCGGTGCAACTATGGAAGCACAAGAAATTTCACTATTGCCTTTTACTGGTAATCCCAATGATGTTTTAGCATTTCCGGCTCAAAACGACGTTTTTCTAACTCCTAGAATTAAAATGACATTTCCCTGCACTTTTGAAAGCAGTTGGGAAAATGAAATTTATTTTAATACAATTTTTAATTTAACTGTTACTGCTTTTGGTTTGAATAATATTCCCGGTAATCATAAGCAAATTATTATTGAAAATTCTGAGGTCATTGGCTGGGGAATGGCAATGATTCCAAAGAATAACGGAACGAGTATTCCATACAAAGTATTATATGTAAGGCAAATAGAAACTGCTATTGACAGCTTTTTCCTCGGTGGTGCCCCAATGCCGGCAAATTTATTAGCTGCATTTGGATTACAGCAAGGTTCGTCAAAAACTTATTATTCATATAAACTTTACAGAGAGAACTCCTCTTTAGAATTGTTTAGATTATCAGCAGAAATTGAGCCGAACAATATTCTTTATGGCTATTATTCAAATGAAGCAGATATTGAACAATCAATGACTGGTGATTTTTTGTATCCATTAAATCCGGAAACATACCCGATGCCAGTAACTGCAACTACATATTGGAAAGCTTGCAATAAAACAACGACCCCAGTTCCAGCTCCCGGTTTTAATCAACTCTGGGACTATTATCCAGTTGATACACTTAACGGTTATATTTGGAACAGCTTCGTTGAGCCATCTGCCCCGGAAGTATTTCCTACAGCATTCAGAGCTATGAGAGGATTATCAGCAGTAGGTCCATTTTCTATGAATAGAGATTTTCATCAATATTACGATGAAACAGGGCTTTATGATTTAGGCGTCTATACTCCCCGTTATTCTTTCCCACTTGCATCAGTAACCGGAAATGCAAACGATTCTTTAATATTCCCTCTTCAAAATGATATATTTGATGAACCAAAAATAAGAACAGCTTTCAATTTTAATTCCGGTTTAGAATGGGAAAGTAATATAAGATTTGTTACTAATTTTAATATAACAGTTCAAGCTTATGGACTAAATAATGTCCCCGGACAACACATTCAACATTCAAAAGATACTTTTAGAATTATTGGCTGTGGTGCTGCAATTATTCCTTTTGGACTTGGTAGCACAATCCCTTATAATTCAATGCTTATTGAAAGAAAAATAGTAACAATAGACAGTTTCTATTTAGCCGGAAATCCTATGCCTGCTGCTTTGTTAGGAGCATTCGGTTTAGCACAGGGCACTGTTTCTGTTCATTATAATTACGAAATTTTCCGTGAAGGTAGCTCTCATAGTTTAATTTATGCTGGTGTTGATAATTCTGGAATAACAATGATTGGCTATGCTCTTGATAACACACTAAACAATAATACACCTCCAGTTTTAGTAAGTCCCGAAAATAATGCTTTGGGTATTGCTCTTGCGCCAGAGTTTACTTGGTTAGCAAATGCAAATGAACCAGACTCTTATAATTTACAAATTGCAACCAATGCGGATTTCTCTGAAATAGTTTTAGAACATACAAAAATATTAAATACAAACTTTACTTTAGATGAAGAGCTTAATGTTGGCACACAATATTTCTGGCGTGTTTCTGCTAATTACGGTGCATTACAAGGACCTTGGTCTGAAGTATGGAACTATACAACTATTGCACCTATAGAAATTAATTTGAATACTGGCTGGAATCTTATTTCAAGCAATGTTATACCTCAAAACCCAAACATTGTTGATATGTTTGCTCAGGTTAATAATTTAGTCTTGGTAAAAGCTGCAAATGGAAATATCTATGACCCCGCTTTTGGAATAAACAATATTGGCAATTGGGATGTTAAAGATGCTTACTGGGTATATCTTACTGCTCCATCTACATTAGAGTTTTTGGGCGCTCCAGTAAAACCAGAAAATACTCCAATTGTGCTTAATCAAGGTTGGAATATGGTTTCGTATCTAAGAAATTCTTCAATGGCACCGGTCGATGCCTTACAAAGTATTTCTGGTAATTTAGTATTCGTTAAAGATGCACTCGGAAACGTTTACTATCCTGCTTTCGGTTTGAATACTCTTTCTAATATGAACCCAGAAGAAGGATATTGGATTTATATGGCTGCTCCGGCTGTTTTAGTTTATCCAAATAATTAAGATTATTATACAATCTTTCCGCAAGATACACTCCTTCCCAAGTGCAACTTGGGAAGGAAGATTTCTGATAAAGTTGTGCTTTACATTTTTATACCAAGTTGCTTTTAATTATAAAATATGTTTATTTGT
>CAZCLJ010000279.1:0-5883 GCA_964499465.1 uncultured Hyphomicrobiales bacterium
TATAATTTGCGAAATTATTATTTACGAGGCAAATCTCCTAACTCCTTTATTTTCGTTATGGGGTCAGGAGTTCTGAGTCTATTCATCCGATGACTTCCCAGTCATCGGATGAATTATTCGGGCTAATTAATAGTATGGCTTATTTTTTAACAACTCCTAATAGAACATATCAGCCCAGTTTAGATCCCTACTTTCTCTTTCTTAAAAAGACTTTAGTAATATCTTTTACTGAATCAATAAATTTTGCTACTTCCTCATCAGTTGTAAAATAAGAAGGACTGCAGCGAACTGTTCCCCATGGATGCACACCAACAGGTTCAAGAAGCAGTGGAGCGCAATGAATACCGGTTCTTACTATAATATCATAGGAACTTTCTAAAATATAGCCAACTTCTTCAGGAACTATTCCATTAATATTGAAGCAGAAATTAGATAAATTATTGTTTTCAGTAGTAGTATAAATTGTTAAATCCGGGTGGTCTTTTAATTCATCAATCATATTTAAAATGTGCTGGGATTTTCTCGTATGAATTTTGTCAATCCCGGTATTTAAGACGAATTCCACACCGGTTTTTAAAGAAACAATACCGGCAGAATTTGGGGTGCCTGCTTCATAATGCAATGGAAAACCATCTGGTTGCACTAGAACTTCGCTTAAAACACCAGTGCCACCAACTTTAAATGGCTTTAAATTAATTCCTTCTTTAATATAAAGTCCTCCCGTACCGGAGTAACCGAATAAGGATTTATGTCCCGTAAAAGCGAGCAAATCAATATCCCAGCCAGTAACGTCAATGGGAATATTTCCAGCCGATTGTGAAGCATCGACAATGATTAAACAATTATGTTTATGTGCAATTTTTGCAACTTTTTCAATATCAGTAATTGAGCCGGTAACATTGGAACTATGGTTAAGCACAACAGCTCTTGTATTCGGTTTGATAGCATCTTCAATATCTTCAGGTTTCACGTAGCCGGTTTTGTCGCAAGTAACAAAAGTAAGTTCAATTTTTCCATCGTTTTCCATCATCTTTAGCGGTCTAATGACAGAATTATGTTCGATAGCGGTTGAGACGACGTGCCCGCCTTCAAGTCCGGAACCTTTTATAGCAAGGTTGAGTGATTCTGTGCTTCCAGATGAAAAAACGATATGGTATGGGTCTGGTGCGTTAAAAAGTTCTGCTAATTTTGCCCTACAACAATAATCAATATCCTCCATTTCGCGTTCGAAGCTTGAACGAGCCGAGTGAACAGGAGGAGTATTTACGTATTCACTAACTGCTATATGGACTTCCTTGGGCTTGGGAAAGCTTGTTGCAGTATTATTCAAATAAATCATCAAAAACTCCGAATTTAAGTTTATTCAATTATAGTTATTTCTACTTCTACAACGCCTTGCTGAATCATTCCGATTTGCTCGGCAGCAGCACGCGATAAATCAATTACCCGTCCAGCCACAAAAGGTCCTCTATCGTTAATAACCACAATAGTTGTTAAATTGTTCTGAAGATTACGAATTTTGACTTTTGTGCCGAAAGACATTGTTTTATGAGCTGCAGTAAATTTATTTTTATTATATATTTCTCCATTTGCGGTTTGTCGCCCTTCAAATTCATCTGAATAAAAAGAAGCTAATCCACGGAAAACATCCCCGCTCTGGTAACTTGTTTTGTCTTCTGACTGAGATGCTGATGAAAAGCGTATTGCTCCACTACAACTCTGTATTATAATTACAATTATAAATAAAAATAGTAATTTTATTTTCATTAAAATTCACATTTTTAAATATTTTAAAAAAGCAAATTTACTATAAAATTATTGTATTTACTAATAGTATTAAAAAGTTATAATAAAATATTTGATTTTTATCAGAACCCTGCTAAGATAGAACTTTAGGTCCCATATTAAAATAAAAGGAGATAAAAGATTTTATAAAAATTCAATTATAAAATGTCATAAACAATATGAATTGTTATTCTGACGGATGTCAGAATCCATCTTGTTCTTCTGGACAAAGGAATATTATAGTCATTAGTCATTAATTGTTAGTAAAAAACTAATGACTAATAACAAATGACTAATGACTTAAAAAAGCTATTTTAAAGATGGATTCTGACATCCGTCAGAATGACATTATGCCACTTAGAATTTGTTAAGAAATAAGTCATGCTATCAACGAAGTTGATAGTATGACTGAAAAAACTATTATTCTGAATCTCAAACTCTGTGGTATCATTAACTTGTGAGATTTCTCACTTCGTTTACCAATGACATCTTTGTTTTAAACTTTACAAAAGTTAAGAAACTTTTACAAAGTAAGAAGATTTCTTCTACTTTTGTAAAGTTTCCCAACTTTGCAAAAGTTTAGAATTATGTCATCACTATTAAAATAAAGGTCTTCTTTTATAAGGGGGTTCGGAATGACAGGGTAAATTTAAATACAAAACTTAGCGAAAATTAATAAACTAAACTATCTAAACCTTCTAATCTTTCTAAACTATCTAAACTATCTAAACTATCTAAACTTTACATAATAATTCTTATATCCACTAAAAATTATATCTTATATTTAACAAATTTAAATTCATTTTTTCGTATTTACTTGAAAAAATTGGAAGTAATCCGGAAGGTTGAAAATTAATCTTTAGATTGTTTAAAGATACATCGCTTTTTGATTGTTCAGCTAAAGTTGAATAAAGTGCTGAAATCCCGAGAACGCTTCCGATAGCCCCGGCAGTTAAAATAGTGCCACCCTCGTTTGAAATCATATAACCGATACCCATACCAAGTAAAGTACTTGCCATAGTGCCTACTTCAATTAAAAGCCCATTACCATCTGAAAAATCCTTATCTTTGATTAAACAATGTCCGAGATAAAGTCCTCCAACTGAGCCAAGAATCGGAAATAAGGTATAATATTTATCTAACTCAACATCTGCTAATGCTAAAAGAGCAACAGGAACATACCCTCCGACTATTCCGAAAGTAGAGACGACATTAGCATCTCCGGGAGTATAATGAAGTTTGTCTGCCATAATTGAGCCAACATAATATCCTGCAGCTGTTCCAAACAAAGCAGAAGCAGCCCAGCCGGTTTTTCCATAATCGCTGCTATATAAACCTAACGGTGCTGCTAATCCAAAACCATAAACTGTTCCAAATGTTGCCATTGAAGTCATTACATCTGTATGTCCTTTATATAAGTTTTTTCCAATAACAAAACCTAATACCAACTCTGTTACACTAATCCCAAACATTGATGCCAGTCTTTCTTTTCCATCATTGCCATTAAACAATTCATAGAGCAATAGTCCATGGAGAATCCCACTTGCCCCACCATAAACAGAAAGCTGTGCTGATGAATGGCTTATATCTCTATTCTCTGAAATAAAATAAGGAATAAAAAAGCCGGAAGCTCCAGTGAGAAGATAAGTTGCTACAGCCGCTTTATCGCTAATTCTTAGTATTGTAGGGATTGCCCAACCATAAAATCCTAATGAAAGGCAGGTAGTTCCAAGAAGCCATTCGGACCTTCCATCGCGGTCTAATCCAATAGTGTAATCAACTTCTCTTATTGCACTGCTAACTTTTTTTCTTAAATCTAAATAAGCTACTGAGTCAAGTGTTACTCGATTTTGCTGTAATTTATCATTTTTTTTGTATTGAATAACAAGGAAATAAGTATTTTCATCGCGTTTAAATACTCTCGCTTCCTTAAAATTATCATATTCCAAAAAAAGCATTAGCTTTTCTTTCAATTCGCTATCAATCACTTCAATTGTGTTTTCTTCATTGAGAAAAACAGATATCTCCTGAGCTTGAGTAAAATTAATTCTAAAAAATATAATTACTAATAATAAAAAATATTTAGCTTTCATAATATATAAAAAAAATAAAAAAAAATTTGCAATGAATTAATATTTTCTTATTTTTGCAAAGCGATGTGGTGAATTATGTCAAAATTTGTCAAATAATGGTAAAAAATGGCAAATTCTAATAACTCACTAATCCATTTTCAAATTTAAGTAATTTTTTATAAAAATAATGGCTTTTTTTAAGGGACAGGAAACCTACTCAATAGATAATAAAGGAAGAGTCAGCATTCCAGCAAAGATGAGAAAATACATCTCGGCTTTAGCGGAAAATACCTTTACGATTACTAAGGGTTTCGGCAAATGTGTTGCTGCATATCCGAAGGACGAGTGGGAAAAAATCGAAGCTAAATATACTCGTGAGCTTGATTTGAACGACCCTGTTTCTCTTTACTATATTCGCACAATACTTGCAAACTGCGAAGAAGCTACTTTGGATTCACAGCAACGAATTAATTTGCCTAGCAATTTACTCAAGGAAGCCAACATTAATATAGAAACATCAGGTTGCAAAATATTAATCCTTGGTGTTATGGACCATATTGAATTTTGGAATCCGGACGAATTTAACACTTATCAAAACAGTTTTACTGAAACTTTCGAGGAAATAGCCAATAAAGTGTTGTCAAAAAAAGTGAATAATTGTTAATGATTAATGATAAGTGATAAGTGATTAATGATTAATGATTAATGATTAATGATAAGTGATAAGTGATTAATGATTAATGATTAATGATTAGTGATTAGTGATTAGTGAAGAGTTTAAAAAGTTTGATTTGATAATGAAATAAATTAGAAGATTTAGTTAATAATTAACAATTAATAATTAATAATTAACAATTAACAATTAATAATTAAAAAAGATGAATAAGAAAAAAAACAGGAGGTTAAAAAAAAAATAGATTACTCTCAGCAGGCAGAGTATGATTATCATTTGCCGGTATTGCTAAACGAATCGCTTGAGTATTTAATTACGGATATAGATGGAATCTATATAGACGGAACACTCGGCGGAGGCGGTCATTCGGCAGAAATCTTAAAGAAACTAAGCAGTAGGGGAAAATTACTCAGTTTCGATAAAGACGAAGAGGCAATAAGTCATTGTAAAAATAAATTTAAAGAGGAAATAGGAAATGAGAACGAATCAAGGATTAAGTTCATCAATGACTGTTTCAGCAGGGCTTGTAGCATAGAAGAGGTTCACAGTAAAGTTCAGGGTATTCTTTTAGATTTGGGGGTTTCATCGCGACAGCTCGACGAAAGCTATCGCGGTTTCAGTTACAGAGCAGACGCACCACTTGATATGCGTTTTTCTAAACAAGGGTTGTCTGCAGCAGAGTTCTTGAACAATAGCAAAGAGGAAGAGCTTTTGAGGGTGCTTCGCAGTTATGGAGAAGAACCCTTTGCAAAGCAAATTGTGCGGCGGCTCGGGGGGGCTCGCCGCACTTCTTTTTTAAAGACTACTTTCGATTTAAAACAAATCGTTTTAGAATCAGTCCCATTCCATTCAAGAGCTAAATCTCTTGCACGCGTCTTTCAAGCTATCCGAATTGCTATTAATGATGAATTGCAAACTTTAGAAGAGGCAATTAGTTCATATCCTATTCTTTTAAAGCCGGGGGGAAGAATAGTGATTATCGCCTATCATTCGCTTGAAGACCGTATCGTTAAAAATTATTTCAAAGAACATTCAAAAAAATACTCTTCCGAGTATGATGATATATCATCAAATCCCGTGCCACAATTCAATATTCTTACAAAAAAACCTGTTATTCCGACTGATGAAGAAAATTTAAGGAATCCGCGGGCAAGAAGTGCCAAATTGCGTGCTGCTGAGTTTGTTGGATTTCTAAAGTTAGACTTAAAATTTTGCTAAAAAAACAAAGTTTTGGGGAGTAATAGTATAATTCTTATCAAATTTTTGTGTGAAAGAAAATTTATAATAAGGTAATAAGGTTTATTGATTTTTGGTGCTTATTTTCTACTAAGGTTTTCAAAAAAATAAGGTTTT
>CAZCLJ010000280.1:0-5844 GCA_964499465.1 uncultured Hyphomicrobiales bacterium
TGAAAAAGGGGGGTAGGGGGGATTTCTTAGTGCTGTTCTATATTTCATCGTTTTCGTAAAAAGATGTCATTGGCAACGAAGTGAGGAATCTCACAAGTTAATTATACCAAAGTATTTGAAATTTAAAGATAAAGATGTCCTACATCTGCGAGATGTAGGACATCTAAAACTTAGTTCTAACAATGACTTGTGAGATTCTTCGTTGCGCTTCAGAATGACTTTGTTAAATGATGTCATCTTCATTTAAATAAAGGGCTTACTTTATTTTGGGGTTTGAAATGACAAGCAAGCGAAATATCAAACTACGAGAGGTTAGGAGTTCTGAAGTTATAAGATTTTCAATATAGACAATTCAATATTCTCTTTGCAGTTTAAAATTAATTTTTCTTATTTTCGTAATTATAAGAATAATATTTTTAAACTAAATAATTAAAAATATGTCAGAATTTGTATGGCTCTTGATAGAAGTTGGAATAAAAGCACTATTCATTATTTCGATGATACTTTCTGCGGCTGCGGTTTTAGTGTATTTGGAACGTAAGGTATCTGCCTTCATTCAAAATCGTATTGGACCTAACCGCGTTGGTCCTTTTGGAACTCTTCAACCATTTGCAGATGTGCTGAAGCTATTTATGAAAGAAGATTTGGTGCCAAATGCTGCTGACAAACGTTTTCATAGTTTAGCACCAATTATTTCGCTTGGAGTGGCTATTGCTGTGTATTCTGTGATTCCCTTTGCCCATTACATTGAAATTGGGGAAAAAGTTATTTATATGGGAGTAGCTCCAAACCTAAATATTGGATATTTATTTGTGCTTGCGATGACTTCTGTAGGTGTTTATGGAATTACTCTTGCTGGCTGGTCTTCGAATAATAAATATTCCTTACTTGGTGGTTTGCGTTCATCGGCTCAGATGATTTCTTATGAACTTTCAATGGGACTTTCTATTATTGGAGTGTTTATGCTTGCCGGTTCATTTTCCTTGAATGACATTGTATTACAGCAGGAGGGTTTGCGCTGGAACATATTTTTACAGCCACTTGGATTTATTATTTTCCTTGTAGCAGCTTTTGCAGAAACAAACCGCGCTCCGTTCGATTTGCCTGAAGCTGAGCCAGAGCTTGTCGGTGGCTATAACACTGAATACAGCGGTATGAAATTCGGTATGTTCTTCCTTGCCGAATACGCTAATATGGCAACAGCTTCTGCAATAATTTCACTACTTTATCTTGGCGGCTGGCAGCTACCTTTTAATTATGAATTATTAGGTTTGGAAGCAGGTTCAGTCGCATTGGCGATAGCGCAATTTGTTTGCTTTTTAATCAAGATAATAGTAATGTGCTTATTCTTTATATGGGTAAGGTGGTCAATTCCACGTTTCCGTTACGACCAGTTAATGAATTTGGGCTGGAAAGTTCTTTTACCATTAGCTTTGGTAAATATAGTGCTTACAGCGGTTGGAATATTGATTTGGGGGTAGGAATGTTAATTACAGAAGAAGAAATAAATGGTGTAGTTGAAAAAATTATTAAAGGATATAATCCCGAAAAAATTATCCTTTTTGGTTCTTATTCTGCTGGCAATCCAAATGAAAACAGCGATATTGACTTATTCGTTGTTAAGGATACAGACAAGCCAAGACCAGAAAGAACAATTGAGCTAAGAAAAATGCTTTATGGTTCTAAACTGCCAATTGATTTAATTGTTTATAATCAAAAAGAAATAGACGAGAAAATAAAAAACAAATATAGTTTTGTAAATGAAGTTTTAGAAACAGGAAGGGTGATGTATGAGCGAAATTATTGAGGAAGTGAAAAAATGGACATTTATTAATAAATATGGTTATTAAGGTGTATTATGATTTTTACAATAATTTTTATAGCATTTTTTTTATTGATTTTAATGATTATCATTCGCGTTTTGCTTCACAGCTTGTTAATTAAAAATACAATAATATCAATTGTTTATCAGTATTATTGTTGGAGAGATACCTCAAATTTGAAACAAAAAGAAATATTTGATAAAATACTAGATATAAGGTTTTCTATTCGATCTGAAAACCCATTTATAGATAAATTAAAAGTGAATGCTGTACAAGAAGCATTTTATAGAAAATTTATTTTTCAATATCCATATGAACATGACCTTAATATGATTTGTTTTATTATTGGTATTTTATCTATTCCGTTTGAGTGGGATGATGCATGTGTAAATGAATTTACATTTAATAAAATTTATGGTAAATACCGTCAATATAAACCTCTAGCGATTGATAAATTTAATAATATGAAAATGGGAACTGGAAAAATGAATTAACATCAAGTTACAAATTAACACTGAAAAAAAATTGAATAGATTAAAATGATTATATACTTTAATTTTTGATTATTCTTCTTATTACGATAAAAAGGTAGATTTGAATTAATATTACAAATATCTGAAAGTGGAAAAATATACAACTTCAATTTTCACAGTATAACTTGAGAAGGATATGAATTTCTTGAATCAATAAGAGATAAAATATTTTGCAAAAAACACAAAAAAAAACCAAAAATATTGATTCAATTGGATTAAAAATATTTCAGAAAGTTTGCACTAAATTATTTTTGCAAGCAATACTTAAATATATTTGTTTTAAAATAGGAGAGTAATATGAACACAGGAAAAAATTGTAAAATAGAATATTTTGAGAGTTTTCCAAATTTTATGAAATATTTTGGCTTTGAAGGAAAATTTAAAATTCACAATCAATGTATTTTTAGAGGTGAAGGGTCATCTGAATACAAATTACTACCAACTGCTTTAAGGGATGAAAATAGAAAAAAAATAGAAAAAATGATTGAATACCGTTGGGGTGGTATTGGATGGTATGATTCTGAATTAGCTGCATGTGAAAAAGAAAGATTATTATTAGTAGATTTTTATGATAGAAGCAATAGAGAAGGCTATGATATTCCTTATATTAATTCTCTGAAAGATGATTTAATTAACAAGAAAAGTGGTTTCTTTTTTAATAAAAACGATTATTGGATATCTGAAGAATATATTGAATTAGCCGGCATCGCACAAAGCTATGGTCTTCCAACTCGCTTATTAGATTGGACTTTTGATTTTAATATTGCGTTATATTTTGCTTTAATGGACAGAATTTATAATAAACCTTATTTTAAAGATGATTATATCGTTTTATGGGCTTTAGAGACTACCATGATAAATTTTTTTAGGGAAAAATCGCCATTAAAATTAATTTACCCTCTTTATAGCAGAAATAATAATCTAACATCCCAAAAAGGAGTTTATACTTTATGGCAAATTGATAAAGAAACACTAGAAGAAAACAAGCCAATTAATCTTGATTCACTGGAAACTAAAATAATTAATTATTACCCTGAATTTTCTAATTACAAATCATATATTTATAAATTTATCATAGATGCTAAAGATATATCTAGTATTTATAATTATTTGGAACTATATAATTATACTTCATCACGTCTTTTTCCTGGTTTTAATGGTATTGTCAAAACTCTGCAAGATTATGGGAAAATAGAAGAAAACTTTAAAATTTATTCAAGTAGATTTAAATAAAATTATAAATTTATCTTTTTTTACTATTGTTAGAATATTAGTTCTTAAACTATGAAGTAGTAGTATTAATAGAAATAAAACCGAATTAATTACAATAAAACAAGCAAGCCAGTGGGCTTCTGAATATCTTGGGAAAAGTGGCGATATTTTGCATATAAGAATTCCCAAATTAGCAGGAAAGAAAATAGTTAATAAAAAAATATTAAATCGAACTGAAAAAGATAAAGGTGCTTTTTCAGAAATAAAATCTAAATTCGCAGTATAATGAAAACTTATGAAGTAGTTTTAACAAAGTCTTATATTGTAAAAATTAAGGCAGAAGATGAATTCAAAGCAAAAGAATATTCTGAATATTTTACAAATAATATTCAAAAATTTCAACAATTGAAGATGAAAAAAAGCATAAATTTAAAATAGAAAATATTGATTGTAAAGTAAACGAATCCATTGATTGTATAGAAATATATGCAAATAATTGACACAAAAATAATATTAGGTGATTGCAAAGATGTATTAAAATCAATTGACGAAAATACAATTGATTTAATAGTTACTTCTCCGCCTTATTCCGACAGACGAAAAAATACTTATGGCGGAGTAAAACCTGAAAAATACGTTGAATGGTTTTTAGAAATTTCAAAAGAATTATTAAGAGTTTTAAAACCAACTGGAACTTTTATTTTAAATATTAAAGAAAAAGCAGAAGAAGGCGAACGACATACCTATGTTATTGAATTAATTTTAGCTTTAAGGAATCAGGGATGGCTTTGGACAGAAGAATTTGTGTGGCATAAAAAAAATTCATATCCCGGAAAGTGGCCTAATCGTTTTCGTGATGCGTGGGAAAGATGTATTCAATTTAATAAATCAAAAAAATTTAATATGTATCAGGAAGAAGTTATGATTCCTGTTGGTGATTGGGCAAATGGACGATTAAAGAATTTAAGTGATACAGATAAAATACGAGATAATTCGAAAAATGGTAGTGGTTTTGGAAAAAACATTTCTAATTGGATTGGTCGTGAAATGGTTTATCCAAATAATGTATTAAATTTTGCAACTGTTTGTAATAATAAAAATCATAGCGCTGCATTTCCCGAAGAGTTACCTGAATGGTTTATTAAATTATTTACAAAAGAATTTGATACAGTTTTAGATCCTTTCGTAGGGTCTGGAACAACATTACAAGTTGCTAAAAGAATGAAAAGAAATTCAATTGGAATTGATATTATTCCAGAATATATCGAAATGATAAAAAATGAAATTAATGAAAGTGAACATATATTATTTTAAGCAAAAGTAGAATATGAAACATTTAAACATAATTGAAATAAAAGAATATGTTGAAGTTCATATTGTTGAATTTCATCAAAAACGGCTTCAATCTGTTCAAGATAAGATTGTTTTGAATAAAATTTTAAAACAAAAAAATCCATATTTATTTAAGGCAAAAAATATTTTAACTGCTCAGGACTTAATAAAAGGATTTTTAGATGCTTTTTTACAATCACAGGAAGAAACTATTTTTGGAAATTTCTTAGAAGATTTAGCAATTTTTATTTGTAATCAGGTTTATGGCGCAAAAAAATCTGAATTAACAGGTTTAGATTTAGAATTTGAAAAAGAAGGAATTATTTATATTGTTGAAATAAAAGCAGGTTGGAATTGGGGCAATAGTAGCCAGATAAAACAATTAAAAATCAATTTTGCAAATGCAAAGAAAAGTTTAGAAAATCAAACAGGTAAAAAAGTTGTTGCTGTTAATGGCTGTTGTTTTGGAAAAGATAATAAGCCACAAAAAGAAGGATATTTAAAACTTTGTGGTCAAAGATTTTGGGAATTAATCTCAGGAAATGAAAACTTATATATTGATATAATTGAACCAATCGGTCATACTGCAAAACAAAAAAGCGAAGAGTTTGTAATAGCTTATTCTAAGGTCCTAAATAATTTGACTTATGAATTTTCAAAAGATTTTTGTGATGACGGAATATTAAACTGGGAAAAATTATTAAAATTTAATTCCGGGAAATAACAAATAAACAAATGTTTTAATAGGCGAAGAGTTCTGGGACTTTCTTGCAGGCGATGGAACTTATAATATTCTACTTGATCGTTTTGAGGAAGCAGGTATAGAAATGCGAGATGAAATTGATGAGTATTTTGAAAGATTTAGGTAAATTTATTTCGGATTTTAATATCAGAACTCCAGACCCCTCGTAGTTTGCTATTTCGCAGTCTTGTCATTCTGAACG
>CAZCLJ010000281.1:0-5812 GCA_964499465.1 uncultured Hyphomicrobiales bacterium
AATAACCCAATAACCTAATAACCCAATAACCCAATAACCCAATAACCTAATAACCCAATAACCCAATAACCTAATTGCAAACAAATTTTCAATATTTTACATCTATTTTCGTTTTATTCTATTGCATAAATATTAATGTTTAAATATTTGGAAAAATAGTATGGAAGAAAACAAGCAGCAACAAGCACAGGAATTTGAATATAAAGCCGAGATGAAGCAATTGCTTCATTTAATCGTCCATTCCCTTTACACACATCAGGAAATTTTCTTGCGTGAATTAGTTTCAAATAGCTCTGACGCTCTGAATAAAGTTAGATTCCGAAGGTTAAGCGATTCCAACTTTTTAGATGCCGATGCTTCTTTAAAAATTATGATTGAAGTGGATAAGGACAAAGAGCTTTTCTCAGTCGAAGATACCGGGATTGGAATGAGCAAAACCGATTTGATTAACCAACTTGGAACTATTGCAAGCTCTGGCACTTTGGAAATATTAAATCAAATTCGCCAGAACCAGGCGAGCTTTGATGGAAATCTGATAGGGCAGTTCGGCGTTGGTTTCTATTCCGTATTTATGGTTACAGACGAAATTACTGTCGATACCCGCAATATCGAAAACGATTCTGTTGGTTTACGCTGGAAGTCAGTTGGAGATGACAAATTCTCCATTGAAGAAATTGATAAGAAAGAACGCGGAACAAAGATTTATTTCAAGCTGAAGGAAGATTTCAAAGAATACTACGACCCCGATAGAATTAAAATAATTTTGAAAAAATATTCCAATTTCGTTGAATTTCCAATTTTCGTCAATGGCGAAGAAGTAAACAAAGTAACCGCACTTTGGCATAAGAAAAAAGACGATTTAAAAGATGAAGAAATAAATGATTTTTATAAATTTATATCAAACGATTTTCAAGACCCTCTCACTCATATCCATTTAGCGATTGAAGGCAATGTAAACTTTAAATCACTGCTTTTCATTCCGCAGACAGCGCCACCAATGCTTTTCAAGGACGTTCACGAAAAGTCGGTGCAACTTTATTCAAGCAAAATATTTATTCAGGACGATTGCAAGGAACTGCTTCCGGAATATCTCCGCTTCCTTAAAGGTGTGGTAGATACTGAAGATTTGCCTTTAAACGTTTCGAGAGAAGTAACTCAAAATTCTCCTGTTCTAACGAAAATTAAAAACGTTATTACAAGCAAAGTTCTTTCTCATCTTGAAGAAATTGCCGAAAAAGATAAAAAGAAATATGATGATTTTTTTAGCAATTTCGGTTCACTTTTCAAACTTGGTGTGAATTCCGATTGGTCAAACAAGCAGAAAATCACAGATTTGCTTCGTTTTGAAACCTCATCTCTTCCAAAAGGTGAAATTACTTCATTCAAAGAATATGTAGGCAGAATGAAGCCCGAGCAGAAAGAAATATTTTACGTTACTGGCGACAGCAGAGAAAAAGTCGAGCAAAATCCAAACTTAGAATATTTCAGGAAAAATAGTTTTGAAGTGATTTATCTTACAGACCCAGTGGACATTTTCACAATTCCATACATAACTGAATACGATGGCAAGCCCTTGAAATCCACTGACAAAGTAGAAATCAACCTTTCCAAAGAAGAAGAAACCCGCCTTGATGGGTTAAGTGAAGATACCAGCAAAACGCTCATTGATTTATTCAAAGAAGTGCTAAAAGACAAGGTAGAAGACGTTGTGGTATCCAAGAGATTGGTGGAATCGCCGGTAACTCTCGTAGTCGGCAAAGAGGGAATGGATGCACAGATGGAAAAGATGATGCAAATGTTAGACAAGGAATTTACAGCTTCAAAGCGTATTCTCGAAATCAACACCTCGCACCCGCTTATAAAAAATCTTGCAAAACTACACATTGCAAATAATGATATTGAATTACTGCGAAGCAGTATCACTCAACTTTATGAAGGTGCAATGCTCATTGACGGCTATTTAAGGAATCCATCTGAATTTGTCAAGCGTATGTTCGATTTTATGCAAAAAGCAACAGGGTAGTATTTTCAGACGTTGAATTAAAAAAAGAAGTCCTACATCTCGGAGATGTAGGACTTCTTTATTCTTAGAGTGAAAACAAGTATTTGTGAGATTCATCGCTGCGTTTCTAAATGACAATTCTATTGCTCCACTAAACTTTAACTTTAGCATTAGGGAATAATTTTATAATTCCGTCTTTATCTTTTTGTTCAATAATATTTTGCTGCAAAAATACAAATTTAAGATTTTTCATTTTGGACATTTCGTTAGGAATTCCTTTTAATCTGTTGGAACTTAGCATTAAAGTTTCTAAATTTTCAAGTTGAACGATTGAAATAGAAATTTTTTCTATTTTATTTGCATTCATATTCAAATTATTTAAGCTTTTCAACTTTGCAATTTCATCTGGAATTTCTGTTAATTCATTTCTTGTTAAATTTAATTTTTTAAGATTTGATAAAGAATAAAGGATTGATGGAATTGTTTTTAACTTGTTTGCAGCTAAATTCAACTCAGTAAGATTTTTAAATTCAGATAAACTGTTTGGCAATTCAGTTAAATTATTGTTGCTTAAATCCAAAATTTTTAACATACTAAATTTAGAAATATCAGGAAATTTTTTTGATTTAAGAGAGCTAAGCGAAAGTTCTTCTAATTTCTTCAATTCACTTATTTTATCTGGAAAAGAAGTAATGTCATTATTGCTTAAAAGCAGTTTTTTCAAGTTAATTAGATTGCCAATTTCACCCGGCAATGTATTAAAAGTATTGAATTGAATATCTAAGTGTTCCAATGAAGTTAAGTTGCCGATTGCTTTATTAATTTCAGAAAGTTTATTAGCATTGATTATGAAAGTCTTTAAGTTCTTTAAATTCTTAATGCTTTCAGGAATACTCTTTATTTTGTTCTTTGCCAGATTCAAATATTCCAGATTGATAAGTTGAGTAATTTCAGTAGGAAATTCTTCAAGTTGATTGATGTCCACATCTAATTTCTTTAAACTCTTAAGATTACCGATTCCTTTAGGTAGTTTTGTGAGTTTATTCGTCATAAATTTTATTTCCTTTAAATTGGATAAAGCACCAATTTCTTCTGGAATATTTTCAACCATATTAAAACTAAAATCAATAATTTCAAGAGAAGGAATTTTTGTTAAAACCGCCGGAAATTCTTTAAAGAAATTTCTTTGAACAATAATATGCTTTAATTTTTTCAATTGAGCGAGTTCTTCTGGGAGATTAGTTAAGGCATTTTTAGTTAAATCTAATACTTCAAGTTCTTTAAACTCAGCTATTTTAGGAGATAATTCCTTCATTCCTTTGCCAGCCATCATCAATTTTTTCATAGTTGGAGCATATTTTAAAGCATCATCAATATTACTAAAATTATTGAAGTCCGGATTGATTTTTGATGAATCACCACGTTTCTTTTGAAACTGTTGACGTTTCTCCTGGATTTGAGCTGGTGTTAATTTTGGGCGTTCCGGCATCTTTTTGACTTGATTTTTTGCAGCTTCCTTTTTGGGAACTGGTTGCGATTGAATTGTCAATACACTTATTGAAAATAATAGAATCAAACTAAAACAAAAGAATCTTTTCATAATGACCTCTTTTTAATTAAATATTAATAGTTATTTTATAATAAAATTATTTTTTCTAAATTATCTAAGTCATTCCCCTCTTGAGAGCAGTGTTGATAAGTTCTTTTATTTTAAAACACAAATTCAATTCCCCTCTTGAGAGGGGACAAAGGGGTGTGTTCTTACTTACTTTTTATATCTAAAGTAATTTCAAGGAGATAAACTATTATAAGCATATTTTTCCGCTTTATTTAGAAAGTACTTTTTAAATAAGAAAAAAAGAACACACCCCTTTAATTCCCCCTCAAGAGGGGAATAAGAAAAGTGGATTCTAAGAACGTATCAGCACTGCTCTCAAAAGGAGAATGCCTTTATTATTTACTTAAATCTAATTGCCTTAATTGGCATTACTTTAAAAGACGAAAAAGATGGAATTATAGTGGATAAAAATGAAAGAAATCCGGATACAACAATAACTACTAAATAGTTAATAAATGAAATTGTTACCGGCATCCTGTCAAAATAATAAATATCCGGATTTAAACTAATAATTCCAAATTCTTTCTGAATAAATGATAAAATCAAAGCTATTAAGCAACCGACTACTGTCCCCGACAAACCGAGCAATGTTCCTTTGAAAATAAACACAAAGGCAATATCTTTGTTTTTCATTCCTAATGCACGTAAAATCCCGATTGAATGTGTTTTTTCCACAATCGTTATAAATAAAATCGTTATTATATTAAATACTGCGACAATTGTTATTAAGCCCAATACCAAGGGAATTGGCTCTTTTTGCAGTTCTATCCAGGAAAATATTGAAGTAAAATTTTGATAAATATTTGAAACGAAAAAAGGATAGCCAAGGTATTCCTGAATTTTGTCAGTTGTTTCGCTAATATTTGTAATTGATTTCACCCAAACAGAATATTCACTGACCCAGCCATCGGGTAATTTAATTAATTCCTGAGCGGTTTTGAACGGAATGTATATGTTTATGTCGTCGTATTGAGCCATTCCGGTTTCGTAAATTCCTGTAACTTTAAATTTGCTTATATCCGGTAGAGAAAAGCTGTTGTCTGCTTTTTCGTTTATTGTAAAAATAAAAATGTCATCATTGACTTTAATATTAAGTTTTTTTGCTAATTTTTTCCCAATAATTACTTCTTTGGCTAAAGAAGATGAAAAATTGTTACTCCCTTCAACTACCTTACTTGAAATATCATTGCTTTTATTTAATCTGTTGAAGTTTTCATAAGCTTGAATAGCAATGCTTTCAACTCCAGCTTTAGAACGAATGAGAGCTTCTTTTTTTAAAATGGGAGAAATATCAGTGATTTCAGGAAAATTCTTGTTTAGGTTCTGTAATATTTCATCTGAATATGGAATTACATCATTTTTAAAAGAGGAAATTTTTATATGGGCAGACAATTTTTCAACACTATCGTATAATTTTGCTTCATAGCCATCAAGAATAGATAGAGATAAAATCAGAGCAATACTTCCCAGCATCACACCTATAAAAGCAATAGTTCTTGTAAATTTTAGAAAGTAACTTTCTTTTCCGGCTCTTGCAAATCCCTTTTGAATAAATTTTATTAACTGCCAATTCATTTATTTAATTTTTTTAATTTAATTTTTTTAATTATTTTTATTTTTAATAAATTGTAAATTCAAAATTGTAGAAAAAAAGACAAATAAAAAAACGAAAAGAATGGACAAGACAACAAAAATATTTGGGTATATCGCATTTTGGTGGGGAGTAGTGTTCTCTTTATCTGGTATTATCAATTTGATTCAGGGAAAAGGTTTAGGACGCAGTTTAATAATTACTATTATTCTGGGAATTATTCCGCTAATTGCAGGATATAATATATTAAAAAAATCGAAAAAAATGCCTGTTCAGTTAAGAAGCAATCCAAATCTTGAGCGTCAGGTTCTTTTGCTTGCTTCGAAGATGAAAGGGCGCTTCACTCTTTCAGAAGCCGCTCTTTATATGAATATTTCTATTGATATGACAAGAGCAATTTTAGAAGACTTTGTAACAAAAGGATTAATTGAAATTGAAGTTGATGAAAATGGAGTGCAGCAGTATATTTACAGGGAACTTCTTTTAAAATAATGATTAATGATTAATGATTAATGATAAGTGATAAATGATAAGTGATTAATGATAAGTGATTAATGATTAACTCAACTTTCCTAGTTGATAAAATTAAGTAAATATAGAG
>CAZCLJ010000282.1:0-5802 GCA_964499465.1 uncultured Hyphomicrobiales bacterium
TTTCGAAATGACACAATATAATAAGTCTTTTAACGAATTACAACACTAATGACTATAAACCATAAACTATAAACTATAAACTATAAACTATAAACCATAAACCATAAACCATTTAAAACAAATAAGCTGACAGCCGAAAGCTGAAAGCCAACAGCCAAATTATGAAACTATCAACAAAAATAGCATTAAGATATATTTTTACTTTTCGTTCATTCCATTTTATAACGATAATTACTTTTATTTCTCTTTTGGCAATTATTATTGGAAATATAACGCTGATTTGTGTTATGTCCATATTTAATGGTTTTCGCGAATTTGCTATTGACCAGCTCGTTAGTTTCGACCCGCATTTACGCATAGTGGCTAATGAAGGTGCTTATATTAAAGATGCAGAAAAACTAATTAGCAAAATAAAGCAAGACCCACATATTCAGTATATTCTTCCAATAAACCAGGCACGCATTATTATTCAAAGTGGAAATGATTTCCAAATAGCCCAGTTCAATTCTGCTGTGAATGGAAAGATTCAAGATGTTTCCGGGATTGAGCAAAGTATTGTGTTTGGTAGTTTTAATATTAAAAAAGAGTTTGATATTAATAACGTTGTCGTTGGTGGAATACTTGCAAATAAATTGAAGCTTTCGCCCGGTGATACCATTCTTTTAACTTCACCAGAAAAAATCGAAAAATCTGTAAAGGCATATAAGCAGTTAAAGTGGGAAAAAGTTGCTGTTTCCGGCATTTTTCAAACGAATGACAAGCAATATGACGAGTTTTATATATATGGTTCAGATGAGATTTTTCACAATTTGTTTAATATCCCTGAAAATTCTGCTTTGTCCATTGATATTAGGTTAAACGACGTAAATTTAGCATTTGATTACAAAGACAAAATTAAAGAAAACTTGGCACAGGATTTGGAAGTATTGACCTGGTGGGATTTGCATAAAGATTTGTTTAGTGTGATGCAGTTTGAACGTATGTCCACTTTTTCGATTTTAAGTATAATTATTATTATTGCAGCATTCAACGTGCTTGCCTCTCTCGTTATGACAGTGATTGAAAAGAAGCCGGATATTTCACTTCTTAAAGCACTTGGAGCAAAAGACAAACTTATCCGCGAAATCTTTTTAAAAGAAGGTGTGATTATTGGAATCATTGGCTCAACTATCGGAACATTGATTGGCGTGGGATTATGTCTTGGTCAGCTTTATTTTAAGTGGTTTTCTTTGGATACAGACAGGTATTTAATTGATGCTCTGCCACTTTCAATTCACACCGGCGATGTGCTTTTAGTATTTTTCTTTTCTTTAATTTTGTCAATTGTTGTAACTCTTTATCCGGCAAGACGCGCCGGCAAGGTTAGTATTATCCAGGAAATCAGAAGCGAATAATGAAAAAATTCTTTATAATTTTAGTCAGTTCTTTAATTTTAATTGCAGTAAGTATTTGGTTTATAATAAATTTGTTATATAGAAATGTTGGTATAGAAAACGATATTATTATTGAAATACCACAAAGAACAACAATTTCAGAATGTATCAAAGATTTTAACGAAGAGAATATGCTAAAGCCATATTGGTTTTTCAGAAACTTTTGCTCACTTTTCTCTAAATTTTCTGGAAAACAAATCCATTCCGGCACTTACAAATTTTCGTATAATCAAACAAATTTCGAGGTAATAATTTCTATTTTTAGTGGAAAGAACCGCTGTTTAGTTAAAGTTACTTATCCAGAAGGGATTAATCTTTATCGATTTGCTTCAATCAATAAAAAGATGTTAGATTTAGATTCTGCTGAATTTATTTCGTTAGCATTCGATAAAAAACTGCTTAAAAGCTATAATATTAATTCAATTAGTTTGGAAGGGTATTTGCACCCTGTTACTTACGATTTTCCCTGCAAAATTACAAATAAAAAAATAATTGATATTTTAGTTAAGCAGCAGGATAATGTTTGGAATAAGGAATTTAAGAAAGCTGCTGAATCTCAAGGCAAAACACGTCTGGAGATTTTAACTCTTGCTTCAATAATAGAAGCTGAAAGTCCAATAGAAGAAGAAAAATATGTCGTTAGCGGAGTTTATTTAAATCGACTGAAACGCGGTTGGAAGCTTGAAGCTGACCCAACTGTTGCTTATATAAACAATAAAAAAGGGCGTTTGCTTCATTCTGATTTAAAGAATGAAAGTGCATATAACACATATCTAAATTATGGTCTGCCCCCCGGCCCTATAAATTCGCCTTCTATTTCATCAATCAAAGCTGCTTTAAATCCCAAAAAGCATAAGTATATGTTTTTCGTCGCAGTCGGCGATGGCTCAGGAAAACACCTTTTCGCTGAAAATTATAAAGAACATTTGAAAAACGTTGCTAAATTCCGAAAAGCAAGGAAAAATGAAGGATAAGATAGGGCTGATGCGTTATTAAAAATATTCGATACAGTCATTAAACTGAAAAATAGCAACGTAGTTGCGCTATCGTAATAGAAATGAAAACGCACACACGCAAAGAATCTCGTAGAGATGAGAACACTCCTACGGAGTTCATTCGTTCTTTGTTTTTGCTTTGCTATTAAGATAACACATCTACGATGTTTTTCTTTCTTTCTCTCTTTATCATCTTCATCAAATAAATCTCAAAAATCAAAGTTCAAAGACAAAATAAATAAAAGAAAATATCCCGCAGGGATTGTATTATTGTAGAAATTGTTTTTGTTACCAGTGTTATCCCGCCAGAGATTATATTTTGCAAACACATATAATCTAATCCCTGTCGGGATAAATAGATTTCGTTGTTTGATTTTTTCTACAATAATCTAATCCCTGTCGGGATAAAAGAAAATTCCATCTTTAGAAATTTAGCAACGTAGTTGCGCTATCGTAATAGAAATGAAAACGCACAGACGAAAAAAATCTCGTAGAGATGATATCGCAGCTACGCTGTTCATTCGTTCTTTGTTTTTACATTGCTATTACGATAACACATCTACGATGTTTTTTTTCTTAATCATCTTCATCAAATAAATCACAAAAATCACAGTTCAAAGACAAAAAAATATTGTAAAAACAGCTTTTGACATAACAAATTTCAAAGCATCTTTTTCATTTTAAAAAGTGCTTTTTTTTTATTAATTTTTGTATGCTTATGCAAGTTGTTAATCTCAGCATTATTGTTTCATAGCTAATTTTTGGCATATTTTTCCCTTTCAATATTTTTATTAAAAAACATTGCTTAAATTTGCATTGCATAAAAAACTGATATTACAAGATTAAGCAAATAAAAAATAAAATGCAAATATTAATTTATCTACATATTATTTCTTTCCTAAGGTGCATTTTTTAGCATTTCAACTACGTAAGTATTGCTATTTGAAAAAATAGTAAACATCTCTTCTTTCACTTTTAACAAAAATTTTATTCCTAATTTCTCAAATATTTTTCTTTTTAAAAATATTTTTGTAATATTGCATAAAATTAAAAAAAGAAAAAATATGAGAATTGAAATTGTATTCAGTGCAGATGGTGATTTAATAATGCCTTTTCATTACAACCTTTTTTTGCAGGGGCTGGCGTATTCTTTCATTCAGGATGTTGAAATGAAAAACAATTTACATAACGTAGGTGCTACTTTCAGGAAAAGAGTGTTCAAACCATTTACTTTTTCCAATCTTATGGCTAATTTCCAAATTGATAATTCAAAATTCGTTTTTCAATCTCCTGTTCGTTTTCAAATTTCAACTAATTTGAAAGAATTGACAAAGGAACTTATTAATTCAATTATTTCCAACGATACTTATGAACTAAATCACCAAAGAATCAGAATTACATCATTGCGTATGATTCCCGAACCAAATTTTAGCAATACTACTTTTTTTAAAACACTTTCCCCGATTACTACATTTAATACTTTGACTAATAATGACGGCTCTAAATATACACGCTTTTACGAACCAAAAGACCCGGACTTTGCCCGGATTCTAAAATTGAACCTGATAAAAAAAGCTAATGCAATGTATGATTTAGAACTTGATAGCAACGATTTTAACTTCAAACCAGTTGAGTTTAATCCGAAACAAATGAAAACTATTATTTACAAAGGCACTATCATAAAAGCCTGGAGCGGTGTTTTTGAACTGACCGCAAGTGATGATTTCAAGAAAATTGGTTATGAAGTTGGCTTCGGAGCTAAAAATGCTCAGGGATTTGGCTGCGTTGATGTATTAAAATAAAAATTTGATTGCTCGTCTATTAAAATGTGAATTTTTGTTCTTTGACAACTGAATTTTATAAAATATTTTTTCTTTTTTAATGGTGAAAATGAAATAAATTAATTATTAATTGTTAATTGTTAATTGAATTGAGTATGAAACAAGTTATGCCTGATTAAAGAAATATTCAAAATTTTAATTAAAAAATAAAAAATTCTCAAAGAACAAGCAAGTCCCATTAACAATTAACAATTAATAATTAATAATTAAAAAGACTACTACTTACCTATAAAGGAATGAAAGCACTCTGAAGTCATCGTTGAACGGACCGAAACCGTTAATATTACGCGCACGAAATATTATTTATGCGTAATCAAATATCAAATTGACTAATTTCAACATTACTACTACTTACCTATAAAGGAATAAGAATAACTGTTCTCAATTCAATAAAACTCCTATATTTGTGTAACTTATTTACACAAATATATTAAATCTTTTTGCTACTATTTACCCATGAGGAATGAAAATAGCTTCTTTCAAAAGGATATTTCTCCTTAAATTAGTGTAACATATGCTCAAATATGTTAAATCTTTTTGCTACTATTTACCTATAAAGGAATGAAAGCACTTCTACGTTTATTACGAAATTTGCTTGATTTTAAATACTACTTACCTATAAAGGAATTAAAGCAAAACCCAGACAGTGTCTTCGAATTAATCTTGCTATAACTACTACTTACCTATAAGGAATGAAAGCAATTAAGAAAATGTCCATCCGCTTTAGCATATTGCATCATTTATTTATCTACTACTTACCTATGAGGAATGAAAGTTTTCAGTTACCAGCGTAAATTTCAATATAACTCTTACTACTTACCTATAAAGGAATAAAAGCAAATAATTACGACTTTGATTTTTCGTGTTAACACTGAAATATTTCCGTTTGCAAGGAATATGAAAATTCTTTGTTTGTATGCTTATTTCAATTATTCAAAAAAACTACTACTTACCTATAAAGGAATAAAAGCAAAAATCTACTAGGCACCGCATATTGCGTAAAATTTTTCGATATACTACTTACCTAGAAAGGAATGAAAATTTGTTTATTCACAACTATACTCCTAATTATGTAACTACTACTTACCTAGAAAGGAATGAAAAAACACTTCTACGTTTATTACGAAATTTGCTTCATTGTAACTACTACTTACCTATAAAGGAATTTTTTTAATGATTAATGATTAATGATTAATGGTATGCAATAAAACTTTACCTGATTAAAGAAATATTCAAAATTTTAATTAAAAAATGAAAAATTCTCAAAGAACAAGCAATCATCATTAACAATTAATAATTAATAATTAAAACTACTACTTACCTATAAAGGAATTTTTTTAATGATTAATGATAAGTGATAAATGATTAATTGATTTGAGTATAAAACAAGTTTTACCTGATTAAAGAAATATTCAAAATTTTAATTAAAAAATGAAAAATTCTCAAAGAACAAGCAATCATCATTAACAATTAATAATTAATGAGTCCACTCTAAAAAGGTAAAATACTTAAAAAAACATTATAGAATTAACT
>CAZCLJ010000283.1:0-5776 GCA_964499465.1 uncultured Hyphomicrobiales bacterium
CTTATAGCCGACAGCTGAAAACCATAAACTATAAACCATAAACGGAAAAATTCGTTATTAGTCATTTGTCATTGGTTATTGGTCATTGGTCATTAGTTATTGGTCATTGGTATTTTCTTCTTTACAAATAACGAATAACGAATAACGAATAACGAATGACGAATGACGAATGACGAATGACGAATGACGAATGACGAATGACAAATCCCCAGTCCCCAGTCTCCAATCCTAATAACCCAATTATCAATTATCAATTATCAATTATCAATTATCAATTGTCAATTATCAATTATCAATTGTCAATTGTCAATTGATAATTGTCAATTATCAATTGTCAATTATCAATTATTACTCCGCTTCTATATCTAAATCAACGTATCCTTTTAATTCTGCATGAAGTTTGTCACCACTATGAATTGGTCCAACTCCGCTTGGTGTTCCTGTAAAAATGCAATCTCCGGGCTGAAGCGAGAATATTCCGGATAAAATTTCAATCAATTTGCTGACAGAAGTTATAAAATCGTCAGTTTTAGCGTGCTGCTTTACTTCGTTATTCACTTTTAGCTCAATTTCAAAAATGGGATAATTTTCTTTGAACTGACTAAAAGGAACTACTTTTGAAATTGGAGCGGAATCAGCAAAACCTTTAGCTATTGCCCAAGGCAAGCCCTCATCTTTAGCTTTTAATTGTAAATCACGTAAAGTAATGTCTAATCCGACAGCATAGCCAGCAATATAATTATGGGCATCTTCTGCTTTTATGTTCAAACATTCTTTACCAATAACGACAACAAGTTCACATTCATAATGAACATTATTAGAATAATTTGGTATTTTAAAAATACTTCCACTCGGAATATAAGCAGAAGGAGGTTTGATAAATAAAATCGGCATTGAATATTCCTGCCCACCCATTTCTTTAGCATGAGCGGCATAGTTTTGTCCAACGCCATACATTGCACCAATTGGCATTTGCGTTCCATTTGTAAATTCAAGTTGATTTAGCATAATCTATCTCGGTAATTTAGGAAATTTATAATCTTTCTTTTCTTTTTCTTCTTTGCTTTCTTCTGGTTTGATTGTTTCAATGTTATTTTCAGAATCATAATCATATTCTGAAGAAGCAACCGGAGTATATTCAAAGGGGAATTTTCTTTGTTTGTATGGTAATTTTTCATCAGCATAAATTTTCTTCATAAGCAATCCCCAAAGAGGAGCCGCAGCAACAGAAGCGTAGCCATATCCACCAGTGAAAGTAATGCGTCTGTCGTCAAAACCGACCCAAGTCCCTGCAACAAGTTGTGGAGTATAGCCGATGAACCAGGCATCAGCATAATCGTTTGTAGTTCCGGTTTTTCCAGCTGCTTCCAAATTTGTAAGCATTGATTTGATTTTCCAAGCTGTTCCCTGCTCAATTACCTGCCTTAACATATAAGTCATATTGCGAACTATATCTTGTTTTAACACACTTTTAACGCTGTATTTTTTATTTTCATATAAAACATTGCCGTAATTATCCTCAACTTTTGTAATAGCAAATGTTTCAGTATAAATGCCATCGTTAGCAAAAGGAATGAAAGCTGCAGTCATTTCAAGAGGAGTAACCTCGCCACCACCACCAAGAGAAAGAGAAGGGACTGAATAGAGCTTTGAATTAATACCAAGTTCTTTTGCGAGTGCTACAACTTTTGTCGGTGTGGTAACTTCAGTAATCAATCGGGCTGAGGCAGTGTTTATGGAAAGTGCCAATGCCTGAGTAAGAGATTTCATTTCCCCTTCGGCGCAGTCGTGTGTTCCGCTCGGAGACCAAACTTCACCGGAAGGTAGAGTGTAAGTAAAGGGTCCGCAACCAACTGAACTTTCAGGCGACATTCCTTCTTGAAGGGCAGACGCATAGACAAATGGTTTAAAAGTAGAGCCGGGCTGACGCTTTATTTGTGTTATATGATTGAGGGAATATTTAGCATCGCGGTTTTCTTTCATAAATTTGGGTGAAGCACCTACCATTGCAAGTATTGCTCCGGTTCGCGGTTCAATTACAAGAAGTCCGACCTGAACAGTAGTTGCTGCATTTTTAATTGAATCAACAAACTGCTTGTCTTTTCTGTATTTTTTTTCAATAATATTTTTACCTGATTCATTCGCACTTTGGTATTCTGGAATTTGCTTAATAGCACGTGTTAACAAGCTGTTTAATAAATCCTTATTGCTTCTCCAAGACCATTGGCGCTGAAAAGTAGCTTGAAATTCTTTAAAATGCTCTTCCACAGCTTCCTGTGCATATTTTTGAATTGAAGAGTTCAAAGTAGTATGAATAACAAGACCATCGCGATATAAATCATATATCTTAAAGTCTTCATCTTTGCTCAATTTCTGTCTAATCATTTCAACAAAATGAGGTGCGATTAAAGATTGTTGCTTGTTTTGTTTTAATTTAATCAGATTGATTGGCTCTTCTATTGCTTCACGGTATTGACTTTCGTTAATATATTCCTGTTCTTTCATCAGAGTTAATACAAGATTGCGTCTTTTGATTGCTTTGTCGTAATTTGTCAAACCATTATAATGCTCCGGAGCTTTGAGCAAGCTAACCAAATAAGCACATTCAGAAACTGTTAGCTGCAATGGATTTTTATCGAAATAAACCTCGGCAGCCACCTGAATTCCATAAGCACCACGTCCGAAGCAAACAGTGTTTGCATACATCTCCAAAATCTCATTTTTAGTGTATGTCCTTTCAATCATAACTGCAACTACGGCTTCTTTCAATTTCCTTGAAAAGCTTTTGGATTTATCGTAAAAAAGGTTACTGGCAAGTTGCATAGTAATTGTAGAAGCACCTGCCTTGATTTTCATTGATATTATATTATTTACAGCAGTGGAAAATACTCTCGGAAGATAAACGCCCCAATGATTGTAAAAATCTCTGTCTTCAACAGAAATTAAGGCGTTTATAAAATTTTTGGGGATGCTGTCAAAAGGTAGGGAAAGTCGTTTTTGTGCGTAAAAATGGTCAAGAACCTTGCCATCAGCACTTATTATGCGGGTAGCTAAATTTTGGTCGGGTTTTTCTAATTCCTCAAGTGAAGGCAAATCCTTTGATACAGTATTAATTACCCAAAATCCAGCCACTCCTGCTAAAATATAGAAAGAAGCACAAAGTATAATTAAAAATTTTAATGGTGTCATTTTCATATTTATTTATTTCATAACCATTTTACAAAATTAAGATTATTTAGCTAATCAACAAAAATGGAATTGCAAATGTTTACCATTTTTATTCAAACTTAATTTTTTTTATTAAATTTGCATAAGAAAATAAAGAAATATTTGAAAATGGAAGAAAGAATAATATTAAATAATAATATCAACTACAATTATATTACTATTAAAATTTCCCAAAGTCGTTTAAGCTATGGTATGATAGCTATTCCTCGCTCTCTTTTATTCCTTTTTCCAGATTTTTCTTCTGATATTTTCATTTTATTTAACAATTCACAAATTCTTCAAAGAAAAAAGTTTATAATATCTGAAAAGAATAAGGAAGCCAGAATTTATGGGCTTTCTCAATGGTTAAAAAAAAATATTACTATCCCAGATGATGAAATTGTTATTCAACTTGTTGATAAAGAAAAACTTATTTATAGATTTATTAATGAAAAAAAATATTTACAAACTATTATTGAATGGGAGAATAAATTTGATAACACAAATAAAGAACCATTAGCTTACAAATATTTAACTAATTTAACTGCTTTTAACAGCATTGATTTATATACTTCATCAGTTAGTCAGTTTATTAGATTATCAAAAAAAGAGTTACTCAAAAGAAATATTATTCAAATTAATAATTCAACGAAACGTTCTAATGTACCAGTGAATATAAGGGTGCTTTTAGAAAAAATATATTTTGGCAAATGTCAAATTTGTAATTTTTCTTTCTTAAAGAAAGATAATAAGCCATATTTTGAATTACATCATATATTTCCAGATCTAGAAGCCCATCCAAAGAATATTTGCTTAGTATGTGCAAATTGTCATAAGCAATTCACTTATGCAAATGTGAATTATGAATTAAATAATGGCTGGCTTTCTCAAGTTGCATTTAATGACAAAATATATAAAGTCAATCAAGTTATTAATTCAATAGAAAATATAGACTTTTATAAAAATATTTATTATTAATTTTTAGATTACTAATCAACCACTTCTCGAATTTTAAAAGGAAAAAATATGAAAAATAAACTAAATTCTAATGCTAAGAATATTTTGACTTTGCTTATTATTCTTATTATCCCATTGTGTCTTAATGCACAAAATAAAAAGAATACTTCACCTAAACCTACGAGCGAACTGAAAAATGTCATTATTATGATTGCTGATGGTATGGGAAAAAATCAAATAGAACTTGTAAATTACTATTTAACAGGAAAAAAGGAAGCTCAAAAATATGAGAAATTTCCTTTTCAGTTCTTTATGTCCACTTATCCGGCAAAGACTTTAGAACCAAACAACATAAACGTTTGGAGCAATAATTATAACTCTAAAGATGCATGGACAAATTTTAGATGGCCCTTGCAAGGATATACCTGCTCAGGAGCAGCCGGAACAGCAATGGCAACAGGAAAAAAGACATACAATAGATGCATCGGCGTTGGAGTTGATAAGAAACCACTCCTTAATCTTACTGAATTTGCAAAAACTTTGGGGAAATCAACTGGTGTTGTTACTTCTGTGAATTTCTCTGATGCTACTCCAGCAACTTTTAGCACCCACAATACTAATAGAGATAATTTTGAAGAAATTGCACAGAGTATGATTTTAGATTCCAAATTAGACGTAATAATTGGAGCTGGAAATCCGGATTATACCCCAGAAGCAAAACTAATAGAATCTGAAGATAAAAAAAATTATCAATACGTCGGTGGAAAAGAATTATGGGATGACTTGCAAAATAATTCCACTAATTTCAAGTTATCTAAAAAAAGAGATAATAATGCTGTTCAGGACTGCGATGGTGATGGGAAAGCAGATGTATGGACTCTTATTCAATCAAAAGAAGACTTTTTGAAGTATGCAAAAGGTGATACACCAAAACGTCTGCTCGGTGTGCCTCAGGTGCTTATGACTCTGCAACAGGCACGTAACATTGAAAGAAGCGTTCAATACCAGACTACCCGTGAAAAACAAGAAAAACCTTTTACTATTCCTTTTAATCAAAATGTGCCTACTTTAAAAGAACTTACTCAGGTAGCAATAAACGTCCTTGATAATAATCCAAATGGCTTTTTTGCAATGATTGAGGGTGGAGCTGTAGATTGGGCTTGCCACGGTAATCAGGCAGGAAGATTGGTTGAAGAATTGAAAGATTTTAATGAAACTGTGGATTATGTAATAGAATGGGTAAATAAGAACAGTAACTGGCAGGAAACCTTGCTTATTGTTACTGCTGACCACGAAACCGGCTATTTAACCGGACCATTGCATAAAGATAACAGCCCTGTTACTAATCCTATTGTAAATGTAAAAAAAGGTGAATTGCCAGAATTTAAATTTAATTCCGAGAACCATTCCAATCAACTCGTTCCTTTTTACTGCTCGGGCGATAAAGGCAGTATTTTTTCTATTTTTGCAGACGAATACGATTTTATGCGTGGCTACTACATTAACAATACAGAAATTGCTCAAGCTATTTTTCTTTTATGGGCAAAGTGAAATTAATTGATAATTGATAATTGATAATTGATAATTGATAATTGATAATTGATAATTGGTT
>CAZCLJ010000284.1:0-5773 GCA_964499465.1 uncultured Hyphomicrobiales bacterium
AGTAAACGTCTTCGTTTATATTCGCCTCAGAATGACTGTGTTAATTGATGTCATCACCATTTAAATAAAGTTTTTTTTTATCTGGGGGTTCGGAATGACAATATTTTGAACTTCACTTATTTTACGTATTTAGCTTCAATAACAGAGCGGATTCCACCGCGGAAACTCCATTCAGTAATAACTTCCATTTCAATCGGTTGGCAGGTTTCAACCAACTCATCTAAAATTAAATTAGTAACGGCTTCGTAAAAAATTCCTTTGTTACGAAATTCTAGAAAATAATATTTTAAGGATTTTAGTTCAATACATAACTCGTCTGGTATGTATTTTATTGTTATTGTTGCAAAATCCGGTAGTCCTGTAATAGGGCAGACGGAAGTAAATTCCGGATTAATATGGGTAATCAGATATTTTCTATTTGGCTTTGGATTCTGAAAAGTTTCAATTTTTGTATTCATTTGAAAACCTACTTTTTATTTGAATTAGACATATCGTTAATAATTTGCTGACGTAAAGAATCTAAGATGTTTAAATATTCTTCAGGATTCTTAGAAAGTTTTTTGAAGGTTTTTATAAAAGACTCCTTAGTAAAACCGTATTTTTCGTAAATGCGTTGAATTTTTCTATTAGCAATAGCAGTATCAGTTGGATTCAATCTGATAAATAAAATTTCTTTATAGCAATTGAGGTAATTTTCTTTCTCTTTTTCAGATGAAGCATCACAGGAAAAAAGAAAAAAAGAAAAAAAAGCTAATAGCAATATTGAGAAAACTGGATTATGATTTTTCATAATTGTTCTAAAAAATGTTTAAAATATTACACATTGTTTTTATATTTAAATACTTTTTCTTAATTTAGTATTATTATTATTATAGTTCAAGGTTAAAAACATAATATTAAACAATAAATAGTTGTAAAACTTATAAATATAATGTAAATTACAAAATTAATGAATATTTTTTTAAAAAATTTATTTGGCATAAAATTTATAGAAAAATAAATTAAGATAATTTAAAGAAGAATAAAGAATAATAAATATTATTTATATTAAATTTAAGTATTAACGGAGGATTTATGAAATTTTTATCAAAACTTCTCATAATTGCATTAGTTATGATTTCTTGTACATTTAAGTTAAGTGCAGGATATTCAGGTAGTTATGATGTAGGTACAGGTTCACCTACTATGCCATCATTATTTGCTGCATTTTATTGGATTAACAACGACCCTCAAGGTTTGACAGGCAATGTTACATTAAATATTATCAGTAATATTAATGAAAGTACATCCAATTTACCAGTATTAAACCAATGGGCGGCAGGAACCAACTATACAATAACAATTAAACCATCAACAAATGCCCCAGCAGAAGGATGGACTATTCAAGGCAGTTTTACTGACGGTTTAGTTAATTTTAATGGTTGCAGCAATGTCATTGTTGATGGAGGCGTAAATAAACAACTTACTTTTAAAAATAATAATGCCTCTTCAGCTTCTGCTGTATTTAGATTAAAGAGTTCCGGAACACAAGGTTGTAATAATATTACTATCACAAACTGTAAAATCTATGGCGGTTCCGCTTCTACTTCTGGATGCTATGGTATTTACGCATTTGATAATACAGCAATATCAAATACTCCTACCCCAGGACCAACATCTGGTTTCGGTAACAATAATATTACCATTACAAATAATGAATTTTATAAATCCCGCCATGGAATTCTTGTAATGGGTCCTATCACATCATCTCTAACCGGACTTAATATTTCAAATAATAAATTTGGCTCTATTACCCCTTCAGAATTAATTGGTGTAAAATCAATTTGGGTAGAGAATGTGAACGCTCCAACAATTTCCGGAAATACAATTTTCAATATGAAAGCAAATTTAACTAGCGTAGTTGATGGAGTAATCGGTATTCACATTAATGGTTATACTTATGACGGAACAATTACACGCAATAAAATTTACGGGCTTTCTTCAACCGCTGCAAATACTGGTGTTTATGGTATAAACATTATGAACGGCGGCACAAATATGACAATTTCAAACAACATTATTACTGATATAACAAGTGCAAACAATAGCACAACATCAACGCAATTTAATCCTTATGGAATTCGTATTGATGGTGGAAATAATCATAAAGTTTACAATAATACTGTTTATATGTCTGGCGCCCAAGCCGGTGCAGGAACATCTGGAAGTTTAACATCTGCTTTTATGATAACTCAGGTCGTTCCACTACTTAATATTTGTACTGGCCTTGATATAAGAAATAACTTATTTGTGAATACAATGACCGGATTAACCGGAACAAAGTCTTACGCAATGTATGTTCCAGATAATCAGGCATTTTTAGATTGCAATTATAACGATTATTATGTTTCAGGTACTAATGGCACCTTAGCTTATGTCGGAGCAAACATAACAACTTTAGCTGCATTGAAAACTGCAACAGCCAAAGATGCAAACTCAGTAAACACAGCTGTATCTTTTCTTAATCAGACAGCATCAGATTTTCATTTAGATGGTGCTTCTTTGTCTGATATGAATTTATTATGCCCTGCAATACCAGCAGTTGCTGTTGATTTTGATGATGTAAACAGAAAAACTCTTACCAGCACGCAAATGGGTGCAGACGAAGCTATTCCAAATTTAGCAATTACAATTCCATTAGTAGCAAATCCATACTTAACTTCTTACTGTGCTGGCTCAACTACTCAGATTACTTTAGGATTCACAGGAGCAATTACAAGTTTTCCAGATGGAATATCAAGAACAAATCCATCAATAATCTATGAATGGTATCATGACAATGTATTAATTCCTGGTGAAAATACAAATACATACACAATAGCTCCTTTAACTGCTGCTGACGCAGGAAATTATTACGGAACAGTTAGAGTATTAGATTATTCAGTACCTTCAAATATCTTAGCACTTAACATTACACAACCAACTGCAATTGCTACACAGCCAAATCAAACTTATTTGGTTTGTAGCACATACCCCTTCTCATTAACTATTCCTTTAATTGGAACTGTATCAAGCTGCCAATGGGAAAAATTAAACAGCTTAACTAATAACTGGGAAGATGTTGCAGGACAAACTACAAATACATTAAATATTGCATCTATTGTACTTTCAGACATTACATACTATCGCTTGAAAGTAAGAGGTTTCAATACTAATTGTAATCCGGATTCATTATACACAAATGTTTTACAACTTCAATTTGCATCTCCAATGGTTATCGGTACTCCCGATATAATAAGTAACTTTACACCCGCATTCGGCGTTTGTAAAGATGATATGATTAAAATTTCAGTTAATGTAACTGGAACTGTTCAAGCATATCAATGGCAAATTGATAATAATAATGATGGTATTTTTACAGATATTGCCGGTGCTAATTCAAAAGACTTTATTATTGATGCCGTAACAAATGCAGATACTGGCGCTTATCGTTGCGTTGTGTTATCATATTGCAATAATATTAGCTATACTACAAGTGCTGTTGGTTTCAACAAAGTTTGGGACAGCCACGTAGTATTTACTACCAATCCAAAACCATTTGTAATTTGCGAAGGTGAAGATGTATTATTAACTGTAAATGCAGTCGGTATTGTTCATAACTACCAATGGTATAAAGATGGTATTATAATTACAAAAAAAGATAATAGTACAGCAGATAGCGCAATTTTAAAAATAAGAAATGCATCATTTCATGCAAGCGGTGTTTATACCTGTAGAGTATTAGCTGATGATTGCGAAGGTATCAACACTCCAAGAGAATCAGAACCAGCATTAGTTTACGTAAACAGAGCCACTAATATTGTATATCCACCACAAAATCAGGTTCTTGGAATTGGCGCAAAAGCAGTATTTGAAGTTTTTGCACATATTACTTATCCTGCTACAGTTCAATGGTATAAAGGCACAAGACTTCTTCAGAACAATGACTGGGTCGAAGGTGCTCAATCTTCATTAATGACTATTACAGATATTCAAGAAAGCGATTTCGGAACAGATTACTGGGTAGTAGTAAACGGCTTATGCGGTTCTGATACTGCAACTAACTTTGGTATTTTAGCTCCCGATGTTAGATTTATTGACCAACCAGAAGATGCTACAGTTTGCGCTGGCGATATTGCTTCTTTCACTGCTATTGCTGAAAATACTTCAAGTTCAGAAGAACTCAAATACCAATGGTATTTCAACGATGCTCCTTTAACTGATGATGCAAGAATTATCGGAAGCCATACTACAACTATAACAATTAATGACGTTACAGAAGCCGATGCAGGACAATACAAGCTTGAAGCTACTTTAGAATCAATTATATTTACGATTACTTCTGATAATGCTACTTTAACAGTTAATATACCTCCGATTATTACTGTTCAACCAGAAACTGCTATTGAAGTAGAAGAAACAAAAGAGTTAACTATGACTGTTGAAGCAACAAGCGAACTTCCAATGACTTATACATGGTTTAAAATTGATGTAACTAATGTTCCTGTTGGAAACGAAGCAACTTATACTAAAGCCGAAGCAGTTGCAGAAGATGCCGGTGCTTACATCTGCGAAATTACAAATGATTGTGGTACTGTTTACACAGATACTGTTATTGTTTCTGTAACCAAAAAAGGACAATCTTCCATTGATGACCCATTTGCAGGCGAATTCACTTTACTTAACAGCGAACCAAACCCAGTTTTAGACAATGCTACAATTAAATTCATTGCAGCTGCTTCTAAACCAGTAAAATTAACTGTTAATGATGTTTATGGCAGAGAAATTGCAACTTTATTTGATGCTATGGTTCAACCAGGCACTTATACAGTTAATTTCAATGCTAATCAGTATAATATAGCTTCCGGCGTTTATTACTATACTTTAACTGCCGGCTCATTCTCACAAACAAAATCAATGATTATTGTAAAATAATCTGATTTAATCAAATTAAAAAAGCCGAAGTTTACTTCGGCTTTTTTTTTAATATCAGAATTCTTTTTTGTTTTTTAGTTTTCTTCGCGAACATATACCAAACCGCTATCTAAAAGTGCGAAATCAGAATGTCATTCTGAAGCGCAGCGAAGAATCTCACAACATCTTGCTAACACAGACTTCGAGATTTCTCACTTCGTTTGCCAATGACATCGCTATTTTTTACTCTACAAAACTTCTTGAACCAGATGTCCTACATCTGCAAGATGTAGGACATCTTTATCTTATGTCATTCCCATTTAAATGAAGCACTTGCTTCATTTTGGGGTTCGAAATGACATCTTTTTTATAAAACCAATGAAATACAGAACAGCACTAAGAAATCCCCCCTACCCCCCTTTTTCAAAGGGGGGAATTACTAAGATAATTCTTCTCCCCCCTTTGAAAAAGGGGGGTAGGGGGGATTTCTCTTATTCAATTTTACAAAATGCTTTATTGATTAATGTCATTCCCATTTAAATGAAGCACTTGCTTCATTTTGGGGTTCGAAATGACATCACTACTAAATATTTCAATACAATATCTATTAAGCATATATAAAATAAGCTAATAAGGTTTATTCAACAGTATGATATTTTTCTACTAAGGTTTATTATCAAAATAAGGTTCAGATTTTTTTTAAAAAGAATAATTTTAGCATGAATAATTCATCCGATTACTTCCCAGTCATCGGATGAATAGATTCAGAAACGAAATTAAAATTTAAGGTTCTACTGGAAATGTTGTGAAATTAATAAAAAAGAGTTAAATTAGTAAATGG
>CAZCLJ010000285.1:0-5715 GCA_964499465.1 uncultured Hyphomicrobiales bacterium
TTCGTTTCGAAATGACACAATATAATAAGTCTTTTAACGAATTACAACACTAGGATTTCTGAATTTAAAAATTAACAAGAGATTTTAATATTAAATCGCCAATGTGTAAGGTGAGTAATTAACTCAATGGTGGAATAATCTTACTCCAGTATTAATAAAAGTAATTCCTAATTTATTAGCTGTTTCGATTATTTCGTTATCCCTTACTGAACCCATTGGTGCAGCAATAAACTTAATTCCATATTTGCCAGCCAACTCAATATTGTCTTTTTGTGGGAAAAATCCATCAGAAAGCAAGCAACTATTCGCAAGTTCATTGAGTATTATTTTATTTGAAAAAGTTTCCTGACGCTTTTGCTCAATAATTTGGTCTAAATCTGTTCGCTTTAAGCCAGTGCATTCTTTCATAAATGAATAATCAAGCTGCATTTTTTGATACCACACGTTTGCTTTATTGAGTGCTAAACCAGAACATAATATACGAGATTGCTGTCCAGAGCCAATTCCAATAACATGACCATTATTTACTACGCAAATTGAGTTCGATTGAGTATATTTAAGTGTGATAAGTCCCAGCTTTAAATCTTGCTTGATTTCTGGTGTAAGTTCTTTACTTTGTGTAACTACGTTAGAAACTAATTCATCAGAAATAATTAGGTTATTCCTTTTTTGTTTTAGAGTAATACCGAAAACTTCGCGTGATTCTATTTCTTCTGGTATGTAAGAAGCGTCAATTTCAAAAACGACATAGCCGCCATTTTTCTTTGCACTTAATATTTGAAGTGCTTCATCAGAGTAGCCGGGCGCTATTATGCCGTCTGATACTTCTGATTTAATGAGCAGTGCTGTTTGTTTATCGACAAAATGGCTTAGAGCAATGAAATCGCCGAATGAAGCGAGCCGGTCTGTTCCTCTTGCCCTTGCGTAAGAAGCAGCCAGAGCAGATAGTTCAATATTGATTAAATATGCTTGTTTTTCTTTTTCGTCTAATTCTTTGGAAAGAGCAACTCCAGAAGGGGTTACGTGCTTGAAAGATGTGCTGGCTTCCTTGTTTAATGCTAAACTTGCTTCTTTTACCAACTGCCAGGAATTTAAGGCATCAAGCACATTGATTATGCTCGGATTACCATTCTTTAGTTTTAATGCATTATTTTTGTCGATTACTTCTGCATAATCCTGATTAGGATTCATTCCATATTTCAATTTCATTTTTCTATTTGTTTTGGTTATTTGAATAACGGCAACACATTTATTTACGAACTCTCAATAAATGATTTGCAAAAATAATACTTAATTCAAATAAAACAAAGTAGAATGATTATTTTAAAAATTGGAGGATGGATTGGAATAATATTTTTGAAAACATATAAGTTAAACTTCACTCATTTAAATACTTATCAACATTATCCGACCAATCCGAAGGAGCTTCAAAATCAAGTGTTGATGCTTTTTCAAGAAATGAATATTGAATATCACTTTTAGGTAAATCAATTGTAATTTTAATTTTTGAATGCTGCTCTAAAGGTAATTCTTGAGCTAACACCAAAGTTTTATTTTTTTTAGTTGCTGTTAAAACAGTTTCCACATTTCCTCCTGTTTTAATATAATAAATTTAATATATTTGACGTAAATTATTAAATCAAATTTTAATTATTAATCAAAGGGATAATTTTCAGATATATGATAATTTCGAATTTTTTAATTTTATAGTTTTACAATTTTTAGCCAAGCCAAGAAACACAATTTATTTTGTGAAAAAAGTTTATAATAATATTACTTGTTTTATATTGAAAAAGTATATTATGCTTTTTTTTATTGAATTTCACAAGAAAAAATCCTTTTTTTTTAACAGCTATATTAAACTGTCTCTAATATTATCTTTAAAATACTTTTCAATTCGGTGTAAGTTATCACCTGAAAGAGAAGAAAACTGTTTTTCGCAAACATCAGAAAAGCGAGCTAAAACCTTTCGGCTTATTGATTCCTGGTCTTCGAAAATAGCAATGGAATGAAAATTAAGAGCCCATTTTTCATACTGCAAAAGTGAAATTGTAACATCTCTGCATTTATCATCATTATTGACAGCAAATAAATATAAAGGTTTTGCCATACCATTAACTCGACAATCTACTGGATATTTTGACTTTGGGTCATTATCAATATCGTTGTAATCAAATTTAATTCTGGTATTATCAACTTTTTCTAAAACAAATTCTCTAAAATCTTGAAAGAATGTTGATTTAACTCTTTCCTTACTCAAATAGTTAATATCTGAAATACGAACCAAACACTGAATATAAGAAAACAAAGAATCGCCCCAAGAACCATTAAGTTCAGATGTTATAGCACCGTCCCGAATTGTTAATTCAAATTGAGAAAGGACATTAGAAAGAATTTGAGCCCTTGTTCCTTTTTCAATAGAATCCATATCAAGTTCATAACTAAGGTGCATAAAAGTATGTCCCTCGTCAGTCAGAAGCCATTTATCACTTTCTTTTTTCAAAACGATAGAAAAGAAATCACCATCATCAAACTGAAATGGTGTAAAGACTTTGAAACGGTTTATACCCTCCTGATATAAAGAAATATCAGAAGAAATCTTTTTTTGAAATTCGAGTTGTATTATTTCTGTATTCATTTTCAATTTTTTAAAACAATGATTGGATTTCTGAGTTAGGAAAAGAAACATTGCAATCTTCTGCAAAACACAGCCAAGCTGAATGAATATCGGAATATCTGTGTGTTGGCTCTGCAAAATGTTCTGGTTTAAATTGACCTGCTGCCTGATAACGCTCTGTAGCCAAATGAATATGAAAATCATAGAATTTATCTGTCTTTTCAATTTTATTCTGGTGTTGGTGGCTCTTGCCGTTATATCTTTTTAATCTGATTAACATATTGGAATTAGGTTTAAGAAAACCAAGAATAATTGAAAAATCCAATGGGTTATGGATACTCTGTCGTACCATAATTCTAAATTTGCTTCCGTCAACTCGGTCAATAATGAATTCATTTTCTTTATGACCTTGCTTTTCTTTTGCCTTTGATAAAAATTCACCAAATTCAAATTTAAAATTCTTTGGCTCTGCAATTAGATTTTGAATTTCTATGTCTGTTAAAAAAACAGCAGTCATATTTTACTCCAGCAAAAATAAAAATTCTATTATAAATAAAAATATAAAAGTGTATCAGTATATTATTCACTTCTTTTTATTAGATTTTTAAACTTGTTTTGTGTTATTACTAATTATTTGCATATTTAAAATGATGTAAAAACGTATAAAGAATTCTCCATATCCTCTTAATTTCTCATATTCTTGTTTAAAACTTAACAAATCAAATATTCTTTTTTAACTATTGCAATTTAATCAAATGTAAGTTTTAAACCAAACTTTTAAAACAAAAAGGTTTAACACCTTTAATTACTAATTTCCATCAATTTCCAAACTTACTTCTCCCCCCAAGCAAAAAACCTCTCCGGTATTTTATCATTTATTTCTTCTGTGAATTTATGCAAATGCGAATAAGAAATCGTTTTTTGGAAAGCTAAAGCACCAATAATAACTCCCTGATGTATTTGCAAAGCTTCAGAGCATTCGTAAATCTGCTGTGTTGTAATATAATTCATATTATTACTAAAAAACGCAATAATTTCCTTTTGCTTTAAAACCTTAACAGCAAATTCATCGGCTTCTTTCTCTATTTTACTTCTTTTATCTTTAAGCTTTTCATCATCAATAAAAACACTTTCTGAGTTTTCAAGATGCTTCAAAATATGCCCAATTTCATGAGAAATCGTAAACCAAAAATGGTCAATTCTATTGTATCTGCCAGTATGAACAATAACCGGATTGTTGCTATCGAAAAATGTAGCACCATCAAGATAGGTCTTCGGTAAATGCTTAAGAAAAACGAATTTAATTCCTATTTCTTCCAGTTCATTTAAAAATAGTTCAACACCATTTTCAATTATTGTGTAAGTGTGAATTTTCTCAGAAAGTTCTTTTAAATGGCTACTATCATAATTTAAAACATTTATACTTTTTGAAATGTTCTTAGCCATTTGCAGCCAAGTAAGTGCATAGTATAAATTGAATTTATCGAAAGAATCAGACTTCCTAAGAGCAAAGAAATCCGCCTTTTGTTTAAAGAAGTTTTCATTCAAATCCTGAACATTCCAAAATGAACAAATATGTTCAAATAACTTTTGTGCATCTTTTATTTTTGGAATCCACTGCCTTTTGAACATTTCGTTAATAGGCATATATTTATACAGCATAGTTTTAATTTCAACACTGTGGTCTTCCTTTGAATTTTCTGAAATTTTTAAACGATATTCCGTATCAAGATTAATCCAAAATTGGGGCGAATGTCCAAAAGTTTTAGACAATAGCTTTGCTATTTCAAGAGTAATCGGCTGCTTATTTTTGACTATGCTGTTAAGATGTTTCGCTGAAATACCCATGACAGAAGCTAAATCTTCTTGGGTCCAGTTAAATATTTCCATAAATTCTTTTAAATGGTCGCCGGGACCTAACACTTTAAATGGTTTAATATTTCTAATCAGTGCCATTTCTTTTTCTTTTCATTACTTATAAATTTACTCATAATGAGTATTAATATCAACAATTTTAAACACTCCAACTGTTTTTTCATCGTTATTCCAATTTACTTCCATCTCAATTCTGTATTTAATATTTAATCTTATAGAAAAACGATTATTTCCAGATAATTTTTCAAATTTAGCTGCTGGGTCATTCCACAAATCATAAATATCTTTTGCTGCTAAAATCAAGTTTATTCTTAAAAAGAACTTATCAAGAAGATTTTTAGGTAACCTAATTTTATTTGATTTGCCAGTTTCGTAAAGTTTCAGTATCTCTTTATCTTCAATATCTACTTCCATTCAACTTAAATTATCTTTAAAAAATATCATAAATTATTTATTTAAACGAACAATCAATTAAATTGTTTTATAAATATAGTAATATAATGTTAAAATGCAAATTATATTTTAACATAAAAGGTAATATTATAAAATAATATTTACCTCAATATGTTTGAAGTATTAGAAATTAAGGCACTATAGCTAAATTTAAAGGATTTGTGGTTTGTTTTGTCTGTGATAATTTCGGATAAAGTATTTTTTTACTCGGTTGAAATCAAGAATAAAATGGATATATAATTTTGAAGCGTAGTGAAGATTCTCACAAGTCATTGCTAACAAAGAGTTTGAGATTCTTCACTGCGATTACCAAAGACATAGCTACTTCTTATAACCAAAACTTTACGAAAGTTAAGAAACTTTCGTAAAGTTTCTTAACTTTGTGAAAGTTCAAAAAAATCTAAACTTTCTAATCTTTCTAAACCTTAAACTATTACTCTCCAAAACTTTGTTTTTTTAGCAAAATTTTAAGTCTAACTTCAGAGCTCCTGACCCCATAACGAAAATAAAGGAGTTAGAAGATTTGCCTCGTAAAGAACAATTGCGCAAATAATGCAGATAATGTGTCATTTCGAAACGAAGTGAGAAATCTCAAGTTTTGTGGTAGCAATTAGTTGTGAGATTCCTCACTTCGTTTCGGAATGACAAGATTGCGAAATAACAAACTACGAGGCATCAATAGTTCTGCAATTACAAAAATTTGAATTACCCGAACTCTAGTGTAATTATTTATTGAAAACCTGATAAACATTTCTTGTCATTCCGAAACG
>CAZCLJ010000286.1:0-5667 GCA_964499465.1 uncultured Hyphomicrobiales bacterium
TAGGTCATTAGTTATTCGTCATTGGTATTATTACTAAGAACTAATGACCAATGACCAATGACTAATGACTAATGACTAAAAAGCAAGACTGGTGCTGACATACGCCAGAATGACTAAAAAGATGTCATTGGTAAACGAAGTGAAAAATCTAATGTTTCGTGTTAGCAATGACGTGAGATTTCTCGCTACGCTTCAAAATGACATAATATAATAAGTCTTATAACGAATTACAATACTAGCACTAACAACCCAATATTCCATACTAAAAGAAATCTAACTAAATAATAAAAAATAAAGAAAATAAAATATGAAAAGCAAAAAAAAAGTGTTAATTTTGTAAAATTTAGTGTGAAGAATTTAGGGGAAATAAATGAAATTATCAGAATTTAAGTATAATTTACCAAAAAACAATATTGCAAAATTTCCATCAGACCCGCGTGATTCTTCACGTCTTATGATACTCAACAGGGAAACTGGTGAAACAGAAGAGAAGCAATTCAAAGATATTTTAGATTTAATGCAAAAAGGCGACTGCATTGTAATCAATGAAACAAAAGTGTTTCCAGCACGTCTTTACGGAAAAAAAGAAAAAACTAATGCAACTATTGAAGTGCTTTTACTTCGCGAATTAAAAGCTGAAGAGAAAATTTGGGACGCATTGGTCGAACCGGCAAGAAAAGTCCGTATAGGGAACAAAATCTATTTTGACGATGAAAAATTTTATTGCGAAGTAATTGATAATACTACCTCACGCGGCAGGACAGTTCGTTTTAGCTATCACGATGATTTGTTTCAGGTAATAGAACGAATTGGGCAGATGCCAATTCCGGAATTAATCAAGCGTGAACCAACCGACCTTGACAAAGAAACTTACCAAACAATTTTTGCAAGTGATAATCACTTAAATTCAATAGCTCCACCTACTGCAGGACTTCATTTCACTCCAAAATTACTCAAAGAAATTGAGAAAAAAGGTGTCCGCATTGCTAAAATTGTTTTGAACATTGGACAAGGCATTTTCGAGAAAATTGAAGTTGAAGACTTGACAAAACACCGAATGTATTCAGAATATTTCAATATTTCATTAGAAGCTGCTGAAATAATAAATAAATCACTCAAGGCAAAACGCGACGTCTATGCCGTAGGAGCAAGCGTTGTAAGAGCATTAGAGTCTTCCGTCCTTACATCCGGTGCAGTTAAACCAAATCGCGGCTGGACTGATAAGTTTATCTATCCTCATTATGATTTTAAAATAGCAACTAAATTTATAACAAATTTTCAAGCACCCGCAACATCAACTCTGCTGCTTTCCGCAGCTTTTGCAGGGAAAGAAAATCTTTTAAAAGCATACAAAAAAGCAATTAGAGATAATTTCCGATTCCTTGCATATGGTGATGCTCTTCTTATTGTTTAATAATCAATATAAAAGTTATGGAACAAAAAAAACTACTTTCGGAATTTGAATTTCCGAATTTCAACGATTGGATTAAAGAAGCTGAGCTTTCAAACAACGGCAAACCAATTGACAAACTAATAACTAAAACAGTTGAAGGTATTGATTTCTTTCCTATTTACACTCAAAAAGATATGGAAGAAATTGCCCATTTGCAAAACGACCTGTTGCCCGGCTTCTTTCCTTACATCAGAAGCTCTGAACTCAGTGGATATAAAGCTAAAGCGTGGAATATAGCTCAGGAAATTAGCTATTGCAAACCAGCTGATTTTAACAAACTACTTTCCTATTTAATTTCTCACGGATTAAACTCAGTTATTATCCCTGAAGCATTTTTAAATCATATTTCTACTTATGATGATTTTTGCGAACTGTTTAAAAACATTGAATTAAACGGTTTGCTTATTTATTTTCAAGTTGGAAATGGAACTATTTCAAAAATCAATTTATTAACTGAATTTTTTGAAAAGTCAAATATTGCCAATGGCGGAATTCTTTTAGACCCAATTTCTTTTGCTGAAAAAGATGGCTGCGGACTTACAGCAGTTAGTAATGCAATTGACAAGTTAGTTGATTTAACAAGCAATAATATTTTCACAAAAACAATAGCAATTGACGGCAGCATTTATGGTAACGCTGGAGCAAGTGCCGTGCAGGAAATTGCTTATTCTCTCAGCAAGGCAGTGCAGTATATTAGAGAATTTCAGAAAAAGAATTTAGATATAAATACTATATCAAATAAAATATTTTTCAGATTAACCGCTGGAACTAATTTCTTTGTAGAAGTCGCAAAATTTAGAGCTATTCGTGCTTTATGGGCTAAAATAGTAAAGGAATTTGGTGGCAATGAAGAGTCGCAAAAAATATTCCTGCACTCAGACGCTTGGGCTTGCAATAAATCTATATTAGACCTTCATCAAAACATTATTCGTAATACTGGCGAATCCCTTGCTGCTGTTCTGGGTGGTTGCGATAGTATTAACTTAGCTCCATTCGATGCCTGCGCTAATCTCCAAAATGAAGATTCATACCGGCTCTCTTTAAATACTCAACACATTTTGAAATATGAATGTAATTTAACCGAGGTTATTGACCCTGCTGGAGGAAGCTGGTTCGTAGAATATTTAACAGACCAACTCTCAAAACGTTCCTGGCAACTCTTCCAAACAGTTGAAGCAAATGGCGGCTGGCTCAAATCACTCGAAAGCGGGACGCCTCAAGATGAAGTTAAAAAAGTATCAGACACAAGAGATAAGAACTACAAAACAAGAAAAGAAGTGCTGGTTGGAACAAATAAAAATCCAAATATTTATGAAAATGAAAAATATTTGAGAAATAATCCAACTTTTGCCGAAGAACCACACCCAGTTGAGATTAAGACATTTAAAAATGTTCGTTATTCTGAACCATTCGAAGCAATGCGTTTGAATGCACTAAATTTCAAAGACAAACACAATTCTTTCCCGAAAGTATTTTTTGCTACGATGGGACCTTTAAAGCAACACAAACCCAGAGCGGATTTCTCAAATGATTTCTTTAGGGTTGCCGGATTTGAGCCGATTTATCAAAACGGTTTCAATACAATTGATGATGCTGTTGCTGGATTTTCCAAATCAGATGCAAAATGTGTTGTTATCTGTTCTACAGATGACACATACCCGGACATCGTCCCAGAGCTAACTAAGAAAGCAAAAATAGTAAAGCCGGATTCCAAAGTAATCGTAGCCGGCTATCCTACTGAGCATATTGAAGCGTTCAAAGCTGCTGGTGTTGATGATTTTATTCATATTAAAGCAGATATACACGGAGTATTATCCAAGCTGCAAAATGATTTAAAAATATTTTAAGAGGAAAGAATGAATCCCGATTTCACAAAAATAGATTATAAAAGCGATTTCATCCAAGCTTCATTAGAAGAATGGAATAAGTTAATCGAAAAAGAAACCGGCAAAGATTACTCAAATCTAATCGAAAAAACATTAGAAAATATCGACATAAAACCGGTTTATACAAAAGAAGATTTGAATGAATTAGAGCATCTCGGCTTCCTCTCTGGTATTCCACCATTTTTAAGAGGACCATACTCAACGATGTATGTCAGCAAACCGTGGACAATCCGCCAGTATGCCGGCTTTTCAACTGCTGAGGAAAGTAACGCATTTTACCGCAGAAATCTTGCTGCCGGGCAGATGGGTCTCTCTGTTGCTTTCGACTTGGCAACTCACCGCGGTTACGATTCCGACCACCCACGCGTTGTTGGAGATGTTGGTAAAGCTGGAGTGGCTATTGATTCCATTTTAGATATGAACGTGCTTTTCGCTGGCATTCCACTTGACAAAATGTCCGTTTCTATGACAATGAATGGCGCTGTTCTTCCAGTAATGGCATTTTATATCGTTGCTGCTGAAGAGCAGGGCGTAAAACAGGAATTGCTTACCGGCACTATTCAAAACGACATTTTGAAGGAATATATGGTTAGAAATACATATATTTACCCCCCTATTCCTTCTATGAAAATTATTGCCGATATTTTTGCATATACATCAAAGAATATGCCTAAATTCAACTGTATTTCCGTTTCCGGTTACCATATGCAAGAAGCAGGCGCCACAGCAGATTTGGAAATGGGCTATACTCTTGCTGACGGTCTTGAATACGTCCGCGCAGGTATGAAAGCAGGTTTAGATATTGACGCATTTGCTCCGAGAATTTCATTTTTCTGGGCAATCGGAAAAAATTACTTTATGGAAATCGCTAAAATGCGTGCTGCACGCTTGCTTTGGGCAAAAATTATAAAGCAGTTCAATCCAAAGAATCCTAAATCATTATCTTTGAGAACTCACTCCCAAACTTCCGGCTGGAGTTTGACTGAGCAAGACCCCTTCAATAACGTTGTAAGAACTGCAATTGAAGCAATGGCTGCTGCTCTTGGACATACACAATCGCTTCATACAAACTCACTTGACGAAGCAATTGCACTTCCAACTGACTTTTCAGCCCGTATTGCAAGAAATACTCAAATTCACCTGCAGGAAGAAACCAATATCTGCAAAGTAATTGACCCATGGGCTGGTTCATACTATGTTGAAACATTGACCAATGAGCTTATGCACCGTGCTTGGGAGCATATTCAGGAAATTGAATCGCTTGGCGGAATGGCAAAGGCAATTGAAACTGGCATTCCAAAAATGAGGGTTGAAGAAGCATCAGCTCGTCGTCAGGCAAGAATTGATTCAGGTAAAGAGATTATTCTTGGTGTAAATAAGTATAAGCTCGACAAAGAAGCCGAAATGGATATTTTAGATATTGATAATTCTCTTGTTCGCGAGCAGCAAATCAAACGTTTAGAAAAATTAAGAGCAGAGCGTAACGAAACTGATGTCCAAAAAGCACTTGACGACATTACAAAAGCGGCAGAAACCGGCGAAGGCAATCTGCTTGATTTATCAATTAAAGCAGCAAGGGTGCGTGCTTCACTCGGCGAAATTTCAAGTGCTATGGAAAAAGTTTTTGGCAGACATAAGGCAGTTATTCGCTCCATTTCAGGTATTTATGGTTCTGAATATTCTGACAGAGATTTGATTGATGAAGTTTTAAAATTAACTGATAAATTCGAGGAAATTGAAGGGCGCCGTCCGAGAATACTTGTTGCAAAGATGGGACAGGACGGACACGACAGAGGTGCTAAAGTTGTTGCAACTGCTTATGCGGATATGGGCTTCGATGTGGACATCGGTCCATTATTCCAAACCCCGCAGGAAACAGCTCGTCAGGCAGTAGAAAATGACGTTCATATTGTTGGAGCAAGTTCTCTTGCAGCCGGACATAAAACGCTTATTCCTCAATTAATTGAAGAGCTTAAAAAATACGGACGTGAAGACATTATGGTTATTGCTGGTGGCGTTATTCCTCCGCAGGACTATGATTTCCTTTACAAAGCAGGCACAAAAGCAATATTTGGACCTGGCACCGTGATTCCTGCTGCAGCAAAGCAGTTAATAGAAGAACTCCTTAAAAGAGTTAGCAAAGAAAATTAAATTTATATAAGGAATTCTAAAAATTTAATTCTGGTTGTCATTCTGAACGAAGTGAAGAATCTAATATGCTGTATTATAGAAGTTTTATAAGATTCTTCGCTACGCTCAGATTGTTATTTCCAATTTCTAGTGTTGTAATTCGTTAAAAGACTTATTATATTGTGTCATTTCGAAACG
>CAZCLJ010000287.1:0-5624 GCA_964499465.1 uncultured Hyphomicrobiales bacterium
AAGTTCATTTCCCTAAAAGTAAACGTCTTCGTTTATATTCGCCTCAGAATGACATTGTTAAATTATGTCATCTCCATTTAAATGAAGCACTTGCTTTATCTGCGCTTCAGAATGACAACTTTTTGCAATAAACTGCGCAATTGTTCTTTACGGGGCAAATCTCCTAACTACTTTATTATCGTTATTGGGTCAGGAGTACTACACTTTACGAAAGTATTTTCTTCTTACTTTGCGAAAGTTTCTTAACTTTCGTAAAGTTTTGGAAATAAAAATGTCTTGTGTAACTAAGTATGGAACCTTAAAAGTAAATAATAATTCAGAATTAATTTTATATCAACATAATTCTGAATAGTGTGAAAATAAGTATTTATATTTTAATAAAAGACTTTCTTTATTTAAAAATCTGTTAAAATGAAACTTGAAAAATACATATTATCAAAATCATTTTTTTCACTTTTAAAAGAGGTTTGCGATGAAGAGAATTATTTTCGCATTAAGCATAATTCTATTTTGCTCGGCTGCAACGATGCAGTCGCAGATGTATTTTGAATTTGATACAGGGGCAACCAATTTCCATGACTCTACAATAACATCACTTAGGAAATCCTGCGATCCGAACTGTCCTCCGCCTATCTGTTGTCCACCGGATATTTTAATATCCGCACCAACAAATAGTTTTAATACTGAAACTGGTGCAGATGGTGAAACATATCTGCGCTTATATAACTTTTGTATAATGAAATTTCCAGTTCTTGGAATACAACAAGGCTGCATTCAGCGTGCTGGTGCCTTTTGTTTCGTGAGTATTTTGGGAATTGGCACCAATAGATTAAAAATAGAATGGTGGATTTATTCAAAATCGTTGGCTCAAGATGATTTAACCTGTCCATACACTACTTTTGCTATAGCTGATTTGGTAGGAAATTTAGCATTGAATATAGAAAATTCTGTAGTTGGCGATACTATTGCAATTAATTATTTATGGGATTTTTATTCTTCAGCACAAAACGAAAGTGAAGGTAACTTCGAAGATATTGCAAGAGTAATATCAACTCAACTTTCCTTAAACGGACAACAGCAATTTATCCCCGGAACAATGAATGCAAGTTTTCAAGATGCTTTTGGTGATTACAAATCTTGTTTGAACGGAAATAGTAACAATTCCGGCTCTTTTAATCTAATAGGAGGCAATCCTTTAAATATAGGATTATCTTCTTTGGCTCATACTCATATAGATACAATCCCAGACAATAATTCTATTGATATAGCAATAGCACAAGCTTGGGGAACTTTATTCCTTGCAATTGAAGAACCTGTTAACAAACCAGATTCCGAAGATGATTTTTTATATTCATTGGATATTGGTTCAGATGCAGAACTAAGCGACCCTTTTAATCCTGCTAACAATTATTACGACCCTGGTGATATGTATTTAAGAAATGGAGTATATCCTCCACCTCCAGCAAACGGTCATATAAATGATACTCAATACTTTAATTACGACCCGGCGCCAGACCCCTTAAACTCTACAATAGCTCCAGTATGCGACCAAACAGTTGCTTTTGATTCTATTCAATATAGATATTTTAATATTGATGGCTTTGATAAAACTGATATAAATCTGATAAATTTCAATTTCGGACCTCAATATCCTTCTGTTCCACATACATCAAGCAATTGCGTTCATTATCCCTATTATTTGATATATTCGTTTTCTGAAAATAATGGTGGCTTTTACACCGGGCAGTATTGCGATGTAGCAACAAATATTACTGACCCCAAAGGGACTACTTATGAGAACGATGAAATAATGACTGGCATTGTATATCCGTTACCAAACAGCAATAAATTTATTGTTTCAGAAGCTCCACTTTTTAGTGAAGATAGCTTACATCAATTACTGACACCGAATCCAGATATTGACCCAACGGCAAATGATGATGTAAATGCTCTTGCAGTTGGTAGCTCTGATTTAACTGAATGTGATAATCTTTATTTTACGGTTAGTTATCAAACCAAATATGTATTCAGACCAAATCTAATTGATTATGATACTTTAAATCCCGGTTCAATTTATTTAAAAACAAGTTCTATGATTGGATTTACTGAAATAATAAATCCGATTAATCATCTTGGTTTACAAGACGGAGTTGATATTGATGCATTTGAATTTTGCTGGCTCTACGATAGTTTAGAACAAAGATTAGGTCTCGCACTACTTTTTAGCGTAGCACAGGATAACTGGTCAACAAATGAAGATGAGTCTGGTGGACTAAATCCTAATATGCTTTATTACTCTTTTTTAAATGGAACATTTGAAGAATTTCAAGATATTGAATTTTCCGATAATATTGATGCCTTGGCAGTTACTCCATATTTATTATTTCCAAACTATTCAACATATCAACCAGTGCCTCAACCTCCACAGCTCATAAGTCCTCCAAATTTCGAAATATTTTTTGTGTCTGATATTGATTTTATCTGGAGTTCTTCGCAAAACGCTTCTGAATATCAATTACAAATAGCAACAGATGAGTCGTTTGACCCAAGTACTATAATTGAAGATAATATTATTGTGGATACAACTTATTTATCATTAGGACTTCCAACTAATACTTCATTTTACTGGAAAGTAAGAGCAATAAATACTAATGGAGTAAGCCCCTGGACAAACTATAATAAATTTGAAATTTTGTCAGCATCTCAACAAAATATTTATTTGCTTGCTGGTTGGAATCTTATTTCAAGTTATATAAATCCGCTTTTACCAAATTTTGTAGATATATTTGCACCAATTGTTCAAAATATAAATATTGCAAGGAATAATATTGGTCAGATGTATGTGCCTGCATTTGGTATAAACACCATTGGTAATTGGAACCCAAGCGAAGGATATTTTGTAAATACTTTTTCAAATGAAACACTTCAGATGTTAGGTCAAAAAATAGTTCCAGAGAATTATCCAATTAATTGTTCTCAGGGATGGAGTTTGATTTCTTACTTGCGCTCATCAGCTATGCCAGTAGAAACAGCTTTAGCAACAATTAACAATGAAATTATTATATTAAAAAGCAACAGTGGTAGATTTTATTGTCCTTTATTTAATATTAATACTATAGGAAATTTACAACCTTGCCAAGGATATAAGCTATATGTCAATCAAGATTGTATTTTAACATATCCTGCAAATACTCTTCGTTCTGCTGCATCAAGTCAATCTGAAATTCCTAATCCAGTTTATTTCAAAATTAATGAAAAAATATCTTTGAATTATTCTAATTTAATTATTTCAAATGACAATATTGCAAATGGTGCTGAAATAGCAGTATTTAATAGTCAAGATGAGCTTATTGGAAGCGGAGTTTTTGAGAATGGAAAATGTGCAGTTGCTGTTCCTGGTGCCGATGAATTTTCTAATACCACCTGTGCTTATGAAAATGAAACGCTTTATTTACAGATTTATAATAATGGTTTTGTTTCTGATGTTTCAGTAAAAAATGTAATAAATATTATTAATAACAAAAAATATGATAATATTATATATTTTAATGATGATATTTTATTTATTGAAATTGATATTCCAGAATACTATGTTTTAGAAAATAGTGTGAATGTTTTTCCAAATCCAAGCTCAAATCTTGTTGTTCTTGATTTTCAATTACCCGAATGTTCGTCAGTTACAGTAAAAATATATAATTCAAGAGGCGAACTAATAGATAATCAAAACTACAATTATCTTGAAAATGGAAGGAATCAAATACAACTAAATTGCAAAAATTATTTAAATGATATATACTATGTAAAGATTATTTATGGAAATTATTCATTATCTGGAAGTATTATTATAATTAAATAAATATTTGACTAAATAAAATATTTTACAGAATTTTATAAGTTCAGAACTCCTAACCCCATAACGAATATAAAGGAGTTAGGAGATTATGCTCGTAAAGAATTATTTCGTAGTTCACAATATACATTTTATTAGTTATTGGTCATTAGTCATTGGTTATTTTTATTTAACTACTAATGACGAATGACCAATTGAAAATACTTATAATAAAATTTAAGTTCTTATAATAATATCAGAACTCCTGACTCCATTTCTAAAATAAAGGAGTTAGAAGATTTGCCTCGTAAATAATAATTGCGCAATTTATACAGAAAAGGAGTCATTCCGAAACGAAGTGAGGAATCTCATACTCTCTGGTAGCAATTTGGTTTTAGGCATCAGGAGTTCTGATTTTATTCTAAATATTTTATTAAAAGAACAAAGTTTTTGGGAGTAATAGCATAAAGACTTTCGAAGAAAAGGAATAGCATATAAATTAATTGCAGAATCTATTATTTATTAAAAAGAATAAATCTAAAAACACTTTTTGCAATTGTTTTAGACAGAAATATTGGAAATATTGAATTGTTAGAGAAATTTGGTTTTGAGAAATGGGGACATTTGCCAAATGTGGTTGATTTTGAGAATGTTGAATGTGGACATTTATATTTTGGATTGAGAATATAAAAAAAAAGCCCGGCAATGATCTACTCTCCCACAGAGGAACCCTGCAGTACCATCGACTCCGCTAAGCTTAACTTCTCTGTTCGGAATGGGAAGAGGTGTAACATTAGCGATAGAATTACCGAGCATTTTAAATTTTTGAAGTAAGAAATTAATCTAAAAGATAAATATTTTATCTAGTAAAAAAGAAGCGAAGTATAATATAGCAAATAGAGAATAATTACAGTAAGCCCTCGAATTATTAGTACCATTCCGCTGAATATATTACTATACTTACACGTATGGCCTATCAACCAGGTAGTCTACCTGGATTCTTACTAGCTTACGCTATGGGATATCTTATCTTGGAGTAGGTTTCGCGCTTGAGATGCTTTCAGCGCTTATCCTTTCCGGACGTGGCTACTCTGCGATGCAACTGGTGTTACAACAGATTCACCGTAGGTCCGGGCATTTCGGTCCTCTCGTACTAGAAACGGGTCTCCTCAAATATCCTTCGCCCACACTGGATAGGGACCGAACTGTCTCACGACGTTCTGAACCCAGCTCACGTACCGCTTTAATTGGCGAACAGCCAAACCCTTGGGACCTTCTCCAGCCCCAGGATGCGATGAGCCGACATCGAGGTGCCAAACCTTGCCGTCGATGTGAACTCTTGGGCAAGATCAGCCTGTTATCCCCAGCGTACCTTTTATCCTTTGAGCGACGGCCCTTCCACTCGGAGCCGCCGGATCACTAAGACCTGCTTTCGCATCTGCTCGACTTGTAAGTCTCACAGTTAAGCCACCTTATGCCTTTGCACTCTTAGCACGATTACCGACCGTGCTGAAGTGACCTTTGTAAGCCTCCGTTACAATTTAGGAGGCGACCGCCCCAGTCAAACTCCCCGCCTACCACTGTTCCCGCGGATCCACTCCGCCGGGTTAGAATCCAGCTACAACAAGGGTGGTATTTCACCGTTGACTCCACAAGACCCACGAGTCCTGCTTCGAAGTCTCCCACCTATCCTACGCATGCTGTAGCCAAACCCAATAGTAAGTTAGAGTAAAGGTGCATGGGGTCTTTCCGTCCCAGTGCGGGTAACCGGCGTCTTCACCGGTACCACAAGTTC
>CAZCLJ010000288.1:0-5624 GCA_964499465.1 uncultured Hyphomicrobiales bacterium
ATAAAAAAGTCAGAAAATCATCTTTTTAAAACTGTTGTTTTTAGAGTGGATTCATATATTGATATTGCTGCATTTGAAAAAGGAATTATAGAACAATACACTGATGGTATAGGATTTAATTTATGTTCAGAAAAAAATATTTTAATTGTTTGGGATGGAGCACGTATGGGTTTAATAGGAACTAATACAAATGGTGCTGTAGGTTCTACTCTTGCCTGTATAAAATTGTTTGAAATTGAAAAAAAGTATTTATTTTACTTTTTGAAAATGAATTACAAATTATTTAATAGCAATCCGAAACAATCTGGATTACCACATTTAAATAGTTCATTATTTAATAATTTATTACTTCCCCTACCTCCATTATCGGAGCAGCAACGTATAGTAATGGAAATAGAAAATCAATTAGAACGCACAAGGCAACTCAAAGAAAGCATAATTTCCAATCAGCAATCAACAGAGCATTTGCTAAAGGCATTATTGCATCAAGCATTTAAAGTGGAAGAATAAATGAAAAAATTATTTTGGAGTTAAAATGGCTTATGTAATACAAGATATATATACTGGCGAGCAATTTGTAGATGCAATGCTGATGTTTGAAAGCAGAAAAAAAGAATTGGAAAGTGAAATCAATTCACTTTCTCCGAAAGAGAGAATATTTTTTTATACAAAAGAATTTATTAAAGTTGAAAATCATTACAAAGAAAATCAAAAATTTTATAAGGAAAAAAGTGCAACAGACAAGCATTTTAAATCATTTTTTGTAATTGATGTTTTAAATGAATTTCAATATTTTTTAAATTTTCTTATTGAAAAATTAAAATTTTATGACGGATTTGATGGACTTGATGCCAATCAAATTTTCAATGACCTTACAAAAGCAGAAAAAGAAAAAAATAAGAATAAAGTTTATGCTTTTATTGAATACAATAGATTAGATTGGCAGAGTGATGCAGTAGATTTAATGAGGTTTATTGTTTTAACTAAATTCAGCAATAAAATTTTCGAAAAAATCGAACCAATAAAGCTAATAAAGCAATATTGCACAAGATTTGGGAATGCGATAAATTCAAATACGAATAAACAAGAGCACTCATCTGTAATGAAAAAATACAGCCCAAATAATAATGTTTTACAAGACACTTTAGTAAAAAGATATGGAAGCGAAGGATTCGTAAAGAATAAAGATATTATTTTTAATTTTTTAAAATTACACAACTAAAAACACTTTTTTAAAATATTTTCAACATTTTTTGGTATATAAGTATTTTTCAAAAAACTCTTATATACCATTTTTTTATTGTATCTATCGACCTTTCTCTACAAAATGGTATATAAACAAATTTTATTTTTCAATTCTAAACAAAAAGATATACCAAAACCCCTAAAATTGTATATAATTCTAATGCAACAACTTAAGTATGATATGAGTTTTTAAAAATAGTTGTTTAATTAAATATTGAGGCAATTATGTCAGAACAATCTATATCATTACTAACCCCCGCTCAGCTTGAGGAAGTACTTCTCAACACTTTGAGCAAATCCAACTTTCACGAACGTCTGGAAAAAGATGATTCACTCCAAAAGCAAGAAGATTTACAATTTTTCACAATTAAGCAAGCGTGTAAACTGCTAAATTGTTGTCGAACAACGATTTACAACTGGTGCAGGCGAGGTTTGATTAACTACAAAAAAGTCGGAAGAAAGGTTTTATTTTCAAGAGAAAATCTGGAAAACTGCGGTAGCTCTATTTCTATTGAAAATCATAAGTTAAACCTTACTATAAACGGAGGTAGAAATGAGCGCTAATTATAAATTTATTAATAAGGACGATTTCCTCGAAGCCACTAATAGTGGCTTCGATTTCTACAACTTTGTTATGAATAAGCACGGAGTAAAACTCGAACAACAGCGAGCTAACAGCAATTTAATAAATCCATTTTATGATGACAAAAAAGGTAGTATGTCCATTTTTGAGAAAAACAAAATTTGGTTTTTCAATGACTTTGGAGAAACTCGTTTTCGAGGTGATGTGTTGAGTTTTGCTAGCTTTTACTATAACTTAAACCCTAATACAGAACTACAACAAATTCTAATTAATTGCTGTAAAGATTTAGGATTATACCTAAATTTCTAAAGTAACTTTTTTAGTTTTTTAAAATACGACACCCTAGCAAAATTTTATGAATTTTTTTTTAAAATTTAAAACTCAACTTTCCTAGTTGTTTTAACACATCACAAAATAATGAAATTAAGCAGCAGAGCATATCAGCCCATATTCTTTCATTACTACACCCATAAAAATATCTAAAATTTCATCTATTTTTTCTTTACTTATATCGTCTAGCTCTCGTATTTTCTCAAATGCTAATATTAATATCCTGTTCAACGCTTCAAGGACTGTTATGTCTTCCATTTCGTCTATTACTTCTCTAAACATTCCTCCAAATGTCTTTCCATCTGTGCTATTACGCTGCTCTACTGATAGAAATACATAACGAAACATCACTATTGTTGTATGGGCTATGATACCATCAAAATTTCGCAATGCTACTTCTTTATTTAAGTTCAAACACTGCTTTATCATCTTAAAGAAAACTTCTATATCCCAACGCTTGCCGTATATTCTTACTATTTCTTCGTCCGATAGTGTTATATCCGTTGACAAGATTGCAAGCCAATCACTTTTCTTATTTCGATTTTTTACAAACACAATCTTTACTTCTAGTTCTTGTCCTTCATTACGAATTTTTACTATCTGGCTACCTTTTATCTTTGCTTTACCTCGGCGTTTTTTAATTTCCCTATACAATTGGCATAAGGTAAATGATTGATTGTCTTTATAATAATATACCTTAGGCATTTTTTTTACCATACAAATGACATCTATAATTGATTTCAATGGTATGATTAAAGACGGAAAACTATACCAACTGTCAAATAACATATACTTCGCTTTTATGCCATATCTTAATGCTCTTTTAACCATCGGCAATATCAAATCTGTCGATTTACTTATCGCTTCTTTTCTTCGTTGGTAACCACAACTCCTTTTATCAATTTTATCATTAATTTCTTGATAACGATTTTCTGCTTTGTTTGATGATAAAAGAGCAAAGTCTATTGGTAGTAAGCTGTTGCCATCTGACCAGCATAATGACAATATACGAAAACCCTTTAAAAATTTTCCGGTACTTGGTCATATAATTTTGCTAGTAATTCTACTTTTTTGCTGCAGTTCCTTGGATGACTGGTATCATCTAATATTATTACATCTTCTCTTGTTTCTTTTGTTAATGTTTTAAAAAATGTATTGATTATTATTACAACTATATTTAAAAGGAACTTACGCCAATTATAGTTGCAATTATTGATAAAATCATAAGCAACATTTTTATTAAATTCTATATCTTTGTCTTCAACAATACCTTGATAAAAGTTTTTGTGCTTAAATGGCAACTCAGCAATTTTAATTATTACATCTTTAACATTGTAACCTTTTATTTTTTTTATATTAGCCGTATATAAAAATTTATAGATGCTAAAATTTTTAAAGAACGAATCAATTCTTTTAGAAATTAAATTTTTTTCATTTGAAATATTTTCATAATTTTGCATAGCAGTTTCTATTTGTTTTATTTAATTGAACTTATGTAAAAATGCAATTTAATAAAAATAAATGGAAACTGCAACTATTATTTTTATATTTTTCAAGTATTTACTTTATTATTTTGCTGCTTTTCCTACAACTAGGAAAGTTGAGTAATAGATAATAAGTATGTTGAAAAATTGGTAATAGCGAGGTGAGAAGATTATGAAAGTAATTACATAAAAAAAAAGCAGATAAATCAAAGTTTATATTTGTAAATGAACTATGATTTATGTGATTTTATTTTAAAATAAATTTGTACCTAAATTTCTAAAGTAACATTTTTACTTTTTTAAAATACAACCCCCCAGCAAAATTTTATCAATTTTTTTTTAAAATTCTAAAATTTTGATACTGATTGTTGATTTTTATTCTATTTTCCTTACATTTTTATTAAAAAATGCACTAAAAATCAACATTTAGGCATAACCCACCATTGTTTTTATGTTTTTACATTTTAAAACCTCTTTTTTTTATGCAAATCTTAGATTATTCACTGCATATTCTATTCGCCGCCATCTATCCTTGTAATAATAGTTGCTATACATCTTTAAATATTCATACCCATTACCTCGTGTGAGTTTTCCTGCTAACTGCACAAACCAATTACGAAATGTTGATGGCTCCTCGTGCCAACTTTTCTCATCGCATAATTTACGCATCCAGACGCTTATGTTGTATGCCAATACACTCGAAAGCCAATAAACTTCATTTGTCCAAAAATCTTTTGTCAATATATCACCAGCAAACATCTGATTCTTCACATTTTCTATCCAATTCTCACTTGTACCTCTATCTCCATACAAACGATGTATCTGTATCGGATTATCTTCTATATTCGTACAGTAGCAGAAATATTCATATTCTTTATATGGAAAGATTTGACCCTCTGTTACCAATCGTTTAAATTTTCTTATCGCCGAAAAATGCCTTGATTTTTTCCATGTGGATAGGCGATAATCAAAATCACATATTTCTGTGTCCGGCATACCCGGAACTGAATACCATTCTTGATTTGATAATACTTGATGTAAGTTTTTTAACTTTACCTTGATTAGATACTGAAAGTTCTTTCTACCTTCAATCACTTCTATTATTGATTCACTAAAAAATCCTGTATCTGCACGCACTAATAATTCTTTTATTGTCTCGGGGAGCATTCCAAATGTTTGCTCAAGAAAACCAGCAGCATTGTTGGAGGTATAGCTATTGCCGGGACGAAGCCAACTCAACAAACATTCACGAGTGCTATTTAAAAATGCTAACAGCGGATGATAACTCCTGGCACCTTTCTTTACTTCGTTGAAACCTTTTTCTGCACCCTCCTGACGACCATATACTGTCCGGACTGTTGAATCTATGTCTAATATATCTTGTCTGGTCTTCAGTTTGTTATGAATTTCTGAAGATGTCTTGCCGATTATATTCATATACTGATTCGTTTCATTCATACTAAAACGGCTAAATCTGTCTTTAAATGTGGAATCACTGATACTACCATCTAATCGCAATATAGTTTGTATTAATGGGTCTAATGTAAATCCTTCTATTTTGGTTGCTCTGTTCATTCCACTTGTTAGTCCAAGCAATACTGCTAATATTAACTGACCTGTTGTATATTGTATATTGTATATTGTGGTGAAGTTGAATATTTATATCATCAAGTTTATTGATTAGCCCAAGTTTCATTATAAATTTATAAACAGGGTATGCACCAGAATAATTTGTTAAACTATTTGCGTCGAAACTTGTTTTTATTCCTTTGATATTCGAATTAAATTTCTTATTTTTACTCATAGAAAAGGTGATTTTTTTTTTTATTAAATTTGTTATTTAACTACTTGCAATTTAATAAAATAATTCACCTTTTCCTAATTTTACTTCAGAAATTTAGGTATAATTAATTTAAAAATTGAGGAAAAAAAATAGTTGATTGGAATACTATTTGAATATAATAAAATAAATTTTTTGTAAT
>CAZCLJ010000289.1:0-5614 GCA_964499465.1 uncultured Hyphomicrobiales bacterium
ACTACGTTGCTTTTTCTTGCACTTTGCGAAAGTTTCTTAACTTTCGTAAAGTTTTAATTGCAAGAAGTAAAGATGCCATTGGCTAGCGCAGCGAAGAATCTCACAAGTCATTGCTAACACAGAGTTTGAGATTCTTCACTTCGTTCAGAATGACCGACAAAAGTAAAGATGTCATTGGTAACTAAAAAAAATGTTTTCAATTATTTTTGGCTTATGCCAATAATTTTTGTAATTTTGTAATTGGCTTATGCCAATAATTGAAAATAAGTTTTAAAAATGAAATTTTTAGTTAATGAATGATAGAATATATAGCGGTGGAGCAGATAGATTAAGAAGACTGGAAAGGATAGAACGTCTTGAGATTGACAAAGTTGTTGAATTATGTCTCACTGAAAAACCTATCAAAACATTATTAGACATCGGCACCGGCAGCGGACTTTTTGCAGAAGCATTTTATAAAAAAGGAATTATTGTATCTGGTGTTGATTTAAATGCTGAATTAATCGAAGTTGCTAAGCAATATTTACCCGAAACTGAATTTAAAGTTGGATATGCAGAAGAACTTCCTTACGAAAACTCATCGTTTGATGCATCATTTTTTGGATTAGTCTTTCACGAAGTTGCTGATTTCGAAAAAGCTATATCTGAAGCATTCAGAGTAACAAGAAAATATACATTTATACTTGAATGGAAATATAAAGTTGAAGATTTTGGTCCACCAATCGAACATAGATTAAGACCAGCTTTCGTTACTGAACTCGCAAAAAACACCGGTTATTCAAATATTTATGAATATCCATTAACACATTTAATTTTATATACTTTTGAGAAAGATTAAATGTTTATGGAATCGAATAAATCTATTGTAAATGTTAGAGTGGAATACAGCCACACTGACAAAATGGAGTATGTTCATCATTCGCAGTATCTTGTTTATTATGAATTAGCCCGTTGGGAACATTTCAGAAAAAATGGTATTTGCTATAAAGATGTCGAAAAAAATGGTGTTTATATGCCTGTAATCAATGCAAAAGTTGATTATTTGAAGCCAGCATATTATGATGATGAGCTAAAGATTTGCACTGAATTAAAAATTGACGGAGCTAAATTTGTTTTTCACCATGAAATTTTTAATAAAGTTGACGAATTAATAAATGAAAGCGAGATTACTGTCGCTTGCATTGATAAAAGTACAAAGAAACCAATTAGACCATTGAAACAACTTTTGGAAATAGAATAAAAAGAATAAAACGATATGCCAAGACCAAATAAATCAAGAAAAGTATTTTCTAATCCGGGAGCGTTTTGCTTTCAACCAGTTGGAATACTCAATACTAATGATACAGTAGAACTAACATTAGATGAATTTGAGGCAATTCGTTTAGCAGACTTTGAAGGATTATATCAGGAAAAAGCTGCTGAAAAAATGGAGGTTTCCCGTCAGACTTTTGGCAATATTATCAATTCTGCTCATAAAAAAATTGCTGATTTTTTGATTAATGTAAAAACTTTGAAAATCACTGGTGGAGATATTGAATACGAAACTGATGATGAAAATTTTATTTGTTTTAGATGTAAAATCTTTGGGAATACAAATTTCAAAGTAGAAAAAAAAGAGTTATGCCCAAATTGCGTTAGTCCGCATTTGCATCGGATAATTGGTGAAAATTAATAAAATGTAACAAATCTTCCTTTACATTTTATTAATTTTGTAGTTATGAATGTGTTCAGAATGACATATTTACGTTTGTCTGTCATTTCGAAACGAAGTGAGAAATCTCAAGTTTCGTGTTAGCAATGATTTGTGAGATTCCTCACTTCGTTACCAATGACATCTTTGTTTTAAACTTTACAAAAGTTAAGAAACTTTTGCAAAGTAAGAAGATTTCTTCTACTTTTGTAAAGTTTCTTAACTTTGCAAAAGTTTAGAATTATGTCATTCCCATTTAAATGAAGCACTTGCTTTATCTGGGGGTTCGAAATGACAAGTTGTCATAATCATTTTTTCAATGAATTACAATATTAGTTCTTACTAAATTTAGATATTAACAATCAATTTTAAAACAAAATAATTAATAATTTTATTACATAATTTAGGATATTTATGAATACGAAAAACTTAGGATTTAATACAAAACTAATCCATGCCGGTGAATTTGAAGACCAATTCGGAAGCGCAACCGTTCCAATTTATCAAACATCAACATTTAAATTTAAAAATGCACAGCACGGTGCCGACTGCTTCTCAGGTGCAAGTAATGGATATATCTATACAAGAATAGCAAACCCTACAATTAGAGCATTTGAAAAAAATATTGCAGAACTCGAAAATGGTTACGATGGAATAGCTACAAGCTCCGGTATGTCGGCAATTACCAGCGTGTATTTTGCATTGCTCGGTGCCGGTAGCCATATTGTTAGCACCGCTTCAGTTTATGGACCCGCCCGTGGAGTTTTAGAACAGGACTTTACTAGATTCGGAGTTGAAGCTTCTTTTGTTAATACTTCAAATCCTGAAGAAATAATTAAAGCAATTAAACCCAATACAAAAGTTTTATATGTTGAAACCCCATCGAATCCAACAATGGAAATTACCGACATTGAAAAATGCGCTGAAATTGCAAAGAAACATAATTTAGTTTTAGTTGTTGACAATACTTTTTCGACTCCATATCTTCAAAAACCATTGGATTTAGGGGCTGATGTCGTTTTACACTCAATAACAAAATTTATCAATGGTCATGCAGATATCGTTGGTGGTATTGTTATAACAAAAGAAATGGAATTATACAAAAAAATCCGTCATTCTATGGTTTATATGGGTTCAAATATGGACCCGCATCAAGCATACTTAGTATTGCGTGGTGTTAAGACATTAGCATTGCGGGTTGAAAGAAACCAATCAAATGCTGAGAAAGTCGCTGGATTCCTTGAGAACCATCCAAAAGTCGAATGGATTAAATATCCCGGCTTGAAATCGCATCCACAATATGAATTAGCGAAAAAGCAAATGGCTGGTCCCGGTTCTATGATTAGCTTTGGCTTAAAAGGTGGATTTGAAGCTGGAAAGAAGCTTATGGATAACGTCCATTTAGCAATTTTAGCCGTTTCTTTAGGTGGAGTAGAAACGCTGATTCAGCATCCTGCATCAATGACTCACGCCGGAGTGAGCAAAGAAAATAAATTAAATGCCGGGATTACTGACGATTTAGTCCGTTTCTCTGTCGGTATTGAAGATGTTAATGATATCATTAACGATTTGAAACAAGCTTTAGAACAAGTTTAATTAGGGATATTTATGAGTTTTTTAAAAGAAAAAGAAAAATTTCCGGAAATAAAAAAAATCATTGCCGTTGCTTCTGGAAAAGGCGGCGTTGGGAAATCAACTGTAAGTGCAAATTTAGCTTATGCTTTAGCTGCTAAAGGATATAAAACTGCAATTTATGATGCTGATATTTATGGTCCTTCAATCCCTATTCTCTTTGGCTTGGAAAATTCCCAGCCAGAGGTAATTCAAATGGGTGAAGAAGAAAAAATCATTCCAAGCGTAAAAGATGATATTCAGGTTATGTCAATCGGTTTTTTCATGCATCCAGAACAACCGGCAATTTGGAGAGGACCTGCAGCTTCTACTTATTTAAAAAAGTTTTTGATGGACACTCTTTGGAAAGATGTTGATTATTTAATTATTGATTTGCCTCCCGGAACAGGCGATATTATATTGACTTTATGTCAGGATATACCTCTTGATGGTGCAATCATTGTTACTACTCCTCAAAAACTTTCTTTAGCCGATGTCCAAAAATCAGTTATGATGTTTAAGCATAAAGATATTAATGTTCCGGTTCTCGGCGTAATTGAAAATATGTCATGGTTTACTCCGGAAACCCATCTTGATGAAAAATATTTTCTTTTCGGTGAAGGTGGCGGGAAATATCTTGCTGAGCGTTTTGAAACTGAATTACTTGCTCAAATTCCTTTGTTCGATGGTTTGTGTAAAGCTTCCGACAAGGGAGATTTAAGATTATTCCATAATAATAAACAGATTAAAAATGAGTTTGACAAAATTACAGACAAAGTAAGTGCTTCGATATCTTTGATTTCAAGAATCAACTAAATTTCTTAATTTTTTACTATATCAACAGACGGGTAAACCGCAGGGCTGATACGTTCTTCATAGCCATACGATCAACAAGTTGATAGTATGGCTTTAAGTCTTAAGTGCTTTATTTTTAAAGAAATAATTATATGATATTCGATTAATAGAATGATTGAATAAGTGAAAATATTTTACAAGTAGCATCAAAATTTAAATTATTTTCTAAAAAGCAGTAAGAAATTGCCAAAAGCCATACTATCAACTTGTTGATCGTATGGCTGGAAAGAGTATTTCAAAGAACGTATCAGCCCTGGGGTAAACCGTCTGTTGATGATTTAAGATGGTTTTTCGGCTATCGGCTATCGGCTGGCGGCTATTAGTTATTGGCATAATCGCTTTCTTTCATCTTATACACTCCATCTCTTTCCTTATCAATTACGCCGCCTTCATAGCCACAAACTCCAACTCTTGGAGAATTAACAACATGAGAACGTGCATATTCGGCAAAATCATTACATTTTTTCGCGTGTTTTATAGAGCATTTTAAACAGAAGAATGATGACTCATAACAATTGCATATAGTACAAAGATAAACAGCCGGATTCTTACCACATTTATCGCACATTATTTTTAGCGGTTCGTTACGCGAAAGTAAAACAATATCCTGATTATCCATATCTAATCTATAGCTATTTAATGCTTTTATTTTTAAACGAGTTGTGCTGCCAAAATCATATTGATAATCCATCTCTAATTTTGGAAAAAATACTTTTCTAATTTCCAAATCTTGCTCTATTTCTTCTCTTTTTATTAAGAAAGCACTCAAATGGTCGCAGCACTCAAGCCAAATATTTCTAAGGAAAATGTCTAAACTGTCTAAAATTTCTGTTTCTTTTATGATTAATTGCAGAAAATAAGGTCCGGAATAAACCTGTAAATGACGATAGGACTTGGTTTTGTTCTGCAATTCCTTATCTTTTAATTCTTTCTTAGTCAAATGATTTGCTAAATGCAGGGGCATTCCTCTTTGAGAAAATGTTCGATTACAAAACAGACATTTCCCTTCTGAAACTAATACTTTTTCATCCATTATAACACCTTTTAAATATTTAAAATATACAATTAATTATCTAATTTTTTTTATTTATTAGTTAAAAACTTTTTCTCAAATATAAATAAATTTTTTTAATAATTGTTTCTCTTGTATAATTCCGGAATTCCTGATGCCACGAAATTTGTTATTTCGCAATAAATATAGTTTTGATTTTAAAAATAATTTAATTTCACAATATTGCAAACATATAACTCCTAAATAAATTTAGGAGTTATTCTAATAATTAGAGTAACTCCATAATTTATTATGGAGATTAAATGCACAATTATTCTTTACGAGGCAAATCTCCTAACTCATTTATTTTTGTTATTGGGTCTGGAGTTCTGAAAATATTTTTTTTTGTGTTCTTAGTGTAATAATTTATTGAAAACCTAATAAACATTTCTTGTCATTCCGAAACG
>CAZCLJ010000290.1:0-5608 GCA_964499465.1 uncultured Hyphomicrobiales bacterium
TTCGGAATGACAAGAAATGTTTATTAGGTTTTCAATAAATTATTACACTAGAGATTCTTCACTTCGCTTCAGAATGACATCGTTAATTTTACCCCACAAAACTTTACAAAAGTTTAGAAACTTTTGCAAGGTAAGAAGATTTCTTTTACTTTCGTAAAGTTTCCCAACTTTGCGAAAGTTTAAAAAATTTTTTCTATACTTTTTAACCTATATTATTCATAAATTTAAAATAATATTCAGTAATAATGATTATAAAGGGTTTGCTTAATATTCAGTAAAAAAACTAAGTTTTTTCTCTAATTTTTATTAAATTCTAAAATCGTTACTGAGTCTATTCATCCGATGACTGGGAAGTCATCGGATGAATTATTCAGGTTAATACTCTTTCAATCTTTCTATTCCAGCAATCAGCACCTCGTCTTTCTTTGCAAAGCATAGCCGTAACATCGTTTTTCCTTCATCTGATTTTGAATAGAATACTGATGGCGGAATGGTTACTACACCATTTCTTTCTACTAAATCCATTGCACATTTTATGTCATCAACTTGTTTTTCTGCCGGAATATCAACCATCATAAAATAGCTACCCTTAGGTAAATGTGGTTTAAACTTTGTATTCTTCAATTCATTAAAGAGGAAATCACGCTTGCTTTGATATAATTTCCTGAATTCCGGTAGATAGCTATCTAACTGAGAAAGAGCATAAGCCATAGCGTGCTGTCCGGGGGTATTTACCGCATAAGCAGTCCACTGGTGTATTTTTTGAATAGCTGCTGTTAAATTTGGAGGTGCTACAGCATAACCAATTTTCCAGCCGGTCATTCCAAATGTCTTTCCCATAGATGAAATCGTTACTGTGCGTTCTTTCATTTCAGGAAGCGTTGCAAATGGAATATGCTGCACATTGTCAAAAGTCAAAAATTCATAGACTTCATCGGAAATAACAAGCAAATCATATCTTTTAGCCAATTTTGCAATCAGGTTAAGCTCTTCTAATGTCCACACTTTGCCAGTTGGATTATGAGGATTATTCAACACAATTGCCTTCGTTTTTTGAGTAATATGAGCTTCGAGTTCAAAAAAATCGAAAAGGAAATCAGGTTTGTGCAAAGTAATAATTTTTGGAGTAGCCCCGGACAATAGTAAATCAGCATAGTAGCCATCGTAATATGGCTCAAAAAGGATTATCTCATCACCTTCCTGGAAAAAAGCATTAAAAGTTGAATAAAGGGCTTCGGTTGCACCAGCTGTAACAGTGATTTCTGTATCAGGATTAAAATCAAGCGAGTAATAATTTTTATATACATTGCTAATTGCTTTTCTAAAAGTAAGAATGCCGTTCATCGGAGCATATTGATTTTTACCGTTTTTCATTGCTTTGTATGCTTCTTCCATAATCCACGCTGGACCATCGAAATCCGGAAACCCCTGACCGAGATTTACCGCTTTATGCTTTATGGCAAGTTGGCTCATAGTAGCAAAAATTGATGTTTCCACTTTCAAAATTCTATTTGCCTCAAAGTTTTTCATTTTTCTTTCCTTCTAAAATAATCACAAATTCACCTTTAATTGAACTTTTGCTTTTTAATGCTTCTTTACATTCAATTAGAGTTCCCCTGATATACTCTTCAAATACTTTCGTTAGCTCCCTTGCAAAACAAATTCTTCTTTGAACTCCGCAATATTTAATTAATTCGTCTATAAATTTTTCAATTTTATAGGGCGATTCAAAGATTATTGAAGTGCAGTCATTATTCGCAAGATTTTGTAAGAAAGTCTGCCGTCCTTTCTTTTGCGGAGGGAACCCAAAGAATCTGAACTGGTCTGTAGGAAGTCCGCTTGCAACGAGTGCTGTTATAGTTGAGCTTGCTCCGGGAAGAGAAACAACATCAATAGAATTTTCTACGCATTTAACTACTAAACGATAAGCTGGGTCTGAAATGCCCGGAGTTCCAGCATCGCTTGCCACTGCAATGCTTTTTCCTTCCTGCAGGTATTTAATCAAAATACTTGCTTTTTCCTTTTCATTATGCTCGTGATAGCTTTCCAACTTCTTCGCTGAGATGCAGTGGTGTTTGAGCAACATTCCTGTGCGGCGGGTGTCTTCGCAGGCGATTATATCAACTTCTGCAAGCACCTTTATTGCTCTCAATGTTATGTCTTCCAAATTTCCAATCGGAGTTGGAACAATATATAATTTTCCATTTTCTTTCATAATAAAGCTAAATTAACAAAATTTTTTGAATTTTCGTAGAGATTTTCAGAATAAGAGTAAATAACTTAGGTTCTTCGTAATCTCAGAACTCCTGACCCCATAACGAAAATAAAGGAGTTAGAAGATTTGCCTCGTAAAGAACAATTGCGCAAATTACTCAGATAATGTGTCATTTCGAAACGAAGTGAGAAATCTCAAGTTCTGTAGTAGCAATTAGTTGTGAGATTCCTCACTTCGTTTCGGAATGACAAGATTGCGAAATAGCAAACTACGAGGCGTCTGGCGCTTTTATTTTACACAACCACAGAAATGTTGCTTTTGGTTGGTTCTGATAAATCGTTTGCAATATTTAATTTAAATTCATCTTTTTGCAAAAATTCGATTTTATTTGGAAGGAAATTATTTTGAATTATAATGCTTTTTAGTTCTTCGATGTTTTCATTTAATATTCTTCTAAATTCCGGAGATTCTGCAAAAATTTCCAAATCCAAAATGCTTTCAATATCTTCGCCTTTAATAGTTGTACTATCATAATGACCGCTATTTAAAGAAATTTTAAAATTAAAGGCACTTGTTTTATTGCTATTTTTACCCTTTCTTTGCTTTAAAATTAACTGGTAAAATCGCCACCTCTTTTTATCAAGATATGGAATAAGAAAGTAAAAAGGAGTATAGTTCAAAGCAGCATATAAATTCAAAATAAGCTGTCCTTCAATCGCACTAAGCAAAGGTTTTACAATGTTTTGCAGTAATTGCTCTTCATTTGCAGCTAATCTGCTGTTTTCAAACAATTCAGTCAGTAAGCTATAAAAGTTTATTTCTTTGGGATTTATATTGAAAAAGAGGATTTTTTTTGAATTTGTTGAACGTTCGAGTTTTTCAAAAAAAGTAAAAAGATTTTCTATTGCTTTAGTTTTAGGGAGAGTATTTAAATATTCAATGAGTTTTTCAATTCTTTCTGCAAGGAATTTAGCTCCGAGTATGCTTCCTTTCAATTTTTCGAATGAATTATTGTTTAATTCGATAGAATAATCGTTGAAAAAGGAAATAATTTTAAAAATATCAGAAAAACTGAGGTTTTCAAAGTTTTTACTATCAATCAATTTTAAACCGTTATAAACATTAAGGACATCAATTTTAGAAATAACTAAATTTTTACTTTTAGAAAATTCAATAATTTCAGAAAAAATTTCTTCGTCAGGTAAATCTAAAATCCTTAATATTTCTTTGTTATCAAGAATTCGCCCTGCAATTTTTTGAGAAACAGCATAAATTTTTAAGACTAAAGAAGGAGAAACAGAATCTACTTTAAAGAAAAGGATGTCGCCGGGTTTAAGCTTTCCGGAAAATTCAGCTTTTAAATCACCAATCGGAAGGCGGACTTCTGCTTCTTTATGTGAATATATTTTAAGGATTTTGCCCTGAACAATCTCGCCTTGTCTAAGCTGGATATTTTTATTCTTTGAAACAGTGGAAGGGCGATATGCCTCATATTTCTTTTGAAACTGATTTGTTATAGCATTAGTGCCAGCCCCTATTTCAAGTGGAGTATTCATTAGCTGATTGCTCCGATTAGTTTTCTTTTTATCCCAAGAGGCAAAACTTCAATAATTGAGAATTTATAACCTAACTTGCTGTATGTATTATTCATTACAGAAAAGATGAAACCAATATAAAGCCAAGAAATTGGAGTTATTAAATTGTTGGCAGTTATAAAATTAATAACAGTTAAATGAATAAATAAATAAAGACAGCAACCAGCCAAGCATTTATCGACATCATCAAGGACATCACTTTTATTGCATAGTATATTTAGTCTCAAGACCAACAGCAAGACAGCAGCAAAAAATGCTAAATAAAAGAAAATACCGACAATTCCAGTTTCGGCAAAAACCTGCGTTAAAGCAGTATCGGCATATATTAAATGAATTTTTTTATTATATCCAACTAATCCGATTCCACAACCTAAAATAGGATATTGCTGCCAAATATCATAAGCTTGCTGTTGATAATCGACTCTTACGTTTACTGATTCACCATTCATACTCTCAGTGCCGATTTTGTTTGATTTGGAAATCCTTTCTATTCTATCTATAAAAAGATTAGCAACGCTTACATTTGTAACATCTTTCATAAGCGAATCAGTAATCATTATCACAAATACCGTTCCAGCCAGAAAGTAAATAAAGTATTTCAGTCGCTTAGACCTTTCAATCAAAAAGACTGTAATAGTTATAACTAAGAAACTCAACAAGCCAGTAAGTGAAAATGTTAAAAATAAAGCTGCAACAGAAAAAATTAGAACGAAGATTTTTACAGTATTTGATTTAATAAAACCAGATTTTGTTTTTAAAAGAGGGATTATAAGAAAAATCATTACAATTACGTTATAAGAGGCGTAAAAAGAAGGTTCTGAAAAAATTGAAGTTGCTCTGTAAAAATTTTCAAATTGCAATGCAAGTTGCTTATAAGGGTCAAATCCTACTGCTGTTCCTCTTGCGGTTAAAGATTCATTTGTTAATTGTATCCAGGCAAATGGCAAATCAAATGCCCGGGCAACTACCTGATATATTCCAAAAATATTTATAAAAATGCTAAATACTAAAAAAACTCTTATTACAGTTCGCCATCTAAAATTTTCTATCCGATAAAAAGCACAGATTAATGTAAATGTTGTCAGGAAAAGAAAATGAATTGACGTTTTAATAAACTGAGAGATTTCGTGTTTATTCACTCCGATTAACGGAGTTATACCAGAAATTAAAACAACAGAGATAATGATTATAAGTAAAATTAAAGTAATATTTGGATGGTACTGAAGTTTATCTCCATTCCAAATAATTCTCTTAAATATAAAGGCATAAAAAAATGCTAACATAATAATTGCTGGAGCTACTCCATAAGTTCCTATTGCAAATACCTGAAAAGCTGCAAGAGTCGAGGTTATAAATAATATACTTAAAACAAAAGTCATCTAAAAGTTTTTTATTACAATAAATTCAAAATGCAAATTACTAATAACTATTGATTTATGCAATGATTTTAAATTGATTAGAAAAATTGGAATAAAATTATTTTTATAATATCAAAAAAATTAGTAATTTTGTATTCTAACTTTTGCCGGAGTAGCTCAGTTGGTTAGAGCAACGGAATCATAATCCGTGTGTCGGCGGTTCAACTCCGTCCTCCGGTACTAAAGCGAATATAGTAAATATTATTCGCTTTTTTTGTGTAATTATTGACCAAAAAATTCTAATTGATAGTTCAAAAATTGTCATTTTGCCCACCCCCAGATAAAGAAAGTGCTTTATTGTAATCAAGATGACATCAATTTACACTGTCATTCTGAGGCGAATATAAACGAAGACGTTTACTTTTAAGAAAATGAACTAA
>CAZCLJ010000291.1:0-5601 GCA_964499465.1 uncultured Hyphomicrobiales bacterium
CAAGTCATTGCTAACACTAATCTTGAGATTCCTCACTTCGTTTACCAATGACATCACATTTTTTCGGTCATTCTGAACGAAGTGAAGAATCCAGAGAGTAGTGGTTAAAAGAAATTTTTCTGGATTCTTCACTTCGTTCAGAATGACTGTGTTAAGTGATGTCATCTCCATTTAAATAAAGGGTTTGCTTTATCAGGGGGTTCGGAATGACAAGATTTTATAGTAAGGTTTTCAAAGGGATATTACACTAATGACGAATAACTAATGACTTAATGAAAGTACTCATTTAAAATTTAACTTCTTATTAGAAAATATCCGAAATACCAAATTACGAGGCATCAGGAGTTCTGAATATATGAATACCAAAAATCAAATAAATATTTGCAAGGGTATAATTACTTCTTATTTTGTCATTTTTTTTAGATTTAATACATTTATTAAAAATAAATTTCAAATAATCTTTTTTTTCAATAAATTTTTGTTTAAATTAAATTTTTTAATTAGATTAATTGTTTTGTTATTAATATTTATTTATTTTACAGAAATAATTAATGCTCAGGAATTTATAGAATCAAAATCAAAAAACGAAAAGGTAAATCAATTGCTATACGGATTGGATAAAATTGCTAATACTTATATTTTTAAACAAAACGGGAACTATTCCGTTGATGTTTATGGTGGAAAATTAGATTTATTCAATCAATATAAAGGAACATATTTCAGTAGCAGCTCAGGGAGTTTTCGTGATGATGAGAATTTCGAAATCAAATATACTTATCCTATTAACAATTTGTTTTCAATTTATTCATTAAACTCGGCAAATATTTCTTCAGATTCCCGGTCTATTGGATTAAATAAATTAGAACGTCTCAATACGAATTTAGGAATTCGACTTAATTTTAAAAGAAATGATTATGTTCAATTCAGTGCTGGTGTTGAAAAGAACACTCAACTTGACATTCGCTCTGATGGCTCTTTATTCAAATTAGATGGTGAGTTTATCAATTATCAAATAAGCGACTACTTTTTCAATACAAAATTTAATGGCGAATATTTGGGCTTGAATTACAATAGAAAAAATTATAATTTAGATTTATTTTCTAATATTTTTAGAAATTTTGACGATGAAAATAAAATAGTTTTTAATTTGCAGTATAAAATGTTGAACAGAGCTTACATATCGCCATTAAATGCAACGACCTTAGGTACTCCTCTTATCGAAAACCGATTGGAAAACCGTTTGCAGGCAAACCTTGAATTCAACTTCGCACTAACTGATTTTTTACAATCTGAAGTGAAACTCTCTTCTAATAATATTTTGGTTTCAAGGGATTATAATTCTAACTTATCAACTGAATCCCAAACAAAAGTAATGCGCGATTTGCAAGACCTACAACTTGGTTTTAGCTTTAATACAAAATTAATTCTAAAAAACTATTTTCATAACATCGGTATCAGTTTCAACGTAAGAAATGAAACCAATTCAATTGATAAAAAATTTGAAATAAGCAAAACAGATGAAGATTTAATCCGAACACTCGAAAATCAAAGAGACAATTCATCAAACAGGACGCGGCTTTTTTCAAGTTTAAAATACAATCCAACATCAAAAGATACGATTAGTTCAAGTATTAATATTTCACTTTACCAATACGACACACCAAGCAGTTTAAATTATGATGACAGAGATGAATTTAATCTTATTTTTAATTTAACTTATGCTCATTGTTTCAATAATAACTTTTCGACAAGCATAGCATTAGAAACTCAACACAATCATCTTGTATTTCTTAAGCAACAAAGAAGCGGACAAAATAACTGGAACAGAATTATTCGTTTGGCGCCATCTTTTTCCTGGCGAACTGATTTGTTTTCAATTGCTCCTCAATTTGAAATTCTTGCTAATTACACTGCTTATGATTATGAAGATAAAAAAACTCTGGTTAAATCATTTAGTTTTAGACAAATTGGCTACAAAGATTCGATTTTTATTTATTTGAATAATAATTTAAGTTTACAATTTTCAAATATTTATAAGTATTCTGAGCGTGGAATATTAAATTGGGATAATTTTTCTGAATCTCCACAAAACGGAATCTCTGAAATATTTATTAAATCGTTAATATTTTATACTTTATCATCAAAAATAACACTGGCAAGTGGATTAAAATATTATTCAATAACACAAAAATCCTTGGCAAAGAAATCAAGTTCAGTTACATTAGACCAATACAGGCAATATTCTATTGGACCAGAGGCATTATTCAGTTACAAATTCAATAGTTTTAGCGAAGCATACATTTCAGGTTGGTTAGAATACCAATATGTAAATAATTTACCTGCTCGTCTCGTTCCAAGTTTATATCTTTTTACAATGTTAAATCTTTAAAAAAATGGAAGAAACAATTTATATTCATAAAACGCTGGCAAGCGATAAAAATGCAGTAAAAATAATAGAACCATTGATTTGGGATATAAAAAATTCTCTGTCTTTAACAGATGAAAGAATTTATAATATTCTGATTGCTGTTACCGAAGCCGTCAACAATGCCGTTAGTCACGGCAATAAATATGATGTTACAAAGAAAGTAGATTTTTCAATCAGAGTACTCGACAATGAAATAATTTTTGTTGTAATAGACGAAGGAAGTGGTTTTTGTCCGGATAAAATCCCCGACCCTCGCGACCCAAAAAACTTATTAAGAGAAGGTGGACGGGGAGTATTTCTGATTCAGCAACTTTCCGATGAAGCCGTATTTTCCGATAATGGACGCCAGCTTACTATGAAATTCTTGATTAATAAGTAAATTATACTTGCAAATCTATAAATTGAAAAGTTTCTCCATTGAAAAGCCCTTTATCGCTGAGCTTGATTTTTGGTATAACAAGCAATGCGATAAAGGAGAGCGTCATAAATGGCGCCGTAAGTTTGCAGCCCAATTTCTTGGCTGCCTCGTCTAAAATCGTGTATTTATTCGCTACTGTAACAGCATCTTCATTGCTCATTATCCCGGCTATTGGCATTGGAAGCGATAATATATACCCATTACCAACAACAGCAAGCCCTCCTTTATTCTGGATTACCGTATTAACTGCTTTGCACAAAACTTCATCACTGGATCCAACAGCAATTATGTTGTGCGAATCATGGGCAACGCTTGTTGCGATAGCTCCGCTTTTCAAACCAAAATTTTTAATAAATGCAACTGCTGGTGCAGATTCGCTATATCTGTTGACAACAGTGAGTTTTAAAATATCTTTTTCTAAATTTGTAACAATTTTTCCGTCTTCTACCTTTGCATCTTCAATTAATTCATTTGTAATTAGCTGCCCATCTATTGCTTCGATTACTCTTATTTTTGTCTTTTCTGCTTTAACTTCAAAATCGGATACTTTCTTTTCATTAATATTAAAATTATTAACCAAATCAATTTCGACTTGTGGAAGAAGTGATTTTTTGTTTTCAGCGACTAAAATCCCTTGGATATAGGTCTTTTGGACGTTGAAATCATTGAGATTGTCGACAACGATGAAATCGGCGTCATCTCCCTTTCGCAGTAAACCGACATCTAATTTATAATGCTCAACCGGATTTAATATAGCTGCTCTTAAAACGTTGAATAAATCATAGCCCTGAGCAATTGCTTTTTTTACAACAAGGTTAATATGTCCATCTAATAAATCATTAGGATGCTTATCGTCACTGCACAGCATACACATTTCGGGGTGAGTAGCAAGGAGTGAAGACAACGTGTCGTAATTTTTAGCGGCTGAACCTTCACGAATAAGTATTTTCATTCCCAGATTTATTTTTTCGATTGCTTCTTCAAGCATAAAACACTCGTGGTCTGTTGAAATACCTGCCGAAACGTATTTTTTCAAATCATCACCTTTTAAACCGGGACAATGTCCGTCAATCGGTTTGCCGAATTCTTTTGCTATATTGAGTTTTTCAATTACATCAGGAAAATCGTAAATCACGCCGGGGAAATTCATCATCTCGCTCATATACTTTAATCCTTTTTCTTTGAATAAATAACGAATATCTTCAGCAGATATACTTGCACCAGCACTTTCAAAAGCAGTAGCAGGGACACAGGGCGAAGCACCAAAATAGAATTTAAATGGCACTTTCGCTGCGTTTTCCAGCATAAATTCTACTCCCTTTATCCCGAGAACGTTTGCGATTTCATGTGGGTCAGAGCAGGTAGCAACTGTTCCGTGAGTTACAGCAAAACGGGCAAATTCACTTGGCGCAAGCATCGAACTTTCAATGTGAATGTGGGCATCGACAAAACCGGGCATAATGTAGTTATTGAATTCGTTATCCGATTTTTCAATAGAAACAATTTTGCAATGTTCAACTTTCAAGGTTTTTGGCTCAATCTTTCTATTAATTATATCTACCAAATTGCCTGATATTTCAAAAGTATTTGACATTTTCCATCCTATTTTTTTGAAAAAATTCAAATCTAAATTAATAAATTTTTTTTAAAGAAATAATGAAAAAGAATAAAAGAGATTGAATAACAAACTTTCGCAAAGTTCAAGAAACTTGACGAAAGTATGGATTCTTCATACTTTGCGAAAGTTTTATTCTTTTGAGTTCTTACTTAAGTTTCCAATAGGTAAGTGCAGTCGCACAAACTTTGTCGTTACTATGCAACCTTATCGTATGAGCAAAAGAACCCGCATTATCTACAGTATTTGTTAATGCAATAATATTATCGCCATATTTAGCTTCTCCAATAAAACGTCCATCAATGGCATGCATATAATAATTTTCCTCAATATTTGCTGGAATTGATTCAATCATCCATTGTAAATATTTTATATTATTAACGTGTATATTCATATCTGTATCAAAGCGTTTGACTGAAAATTTCTGAGTAAATTCAGCAGAGTTTATTGGCTCTATCTTTTTTGTAATATTATGGTCTAAACATTCACATTCTTCAGAAGACCATTTATTTTTAATATCATCAAATATGGGAATTGGTCTTCTTTTTTTAAGGTCGAAGAAAATCCACAAACCTTTAGCTCTTGCAATTACATTACAATTTTCGTCATAAATAATATTTTCTCTGAAACCTCTTATATCGGTATAACTTGATAGCCAAGTCCTTATTGTTATTTTTTCTTTATAAATTGGATAACGTTCAACCTGCATATATCCAGATATTAATATCCAACCAATATCTCTTTTGGCTAAATCATATAAACTTGTATTAATTGAAACACAATGCTCAGACGCAGTCTCTTCTAATAATGTCAATATTGTTGTTGGTGATGAAACACCATATTTATTCATTTCAAAAAATCTTAATTCGTATTGCTTATCAAAATAATTCTTCATTTCTAATATTTAAATATTTTATTCTAATTATTTTAAAAATATTCTTATCTAAAATAATAATATTTTTTTAAAAATACAAATTATAAATTCATTTTTAGTTACTAATAAAATATTATTTCACATATATTGCACTTTCCAACATAGAACTCCAGATGCCACATAGCTTGATATTTCGCAATTATTATAGTTCTTACTCAACTTTCCTAGATGATAAAGTGAAGCAAATATAGAGTAACAGCATATTA
>CAZCLJ010000292.1:0-5561 GCA_964499465.1 uncultured Hyphomicrobiales bacterium
ATGACTAATGACTAAAATATTTCTTTGTCCATTCTCTTTAGGGAAAACCAAGATGTATTCTGACATCCGTCAGAATGACAAACTACGATGTCATTTCGAAACGAAGTGAGAAATCTCTCAAGTCATTGCTATCACAGAATTTGTGAGTTTTTCTTATAATTAGAGTAACTCCATAATTTATTATGGAGATTAAAAGCGCAATTATTCTGTGCAAGGCAAATCCCCTAATTCCAAGTTGCATTCAAAGATACATTTAAAAATGTCATTTCGAAACGAAGTGAGGAATCTCTCAAGTCATTGCTATCACAGAATTTGAGATTCCTCACTTCGTTTCGGACTGACAAGCATGTGAAATACTAAACTACGAGGGGACAGGAGTTCTGAGCTTGTTTCACTTCCGCACGAGTTTTGCAGATGTTTAAAAAGCAAGAAGTCCTACATTTTCGAGATGCAGGACTTCTTTAAACTTATTATACTTATACTAACTAACCTATATTATTCATAAATTTAAAAAAAATATTCAGTAGTTATTGATTATAAATGGTTTGCTTAATATTCTGTAAAAAAACTAAGTTTTTTCTCTATTTTTAGTAAATTCTAAAATTGTTACTGAGTCTATTCATCCGATGACTGGGAAGTCATCGGATGAATTATTCAAGCTAAAAACTTATGAAATTTTTTATTTTTTTATTATTAATTTAGTTGATTTGGTAAAACCAGCTGTTTTTAAAATAATATTATAAGTTCCTGATGACATTCCATTTGTATTAATTTGAATTTTTTGATTTCCACTCTCAAACAGTTCGTTTGATATTTTCTTGACTAATTCACCGTTTGTTGAAAAAACAGCTAATTCGCAATAAGTATCTTTTTCTAAATAAAATTCTACATAAGCATCTGAATTAGTAGGATTTGGAGTTATTACAAGATTGTTTATTAAAATATTATTGTCATCTACTCCTAGATCATTCCTGACTTTTGCTTTTACTCCACCTTTGTAAATCAAGACATCGCCATTGCTAATACCGATAGAATCGCTATAAACAACATTATCAATATCAGTAGCAGTAAATTTCATAGTCAAAGGAATGGAATCATTTGCCGGCAGCGATATTGGGAGATTCAAACCAGTAATTTCAAAATTGTTAAGATTTGATTTAAAATTCAGTTCAACAATCTTAACAGGATAGTCCTTACTTTCATTTTTTAAGTAGAAAACTTTTTCATGGACAGCCCCCGGCTTTACAACACCAAAATCAATATTTGAAGGAAGAATATTGAATTTAGGTGAACTGTAAGTAATTAAAATTGTAGTGTCGTTACCTTTTTTATCGCAGAATGTAATAAATGCTTTTGCATCTTTAGCCAAATCATTAACAACTGCTTTCCAATCTGTCTGACTGTTGATTCCCGGCATAAAATTACTGTAAGAAAAGCTATAGTTAGAACTCTTAGCTTTATTAAAATAGACTAAAGATAATTTTGAGGAACTAATTGAGCCGTCTGGATTATCTACAACTGTGCCATCAATTTCCTTATCCAAGTTGCTTGAAGCATAAATTGGCTGTGGCGGCATTGCATCCCCACTCTCTAAATCTGCTAAAATAACGCTTGTTGGAAATCCATAAGAATCATAATCTGAAAATCCATAAGCATAAGCAGTGAAATCATTGTTTGATTTTATCCGATAAACTCCATCTCCACTAAGTTGAACGGTAACAGAACTATATTTTTTCCCACCGATTTCAATTGCAAACGGATAGCTAACAGAACTAATAGAATTAATTTGCTGCCATATAACCTGGCTATCTAAAACAGTTCCAATCTCTAAATCATCTGGGATTATGCTTTGGTTTTCTGTCTCATATACAATATTAATAAAATTCTGCGAAAATCCGAATCCACCTTTTATTCCGGGAGTATTAAAAATAATTTCTTTTTGGAATTGTTCTATTGGTGTTAAAACTAACTGGAATGGGTCGCTTGCCACATCATCGTCTTCCTGCCCGGTATTATATTGAGTTACGCTAATTTGTTTATCGCCGGAAATCACCACATTACTTGGATTGCCATCGTCAGCCCTAATTTCTATATAACCTAAACCAAGCACTCCACCGGCATTAGTAATATTGGCAATTAAAACACTATCTCTGTATATATTTGTATTTCCCTCTTTTGGAAATATTTTTAAAATTGAGTTATTCTTTCGGTTCTTTATTGGAGTTACTAAATAATCCCTGCCCCAGGTATCAGTCGGCAATTCCATTTCAATAATATAATCGCAGTAACCTTTATCACTTGGAACGTAGGCACAGAAATTTCCAGAAATAACGCCAACTGGTTTGTTAGAAATAACTTTACTTCCAGATAAATCAGCAAAAGCACCATAACCGGAAACTACTAAAACGTCTCCTTTATTCATTGAAAAATCTGAATATTCGCCAGATTGTAGTCCTCCTTTCGTTAGTGTTGTTTCAGTTCCCCCCAAAGTAAAGCGAACTGAAGTGTTATCATAAGCAGCAACAACACTTGTATAGCTCGGTAGCCATTGAAATTCGTTGGTTGTAGGGTCAGAGTAAGAAGCAACAATATATTCTTTTCCAAAAGAATTAACAGGAAGCGCTAAGAAACCATCGCTTGTATAATGGTAACGGGTAACTCCGTAACAAATAATTGGGTCATCAGAATAAACGTGGATGGCATAACCTGGATATACTCTTTCTGTGTCTGGAGGAGTATATGCGTCTTTTCGATAGCACTGTCCTATTTCAGGGTCAAGAACAAACTCAATAATATCATTTGCTATTGTTTGTTTAGAATCTGAATAAGCTTTTCCAACTACTTCCAAAGTTACATTTGTTACAACTGCCGAAGAGACGTAAACTCTGAGTTTGTTAGTATCGCCTTCTGTTTCCCAGCAAGGGTGAAATGTAAGATAGAAATCTGTGCCGACATTGTTTGCACCAAGCATTTTTGGCAAATCCTTTTTTACCTGCTCAATTTCATCATTAGCTACTAACATTTGGTAAGAAAACAAAGAAAGAAGTAAAAAAGCAATTAAATTGAAAAGGACATTTTTTTTCATTTTTCCCCTATTGTATTATTTATAAATACATTATTTGATTTTTCCAATAATGTAATTTAATAATTTTATTTAAAAAAGAAAAATAAATTTTTTTTTGAATATTAATTATTCAGCTTTAAAGTATATTAATTCATTAAATAACTTAATATTTTTTGTAATTCGAACCCTCCATATTAAGCAAATGCTTTATATAAATGGAGATGACATAATTCTTATCAAATTTTTGTGTGAAAGAAAATATGAAATAAGGTTATAAGGTTTATTGATTTTTGGTGTTTATTTGCTACTCAGGTTTTCAAAAAAAATAAGGTTTTTAATTTTTTTGCTAAAATTATTATTTTTTTAAAAATCTAAACCTTATTTTTATAATAAACCTTAGTAGAAAAAGAACAAACTGTTGAACAAACCTTATTAGCTTATTATATATATGCTTTATAGAATAATATTAAAATATTTAGTAGCGATGTCATTGGTAACGAAGTGAGGAATCTCAATGTCTGTGGTAGCAAGGAGTTGTGAGATTTCTCACTTCGTTTCGAAATGACAGGGTAAAATATGTCATCTCCATTTAAATAAAGTTCTTCATTTACTGCTTTTACTATCAGAATAACTCCCTTTTTGTTTAAGATAATTTTAAAAAAAATCCTTTTAATAAAAATATTTTCTTATTTTTGAAAAATAAAGGTTTAGGATTTTATGTCTTTTTAAAGAGGTTTTAAAAATGAGAAAAATAGTTGTTTTTTGTTTATTGACACTTGCTTTAACTTCCTGCAATATTTTTAAGAGCAATCCAGCAAGGATTGAACTTATTGAAAAAGAGAAAATTGTTATTCCAATAAGCGAAGATATTGAATACAGAACTAATTATTTTAAGTTGCTAACCAATGAATATAACAAAGAATTGCTTTACTATTTATCCAATTCAAAAACAATTACGGTTTTCGATTTGCAAAATAAAAATATTGCGTTCGAAATTCCATTAAAACAAGGAAGTGACGCAATTCACATTATAAGTAAAGATTCAAACCTGATAATTCCTTATAGAACAAATAATTTGCTATTAATAGATTCCAAAGGAAATACTTTACAAACCTGGAAAACAAATGAGCTCTTTCAGGATTCTATCGTATTCGAGCATTACAATATTAAAGCATTTACTGATAATTCCAATGATCTAAATATATTTTTAGAAGTAGCTTATAATTTGCATTTACCAGAATTTTATCTTTTTCCAACAATTATGTATCTAAAAATAAATAGTGAAGGAAAAGTTATTGATTCAAAAAAGTTTGCAAAGTATCCACTTAGTTTTTATCAGAAAGAATATATGGTTTTTGATTGTATTTTTGAATTAAATTCTGAAGGGTCATTATTCGTTAATTATATGAAAGAAAACTGCATTTATGAGTATAATAAAAATATTGAATACGAAAGAACCATTAATTTTCAATCAAAATATATAAAAGATGGTTTTATCTATATCAAAAAAAGTGATAGTGTTGGCTTTGATTATAATTCAATACAGCAAATATCACATCCATTTTTTAGAGCATTATATTACGATAAATACAGGAACTTGTATTATCTGTCTGCTATCCACGCTCAAAACTACAAAAATGAAGATGGAACATTAAACGATTTCTGGGACAGAAGCTGGTCAATTATTGTGTTTAATTCAAACTTTGAAATTATTGATGAAATCTATATGGAGCCAAAGAAGTATCGTTTTTCAGAATTAGCTGTTTCTAAAGATGGATTATTAATTTCCAATAATGTTGAATCAAATCCGGAATTCAATCCAGATTTATTACAATTAACTTTATTTGAGGTAAAAGTAAAATGAAAAAAGTAATTTTAATATTAATTTGCTTTCTATGCTTTGCTTATGCCTTGAACAGCGAAAGTCCTGATAAAACAACATTGCTAAATAATTATTTTAAAACAACTTTCAACTTTGAAATACCGCAATCCAAGCATTATTATATTTTTGTTGACATTGATTGTTCAGGTTACTGCCAGCCAAATTTATTCCCAACACTAAACAGCATAAAATCTGATTATTATGAAAATTTGACAATTATTGCCTGTTTTAAACTTAAAGCATCAAAAAAGAAATTAGAAGACATAAAATACAAAAACTTATTAGCTGATAAAAAATCCTATTTTTATTCTTTGGATATTTATCCCAATAAAAATGCGTTTATAACAACAGAAAACGGAAAAATAGTATCAATTGATTTATTCACAAAAAAATTATTGGACAGCACAGTTTCAAAATTGAGTGTTCCTTAATAATAAAAGAATTTTCAATTATTTAATACTAAACCGCTAACAAAAAATGATAAATCAAAATGTCATTCTGAACGAATTGAGAAATCTCAAGGTCTGTGGTAACAAGGAGTTGTGAGATTCTTCGCTGCGCTCCTAATGAACCACTTCGGATTTTTTAACACGTAACTATATGTATAGCATATAA
>CAZCLJ010000293.1:0-5539 GCA_964499465.1 uncultured Hyphomicrobiales bacterium
GGAATTGGGAATTAGGAATTAGGAATTGGGAATTGGGAATTAGGAATTGGGAATTAGGAATTGGGAATTGGGAATTGGGAATTGGGAATTAGGAATTAGGAATTAGTTATTTGTCATTAGTCATTGGTTATTAGTAAAAATACTAATGACTAATGACTAATGACTAATGACTAATGACTAATGACTAATGACTAATGGCTAATGGCTAATAGCTGATAGCTTATAGCCAACAGCCAACAGCCAACAGCCAACAGCCAACAGCCAACAGCCGATTGGTTTAATGAATAATAAAAAAAACTAAATCTTCCAGCGCAATCCAAAATAAATATTTCTGCCGGTTATAGGTGCATACACAATTGAACTATCGAAATATTCACCGAAAGGATTATTGTAACCTAAGACTGGAACTGGTTGAGTGTATCCAGTAAGGTTTTCTGCACCTAAGTATATTTCAAAATTATCAAACGTCTTTGTTATTTGAGCATGAAGCAAAACGAAGCTATCAAATTTTTCGGGCAAACGATATTCTTCCGGATTCGATGAAGTGTTCGGAAGTCTTCCGCCACCATTGAAATCAATAGTGAAATCAACCATCCATTCTCTAAACAAAGTTGAATAAGCTAAATTTAAAAATGCTTTGTGTTTGCTAATCAATGGCTTTTCTAAAAGGATTCCGTTGAAAGTAGTTTTAACGTCATTCAACCTGTAAGCAGCCATAACGTCCATTCCTTCAAACAAAGTGAAAGACAAATCAGTTTGGAAGCTATTTGAATAAGAATCGCCGTGCAAATTGGAAAAATATACGTTTCTTGGGCTTCTGTCCATATCAACAACAATTTGATTAATAAAGTCAGTGCGATAATACTCAGAATTTAATGTAAATTCCGTTCCAAATAAATCGAATTTGATGTTTGCGTTAATCCCATAATTCACTGCCTCTTCCGGTTTTAAACTTTCCTCAATAACGAAATTTCTTGAACTTGCAAGCGAGCCGATATTTTCAGCAAAAATGTTAGAAGTTCTAAATCCCTTTCCGGCAGAAGCACGCAATATAATATTTTCGCTTAAATCATATTTCAAATGAAAACGTGGAGTGAAAAATGTGCCGTGAATATTATGGAAATCTGCTCTTGCACCTGCAGTAAAAGTAAAACCGAATACATTACTCAAAGTATATTCAGTGTAAACACCCGGAACTATTTCGTTCCGATAATAATCTGTTCCTTTGAATTCTTCGATAAATTCGTCATATACTAAACTTACACCATTTACGAAGTGATGGCTAATTTCTTTTTCAGCTTCGTGATGATGTTCTTCTTCACTTTCCTCTTCTTCATCGTGATTGTGCAATGGTTCAATTTTCCAATCATATAGCAAATTAAGATATAAGGAATTTTGCTTTCCGTTGTAAGTATTAAGTCCGAAATAAGAATCCTGTTTATGATGTGAAGCAGAAGCAATCAATGCAATGCTGGAATATTGCTCTGTAGGAAGCACATAGCCATTTTTTGCAAATACTTCATATCGTTCTGTTTTAATATTCAAACCGTATAAATTAGGATTTTTGGAAGGGAAGAAACCTTTTTGTCCGGCTTCTCTATCCTCATAAAGTGCTTTGATGCCGAGTTGAGAGTGAATATTTTCGCCAGCATATTCCCAGTGATTAAAGAAATTAAACTGAGTAACGAGCGGGTGGTCTAAAAAGCCGTCATTATTGTGGTCATCTTCAATTTGTAATGTATTTCCGTGTAGGAACAGAATAGTTCTAATATTATCAGTAATTGGAATTTTTGTGTTTATGTTTCCTTCAATTTTTCCTTGCTGATTTGTATAAATATTTGAATAAAAATCTTCAGCAGATGCATTTTTTTTAAAGGAAACGTTGATTTGTCCGCTAATAGATTCATAACCTTCTACAACGGAAGCAGCCCCTTTTGATATTTGGATTGATTCCATCCAAGGTCCGGGAACATAACTTAGACCGAACATTGAAGCAATACCGCGCAAATTAGGCATTTTGTCTGTGAGCATCTGCACATATTTGCCCTGAAGTCCGAGCAATTGGATTTGCTTTGCTCCCGACATAGCATCAGAATATTCCACGTCAACAGACGGATTAGTCTGAAAGCTTTCAGAAAGATTGCAACAGGCGGCTTTCTTTAAGCCGTGTGAAGTAATTGACTCTGTCTTTGCTATTGATGAATAAGATACAGTGTTGCCAGCTTGATGTCCAACAATTTCAATTTCATCTAATTCTAATTCCGATTTAAGTTTTACTTCGATATTATTTTGATTCTTTGAAATTTGTATTGTATCTTTTTTATATCCGATGTAAGAAACGACAAGCTTGTTTGTTTTGTCAGTTGTTTCAATATTGAAGCGTCCTTTGGAATCGGTTAAAGTGCCAATCCCAGTGTTTAGCCATTGAACTGTTGCTTTCGGAAGTGCTGCTTTTTTTCCATCAGAATCAATTCCAAATACAGTTCCACTTAATTCAGCTTTTGCAAAACTGAATGATAGTATAAAAACTATTAATACTAAATATATATTTTTTTTCATTTTTTCTCCATTTATTTAATTAATTGTTAATTGTTAATTGTTAATTGTTAATTATTAATTGTTAATTATTAATTGTTAATTATTAATTGTTAATGGTTTATGGTTTTCGTTAATTAAGTCATTAGTTATTAGGTTAGTAAGTTATTCGTAAAGGAAAAATACTAATAACTAATGACCAATAACAATTAACAATTAACAATTAACAATTATTTAATTGGAGATGGTAACTCAGAAGAGTAATTTTGGAAATAGGTTTTTACGATAAACTGAATAATACTTTTTATAGGTGGGTCGTAGTTTTCAGTATATTTAGAAATTTTATTTTCAATTTTGTTATAGTAAAAAGAAATGTCTTCAAATAGCTTTGAAATCGTATTAACAGGCACATTAATCTGATTTTTTATTTTTTCAAAAACTACAGAAGATTGAACTTTCACAAGATAAGTGCGGTCTTCACAGCATTTAGTCTGTTTGAAATTGCTGTTAGGTGAAAAATCTTTTTGCTCAGAGTGGATTTTGCAGCAGTCGTCTTCGCAGTCAATTCTATGTGTATTTTGTTCATCAGTTTTTGCGTGGTCGCATTTAACTGGTATATAAAAAGATACAATCCTTTTCCCTGTATTATTACATTTATGCTCTCTTATATCAATTCCAATAAAAGTAATTGGAATTATTATAAGCAGCACGTAAGCCAGCAATATTTTATATACCTTTTTCATCAAAAGCTAAAAACGAATAGAACTTACAAATATTTTAAGAAAGTTTTTGTTTTATCTTCTTCCCAAGTTGCACTTGGGAAGACAACTTTCACAAAAGCTATGCTTTAAATCTTCATTCATAAAGTAAAGGAGCTAAAGCACAGCAAAAAAGAAATCTTCCTTCCCAAGTTCAACTTGGGAAGGAGTTCAATATAAATATTTTAAGAAAGTTTTTGTTTTATCTTCTTCCCAAGTTGCACTTGGGAAGACAACTTTCACAAAAGCTATGCTTTAAATCTTCATTCATAAAGTAAAGGAGCTAAAGCACAGCAAAAAAGAAATCTTCCTTCCCAAGTTCAACTTGGGAAGGAGTTCAATATAAATATTTTAAGAAAGTTTTTGTTTGTGTCTTAATGATTTTTCGAAACCGGGATTCTTTAAGATGAAGAGAGCAATTTTTAAGTAATCTTTACCTTTATAGAATTTTCTGATATTTTTCAGGAAATAAAGAAATTTTAAAATACATCTTTCTGAGAATTTATAATGTTTATTTAAAAAATACCAAAATGATATGTAAAATTCTTTTAACAACTCGTAATTCTGAATATTGCTGCCTGCACCGAAATGGATAAATTCAGCTTGAGGCACCAAATATATTTTATAGTTCAGTTTTCTGAACCTCAAAGCAATATCTTCTTCTTCGCAGTAAAGGAAAAAATTTGTATCGAAACCACCACTTTCTGCGAATTTTCGCCTATCAATAAACATTGCAGCGCCAGTAACAAACGGAACTTCAATTGGTAATTTATATTGAATATCTCTGTCAGGGTATTTTTTGGGATTAAATTTGTGCAGAAGTTTTCTACCAAAAATTTTAAATTTTAAATCCGGAAAGAAACCAAAAGAAGAATTAAAATCATTTTTTCCATTAAACATCTGTCCGGTGCAGATTGCTACATCCGGACAGGTCTTCATAAAATTATGCAGTATTTCAAGATTGTCATTTTTTAAAATGCAATCGTTATTTAGAAAATAAAGGAAATCCCCGTTTGCAAACTGGCTGCCAAGCATATTACCTGCTGAAAAGCCGAGATTGATTTTACTCCTGAAAAGAGTAACTTTTTCAAACTGCCTGCAAAAAACTTCTAATTCATTATAATTATTTATTTCAGAATTATTGTCAATGACAATAATTTCAAAGCAATTATTTTGAGTTTCTTTAAAAACAGATTCAATGCACTTTTTAGTATAATCAGTGCTGTTATAATTAATTAGAATAACAGAGATTTGAGTTTTCATTAATAATTACTTCAAGCTGTATGATTCAAGTAGTGTTGTGGTTATTGGCTTCCTAAAACCGACACTGTCTTTGTATTCGACAAGTTTGACTACTCCTACACCAGGAGCAAAATACTCTTCAAATTTTGATGAATCAGCAGCATAAACCACATTATAATAATAACAGGAAAAAGTTCCAGCAGGAACAGTTACTTCTTTATCAAGAGAAACAATTTTTATATAATTTCCATCAGCATCATATTCAGTAAGTTCAGTAACAGGATATTTGTAAAATAAAACATCTTTTCTGTTTACAGAATTGCTGTCAGTAAATAATACGTGCATACCATCGTCTGCATTTCTTAATTGCATAACAATTTGAGAATTTAAAGCAAGGTTATACCATCTGATATCACTCACTACCTCGTCGCTTACTATTTCGTTTACCTTATTAACATAAATTCCATTGGTCGTTACGGAATAATTCCATTTATTTCCAATTTTTGCCGGAAACAACTCTTTGGTCTTGCTTGGTGAAGAGCTATCATCACTGCAAGCTGTTGAAATAAACAATACTACGATGAGAAGTAGAATAATTTTTTTCATATTTTCTCCTAATTTAAATTTTAAAAAAGCAAATTACAAAAGAAATACAAAATAATATGAAAAATTTTAATAAAAGAAGGTTATTGGGTTATTAGGTTATTAGGTTATTAGGTTATTAGGTTATTGGGTTATTAGGTTATTGGGTTGTTGGGTTATTAGGTTATTAGGTTATTAGGTTATTGGGTTATTAGGTTATTAGGTTTTTGGGTTATTAGGTTATTGGGTTATTGGGTTATTGGGTTATATTATGATTCTTTAAACAAACATATAACTCAATAACTTAATAACTTAATAACTCCTGATGCCAAGTAGTTTGTTGTTTCGCATTTTTTATTATAAGAAATTAAACTCTAACTCTCCCAATTTTACGTAATATTATTTAATATATTTTCAAAAAA
>CAZCLJ010000294.1:0-5525 GCA_964499465.1 uncultured Hyphomicrobiales bacterium
TTAGTATTTTTACTAACAACGAATAACCAATTCCTAATTCCTAATTCCTAATTCCTAATTACCAGTTTCCAATAACCCAATAACCAATGACGAATGACGAAATTATCGAAAACCATAAACCATTAATCATTAACCATTAATCATTAATCATTAATCATTAATCATTAATCATTAACAATTATCCTCGCTCAAAACCTGTTCCATCCAGTTCAAATAAGGTTCGTAACCGTCCACAACAGGAATAGCAATAATTTCAGGGACTTCGTCAGGGTGAATTTCTGCAATACGTTCAAGTAATGCTTCGAATTTATCGTTCTTTGTTTTAATAAACATTTGACATTCAAGCCGCTCCTGTAAAGCCCCCTGCCATGCAAAATAAGAGTAATTGTTTTGAGAAATAGAGCAGCAGGCAGCAAGCTTTTCAGAAACAAGAATCCTTGCAATTTGCTTAGCTTCGTTTAATGTTTCAACAGAAACGAACACTATTCTAAAGTCATTTTTTTCATTCATAACACTCTTTCTTTATTGATTTATTTTTTCATTATTATTTTGCAACTGCTCAAAATACTGGCGAATAAGAATTTCATAATCAGTGCTATAGTTCTTTTGAATAGAGCGAATCATTGCACGCAACGCCTGAGTGCGTCCCTCCTGAGTTGATAAATCAAAATTGTTCGGACTTTGCCTGATTATATTTTCCCCTGTATTCGATTCGCGTTTCTTTTCGTAATCTCTGTCGTGAACTGAGCGAGTCGCATCAAGCAATCTCGAAAGAATACGCTCCTGTCTTTTCATAGTTTCAGGAGTAATATTTCCGGATTCCATATCTTTAACCACTTCTTTCATTTCCTGAGCAATTTTATCTAAATCACCAAGTCCTTTCCTGTTTCCATCAGTGATTTGCTTTTGCTCGGCGGCAAGTTCTTCGGCAGTTTTTTGTGCTTGTCCCTGTGCCTGAGCAAGACGTCCAACCTGTGCCTGCTGTTCGGGACTAAGCTGCCCACCTTGACCAAGTTGCTGCATTGCCTGATTTATTCCTTGCTGCTGTTGAGAAAGTTGCTGTAATCCATCCATAAAACTTGAGCCACCGCTACCCGGACCAGGTTTTCCACTTGGATTGGAGCAGGAGCCACCACTTTGCTGCATTGTGGATAGCATTGATTGCATTTCCATAGCAGCAGCGTTCATCGAAGCCATTGCCTGAGCTTGTTCCTGTGATGCTTTCTGAGTGGAGCGGTTAGACATATCTTGTATAGCGGATTGCATACTTTGCATAGCATCGCCGAGGTGTTTTCCCATTTCAGGAGTAACAGCAAATGTTTTCTGCGAAAGTTCAACCATCATATTGGTAACGTTAGCAATTGCTTCAAGGATTTCTGATTGCGTTTCTGCGAGTTTTGGCATTTGAACAGAGTTTGGCGTTGCATTTTGTGTAGATTTCTGCAAATTCTCCTGTTGTTCAGAAAGTTCGAGGAGATTCATCATTGCTTGCTGAAGCTTTCGTTGAGCTTCTTTGCTAACTTTGTCCTCCATTGCCTGTTTCAAAGACATCATACTTTGAGCAAAGTTTTTCAAATTCTTACTTGCTTTTTGCTGAGATTTCTGAGATTGACTTAAATCGCCATTTTTCATATTTTGCTCGGACTTTTGCATCTCAGAATTTGTCTGTTCCTGATTTAGCTCCTGTTTTGCCTGCTCCAATTCTTTCATTGGCATATTATCGCCAATTTCTTTCATTAAATCTTCTAAATCTTTTAATTCTTTAGCCAAATCCTGTAAATCATCTTGTAAATGGCTTTGTTCCTGAGCAAGTTCATTTCGTTTGTTTTGGTCATTTGGATTAGCATTTTCAGTTTTCTTTTCCAAATCTTCCTGTTTTTTCAAAAGTTCTTCAGCGCGCTTTTGCAAGGCATCGACTTTTTGTTCGGCTTGTAATCTTTTTAGTATTTTAATACTTCTTTCTAAACCTTTGCGGAACTGGTCTTCGTCGAATTTAGTTTCCTTCATTGCCTTTTGGATTTGCTCGGGAGTTAATTGCTTCATCGCTTCCTGCATACGTTCCTGGAGTTTTTGTAAATCAGCAGAATTTACTTCCTTCAAAAGCTGCTGCAATTCCATATACTTTTGCAATGTTTCAGGGGACATTGCCTGATTTTCTTCAAGTTTCTTTGTAATGTCCTGAATATTCTGCTGGACATCTGCAAGTTTGTTTTTCAAATCTTCTTGTTTTTTTACAATGTCTTCTAATTTTTTCTTTTCCTTCCAATCCAAATCCTTTTTCTTAGGGTCTTTGAGCATTTCCCTGTTTAGCTCTTCCATGTCTTTCTTGATTTCTTCTGCTTTTTTCAAAGTATTTTCGAGGTCTTTTTCAACTGTTTCGTGTCCTTTGTCAACTTCTTTAAATACTTCTTCAAGCGAAGGAAGTCGTGCTGTCAAAACACGTGTTTTTGCAGATTTTGGACCTGTAACAATGTCATTATCAAAAATTTCAAAGTAAAATTCAAATTTATCTTCTGGCGAAATGCCGAGCAAATTCAAATCCCATAAATAATTCACTTCTGCTGATAAATCACTTGAATAAATTGGAACTTTATTGCTTCTGAATTTTTCGTCTGGTGGAGCATATTTTGAATCAGAAAGACGATAATGCAGTAAAAGTTGAGAAAAACCATAATCATCTGAAATACCTACTTTTACTGGCAGAACAGCTTTTTCCGTTAAAGATACTTCGCTTGTTGGGTCTATTAAAGTAATAGTAGGGTAATCATCAGAAAGAGCAAGAGCAGTGTATTTCACTGGATTTACACTTTGCTCACCTTCTTTGTCGGTTATTCTAAAATAATAATTAAGTGTTGCTGAAAGTGAAAAACTACCCAATGCCTTGCGTCCATCAACAGTCATCGGCAGCGCGATGCTATCGGTATGAGTAGCAATTGAATCAGTTTTAATTTGTTTGGTATTTAGCTTTTCGATAATTATTTCAGCTTTGCTTAATTCTTTATTTGAAAGTAAATTAATGTGAATATTAGAACCACGCAGAGCAGATAAATCCGCATTTTGCTCTGTGAAATTTGTTGGAGCAAGTCGGGTATAGCCCGGATAATTTATTCTGCCATTAATTGCCCGGATTTCCGGTTTGTCGACTACTTTTATTCTGCCGTGATTTGTTACTACTTTTGAATCAAGCCAATCGGCTTCAGCATAAAATTCAATCGAATTTTTAAGTGCCGGAATTGTATAGACAAAGCAATTATTTGAATCTGGCTTAAGTTTATAAGAATCATAATTTTCCTGTCTATCTTCTTTAAGGTAAAGAGTTACAAATCCCGGAGCAGTTCCTTTTGCTTTTACAGAAATTGTAGCGATTTGACCACGCAAAATACTTGCATCAATAGGTGATATTTCCAAGGAAAATGGTGCTGGTGGAAGATAGGATTCGTTGTAATTCACAATACGATTAAAAGCATTTCCAATAGATGTTTGAAAAATTAAAAAAATAGAACTGACAATAATTGAAGATATTAAGAAAAAAAGCAGTGTCTTTTTAAAATCCTTTTTATCAATAATTTCATCAAAATTTTTATCTCGTGATAGATTTGAAACTTCATTAAAAGCAGCAACAGAAAGAGCAGATGAAGTTCCGACCTGATTTCCCAAAGAAGCAACGAGTTGAATTGAGTTGCAAAGTTTATCTTTTAAATCTGGGTATTTATCACCAATACGGAGTGCAACCTGCTCTTCCGATTGAACGCCTTTGTAGCCGGTAATTTTTGCAAGTGGGGCTGCGAGCAAAGTTCCAATAGAAGTAACAATGAGCAGTGCTAAGATTCCGGCAAGCGTTGTTCTGAAAGTCTCACTACCGTTGAATATAAATTCAATCGTTGATATTAGAAGCAGAGCAATCGCCGTAATTGCAAAAAATTTCATTACCGCAGTTACGAACTCAAGATTAGCTTCTTTTTTTCGTGTTGAATTAATGCGTTTAATTATTTCGCTGTATGATTTATTGTAGTCTTGCATATTTTTACCTTGTTAAAGCCCAAACAATAATGTTAGTGCCAATTTTGAAAGCTTCCTCCCGTTTTTCGAGAGGGTCGTTATGAACATCAGGGTCTGTCCAGCCGTCACTTGGATTGGTTTCAAAAGTGAAAAAGACGCATAATCTGGAATTATGAAAAAGTCCATATCCGCGAGGGGCTTTCTTGTCGTGTTCGTGAGTTTTAGGCATACCATTAGGAAATTTATAATGAATGCTATATATTTCGTGATTAAATGGCAACTCAACGAAATCCTGTTCTGGAAACACGCGTTTCATCTGCTTTCTGATAAATTCGTCTAAACCATAGTCGTCATCAATATAAAGGAAACCGCCATTTTCCAAATATGCCCGTAATCTGCGAACTTCATTTTCACTGAAATTCACATTTCCATGCCCGGTAATAAAAATCAGTGGATAATTAAAAAGATTATCGCTTGCCAAGTCAACCCACTCGTAAACAGGCGAAACGTTGATGTTAGTATTTTTTGCAACGAAGCTTAAAAGGTTTACTTCGGCAGATTGGTCGTTATACCAGTCGCCACCACCGGAATACTTTACCCTTGCAAGTTTAACCGCACTTTTCGCCTGTTGAGGAAAAGCATCGCTTGTGCCTACAAAAAGCAAAGTTATTATTAAAATATATATTTTTATTTGTTTCATAATTATATTTTTAAGAATTTTTAAAATCAACTGAAAAACAAGAACTTTTCTAATATAAGAAAGTAGTTCATTGCAAATTTTAGAAGTATATTTTAAGAACTACTTATAAGCATGATTCTAATTAATTCATTCCAATTTTTCTTACATATCTGCTTATGCTTTTTACTCTTTTTTGAATTTGCTTTTTTTCAAAATTTGTATCTATTTCCTGTTCTAAATCTGCAAGCATAAATTCAAGTTTTGATTTTTCTCTTGAAAGAATATAATAAGCTCTAAATTCAGGGTCTTCCATTTGCTTTTCTACGTATTGTTCATATCTGGTTTTCATCTTTTAAACTTTTTTAATAATTAATTATAAATGAATCTAATCAATATTTTTACAATGCTTTACCAGTCATACTATCAACAAGTTGATAGCATGACTTCCTCTTCACTCTTTAGAACAAGTTTCCCAAACTTTGCGAATGTTCTCTTAATATTTAATCCCTACGGGATAAACATAGTCAAGGATAATTCCTACTACAAATATATAATCCCTACGGGATATTTTTTTCTTATAATTAACAATTAACAATTTATCATTTATCATTAATTTAATCCCTATCGGGATAAGCATAGTCAAGGATAATTCCTACTACAAATATATAATCCCTATCGGGATATTTTTTTTACATAAAGATAAATAACCTAATAACCCAATAACCTAATTATCATTTATCATTAATTTAATCCCTACGGGTGGGGTGAAATAAATCTCGTATTTATCAAAAGAAAACTTCACTCCAAAAAAATAAACAACATCTTTTAATAGTAAAAATACCTTTTT
>CAZCLJ010000295.1:0-5521 GCA_964499465.1 uncultured Hyphomicrobiales bacterium
TCAACTTGTTGATCGTATGGCTTGCTTCTTATTTAGTTCATTTTCTTAAAAGTAAGCGTCTTCGTTTATATTCGCTTCAGAATGACAGATTATATTACCATTTTTGTTAGCGGTTTGGTATCAGTCATCGGATGAATTATTTATTTTGAGTCAAAAAAAAAACCTTCTAATATTTACAAATAATAGAAGGTTTTTTACTTTTATATCAAATTTTATTAGAACTTGTTCTTTGTAATTTTTTCAGCATCTGGGAAAAGTTCAATAGCTTTATTTAATTGCTTATCGACCTGACTGTAAATTTGAAGCATTTTGTTCCTATCCCAAAGGACCCTTGCAATGAATGCTTTTATTGAAATCGTAATATAATCTTCATCAATTTTATAAAGCTCTTCGTCCCATTCAATTCCTTTTGCAACAGCAAGTTCTTTAAAGGATTTAATCATTTGCTTATCAACGTCGAAATGCAAGTAAAAATCGGAATAATTATCCTGATATTTCTTTTTGATATTAGCACCTTCGTTGCTATGCATAAATTTATCGGTAAATTCGTTGAAAAGATTTTTTCTGCGAATTTCAATGCTCATCTTGTTAATCGTATCAGATTTTATAATATAGTCCGGAGTAACTCCACCACCGCCGAAAACAGTTCTACCATTGCGTGTTTTGTAAAGAGGTAAAGAATTTATATCAATAGTGTCTTTTTCTTTAGCTTCAGCATTGATTTTAACGACCTGGTCTTTAATTTTCTTTATTGCATTGTTGATATAAGAACCTTCTTCAAGTTCAAGGCGCCCTACCAAATGACGATATTTATCTTTGTCTTTATATGGTCTTTGAATACATCTTCCTGAAGGAGTGTAATATTTGGCAATAGTTATTCTATACGCCGAGCCATCTTCAAGAGTATACTGACGTTGAACTAAACCTTTGCCATAAGAAGTTTCGCCTACAATGAGTCCTCTGTCTAAATCCTGAATTGAGCCGGAAACGATTTCGCTTGCAGAAGCTGAGCCGGCATTAATTAAAACGATGAGAGGCATTTTTTCAAATTGACTGCCACTTCTTCCAATATAATATTCATCAAATTGGCTGAATCGTCCTTTTGTATAAACAATTGTATCACCAGCGCCGACAAATTCGTCTGCCATATTAAATGCCTGATTTAAATAGCCACCGGGATTCCCGCGCAAGTCAAGCATAATCTTCTTCATTCCTTGTTCTTTAAGAGCAAGAAGAGCTTTATGCAATTCTTCCATTGTTGTTTGCGCAAATCTGTTCACCTGAGCATATCCAATATCGGTGCCTTCAATCATATAATAGGCATCAACAGTATAAAGTGGAATCTTATCGCGGGTTATTGCAAAGTTTAACAAATCCTTTTCGCCAGAGCGATAAATCTCCAATTCAACTACTGTTCCTTTGGGACCTTTCAATTTTTTTGGTACTTCAGAACGTGCAATTCCGACTGCATTTTCCCCATCTATTTTAACAATTTTATCTCCTGATTGGATGCCAAGTGCTTCACTCGGACCACCAGCAATTGGTGCAATTACTGTTAATGTATCTTCCAATACATCGAACTCAACACCGATGCCATCAAAACTGCCCTGGAAATCTTCATTGACTCTCTTCATCTCCTCAGCATTTATATAAACTGAATGAACGTCCAACTCATTTAACATTCCTTTGATAGCAGCTTCTACGAGTTGCTGCGAATCCACTTCCTCAACGTAGTTCTTATAAGCGGTCTGTAACACCTGGTCGAATTTCTTTACCTGCTTAAAAATATTATCACCGGACACTAATGGCTGTATATAAACCCCTATTGATATTCCGATAAAAACACAAAGTGCTATTATTAAGTATTTACGCATTTTTGCTTCTCCAATATGCAAATTTTATTACTTCGTTTAATATTAACGTATTTTCCTCAAATTTGTTTTACTTTTATTAACTTTTTTTCATTAAAATTTCATAAATTTTGCAAAATATGAGTCAAAACCTAATTTTAACTGAATTAAATACTGTCCTTGTGGAAGATTTTCAACATTAATAAAATATGAATAAAATCCAGCAGAATAATTGCTTAAAAATTCCTGTTTTAATAATTCGCCATATATATCATAAATATTTATTTCTACATTTTCATTTTTGGCTAAACCGAAATCTAACGTAATTATACTATTAGTAGGATTTGGATAAGCAGTGCCAATATATGATTTTGAAGGTAAGCCGAAACTTGTGATTTCGATTGGAACATTACAATTCGTTTCTCCTTCATAAAAAACCGGTTTGCTATCTCCACTTAAATTAATTTGTTTATCAATACAATTCATTGTCAAATTTAATGTATCGTAGTAATTCTTGATTATTGTATTGATTGGACTAAAGCATACTTCTAATATTTTTGTCTCCTGCGGATTTATAACAAGTGGAAACTGAGATTGCGGAATTGAGAAATATACATTTTGTGACATTAAAGCATCGTTTATTGATATTGGTTTCAGACCATAATTGAAAAACTGAATACTATCACAATACAAGCCACCGATAGAACAATCCACATAATCCATATTATTATTAGGAGCAAATAAGGGACTGGAAATTGTAAATCCTGGTATTGTATCTGTTAAAGTTGTTCGATTGTCCATTGAGTCAATGGCTATTAGCTTATAAATTGCATCTTGATACAAGTCTGAAACTGTAATTTTTAATTTAATTTCATCGGAACTAATGAATTTAAAATCAGCTCTGCAATTTATTAATTGTTCGACTTCTACTTCCTTTAAACCATAATCGTAAATTAATGAATCGTAAAATACTACTTCAGAGTATTCAAAGCAAGGGTCGTAATTTGTTTTTGATTGAGGAGCATTCTTATCTGGTTGTGTTCCAAATTTAAAATTTAAAATATTTCGCTGGGCGCAATCATTTGCAATTACTATAGAATCGACATAAGTAGAATCGAATTCCGATAAAAAGCAAAGACGTAAATTTCCAACTTTGCCAGCTGCAATTTTTAGCGGTAAAGGACTTGTTATTCTAAATTGTTCGGGATAGTTTAAGTTAATAGTGTCAATTGTTTGCTCGAATTTCCCATAATTTTTAATTGGGATATCAATACAGTATTCGTTATTAATTTTTCCAATGTAGTCACTAAACGGAATTGTCTCATCAACTTGAAGTTCATTTTTCAGTGTGAAGCCGGGAATTTCAATAGTTTTGTTAGATTCTAACTTCATTGAATCCACAACTTTTATTTTAAATTTTCCATCTTGATATTTGTCAATCAAACGGGCAGAAAAAAGAATAATTTTCTGAAATTCAGTGAATTTGTTAAGCAATACTTCAGTATTAACTTTTTCGTTCTCTGGCACGCTTATGCTAATCACTCCTGAATCATGCATTGCTGAATCAGTAATTGCACCATTTATTTCGAAGCAATTAATATTTGAAATGATTTCCGGCGACTTAAAGTCGTGTGGTTTAAAGCTAAGTCCACCAGCATAACCATAAGAATTAGCATACCCATAGCCATAAATAATGAGACCGAATTCAGTAATTGAATTAACAGAATGCTGCCCTTCGGTAACAGGTATGTTAGCAAAATAATAATCAGAATTAGAAATTCTTTGAAATAAACTACTTTGAATTGCCACTCCATCAAGAATAACTGAATTTGTAATAGATTCCGGTGCAACAATAGTTATATAATGTTCAAGGTAAATCTTTTTATAACTATTTAAATTTTCATCATACTCATAAGCTTGTGTATTCATCACCAAATAAGAAGTTATAAACTGTTCCTTTGGTGGAATAACAACAAAGAAAGGGTCGCTTAAATTTAATTCTCCTTGATAACTTTGTGAGGTTTTTTTAAACTGAGCAACAAGAATTGGAGAGTTTGCAGATATATAAGCAGCTTGGGTTAAAGCTCCTTCGTAAAATTCACCTTTCTCTAAAGTTACAGTCATTTGCCCATTAATATAAACTACGGTTGAGTCATAAGCAGCCAGAACTCTGAATAAATCAGTTCCTAAAGGTGTAACGTTAGGTGGAGTAACAAACGGAGTAATAAATGAATTCTTTCCCCAAGTTTTTACTGGGGTCATTTGAGAAATAAGGAAATCTCTTGAAGCGCCAACATTAAGCGGAACAGTTACTCTTTGATGTCCAGCAAATACTGCTATAGGTTTTGACGATTGAACAGCAGTGCCAGTTAAATCAGAATAGGATATTCCACCGGAAACTTTTGCCTGGACTAAATAAACTTCTCCCTTGTTTAATGTAATATCCTGCGTTCCATACCCGTTTGCATAAGTTGGTGATGTTGGTTCTATATGCACCATTGTGCTATCTTCAGCTGCAACTATTGCGAATTGAGAAGGAGTCTTCGAGTTTCCACCAACTGCAATATCGCTGCTATATGCCATAATTAAATAGTCGTTTCCTAATATGTCAGTTGGAAATACCATAAATGCATCACTTGTCATTTGCGCCTGACTGTGACCATACGCAATAACCTCATTATCGGTCATTATATGAAAGGATTGTTTTGCAACCCTTTCACATTGATTTCGTTTAAATGGCTGTCCTGAATCATTAAAGCCGACTAATTCAAAATTAAAGTAACATACCTTAAACGAATATACTTCGTCTGGATTAGTGATTGAAAAATTATGGGTATATTCGCGCCCTAAACTATCACGATAAACGATTGTCCCATTGGTAGGAACATCTGCTACAATAAACAGATATAAGGAATCTCCATATTTTTGCATATCATTAGCATTTTCAATATATTTATTATTATGATAATTTGGTGGGAAAGTTAACCAGAAATCAGTTCCTTTGATATCTTCATCTTGGGCATCTAAGTTAGAAAATCCCAGCAATAGCAGAATAATAAATAAGTATAATTTTCTCATCTCTTTTTCCAGAATTAATGTATTTATATACTTAAAGACAAATTAATATAAAATAAGTTACTATGAAAATATTTTTTTAAATAAAAACCTATTCCTTTTATAATATTCTAAACATTTCATTTCTGTTTCAATTTTTTTAAAATAAGAAGTAGAATTTCAGAACTCCTTGTGCCTCGTAGCTTATTACTTGCAGTCCCGTCACTTCGAGCCCCAAGATAAAGCAAGACCTTTATTTAAAGGGAGATGACATCACTTTATACAGTCATTCTGAGGCGAATATAAACGAAGACGTTTACTTTTGAGAAAATGAACTTTTAGTCATCGGATGACTGCCAGTCATCCGATGACTTCCTCTTACACATTAATTCATTATAATTATATGTATTACATATAGTTACGTGCTTAAAAAGCCAAAGTGGTTCATTAGGAACGAAGTGAAGAATCCAGAAAAAATTCTTTAAACCACTATCCTCTGGATCCTTCACTTCGTTACCAATGACATCTTTACTTTTATCCCACAAAACTTTACGAAAGTTGGGAAACTTTCGCAAAGTGCAAGAAAAAGCAACGTAGTTGCTTCCTGTTTGTAGAAA
>CAZCLJ010000296.1:0-5504 GCA_964499465.1 uncultured Hyphomicrobiales bacterium
TTAAAAAATCCGAAGTTGTTCATTAGGAACGAAGTGAAGAATCTCACAAGTCATTGCTACCACGAAACTTGAGATTCTTCACTTCGTTCAGAATGACAACTTTTTGCTATAAACTGCGCAATTATTCTTTACGAGGCAACCTTTCTAACTCCTTTATTTTCATTATGGGGTCAGGAGTTCTGAAACTAATCTTTCATTAAAAATTTTAATTTTTTTTTAATTTTGTAACTATATTTATAGTTGATTTGTCTATATATAGTAATTAATATTTATAAATAATTTATGAGTAGTAAAATGAAACAAATAATTTCTTTATTCTTTTTTTTGGGTATAGTATTGCAAAGTTCAAATGCACAAATACTTTACTTTAATGTTGAACCGGATAGCGCTGTTGTTGATGAATATGGTTCATATTTTATTGATTTGAATCAAGATGGAACCAATGATTTTGAAATTAGGAATTTTCAGCCCGGTGGTAATATAGGTAAAGTAGTTGAGTTTTATACTGGTTTCATAGGAAGCAGTTATAGTGGAGAAGTGTTAAAGGCTTCTTCTTATCCTTTAGCATTAAATTTTAATGATGCAATTGGAGAAGTCCCTAATAATTCATTATGGGAAAATGGTATGAGCGTTTTAAATGATAATGGAACAAGAGGAAAGTGGCGAGGAGTTGAAGATAAATACTTAGCATTAAGATTAAATATTGATGAGCATTATTACTATGGTTGGGCTAGATTAGATGTTCCTATCGATGCTTCTTATTTTATTATAAAAGATTTTGCTTTAAACCAATCTCCCGATGAACAAATTCTTGCCGGGCAAAAAATTATTGATGGTGTTGAAGAAATCAATGATGATTATTCTTTAAATGCTTTTCCTAATCCTTTCAATAATTATATTACTTTCTCAATACCAAATAACTTAAAAATTAATGGTTTAAAACTATTCAATATTTATGGTGTTGAAGTTGAGGCAAAAACTGAAATTTCTAATAATAGTGTCATTCTCTATAAAGGAAATTTGATTAGCGGATTTTATTTTTATGAATTAATGTTTGATAAAGGAAAAATAAGTAAAGGAAAAGTAATAATTTCTGAATAAATCATTTTATTACCAACTTCAGAACTTTTGACTCATCGTAGTTAGTCTTTCTGACGGATTTCAGAATTCATCTTTTTTCTCTAAAGAGAATGGACAAAGGAATATTTTAGTTATTAGTCATTGGTCATTAGTTGTTAGTAAAATCAGAACTCCTGATGCCTCGTAGTTTGGTATTTCGCATATTATATAATAAGAAGTTAAATTTTAATATGAGTATTTCCAATAGGTCATTAGTTATTCGTCATTCGTTATTAGTAGTTACAAACTAATGACAAATGACTAATGACCATTAACTAATAGAAAGATATTTACTAACTGAGCAATTGTTCTTAACGAGGCAAATCTCCTAACTCTTTTATTTTCGTTATGGAGTCAGGAGTTCTGAAAATACTAATGACTAATGACCTATGAAATCATTTTTTAAGATAGATTCTGACATCCGTCAGAATGACAAGTGAAGAATCTCTGCTATGCATATCTCCTAACACCTTTATTTCCAATATTGAGCCATATTTATATTTACCAATTTCTTACATCGCTACGTAATAAGCTATATACTTCAATATCAGTAAATAAATTATCGGACAGTAATTCGCCATCACGTTCAATACCTTCAAATTCAAATCCTAATCTGATTGGAATACTTCTGCTCGGAATATTGGCAACAGCGCATTTTATTTGGATTCTATTAATTTCTAATTCGTTAAATGCAAAATCAATCAAAGATTTAACTGACTGTGTGATTATACCTTTTTTCTGGAAACTTTCTGATAGCCAATAACCAATTTCACTCTTTTTATTTAATTTATCGGTGGCTTTGAAACCAATAAGTCCAGCGAATTCAGAACTATACTTAATAACAAAAATATATTCTTTTTCTTCATCTGGAGTATTTTCAATTTTATTTATAAAATCTTTTGTATTTTCAATACTTTTTGTATAACTAACGAAAGGAAGCCAAGTGCCTAAATAATTTCTTTGAGTATCTATTGTTGTAAACATATCATTAGCATCAATCATTTCAATCTGTTTTAATGATATATAATCATTAACCTTGATTACTTTTATATTTTCATTCATAAATAATTAATTAATTCCTTTTAGTAAAATAACACCAAATTCAAAAACAGAAGTTCTCCATTTTTTATTGTTAGCCATATCAAAAAGTGGAACATTTACTTGAACATACGGAGTAGCATACCAGTTTAAATCGAAACTCCAGTCGTAACCTAATCTTAAATTAGGATAAATATTGAACTTATTTAAGCCGGATATATTACCTGTGCTGATTTCTCTTTGGCGCCATGGAAAGTCTTTTGGCTCTAAAACAGTTTCAGTGTATTTGTTCTCAATGTTAAAAATATAAGTAAAAAGTAAAGAAGCAGCAACGTGGAAGTGTGATTTAAATAGTCTATATTTTGCACCGGTTTCGATTGAAAAAGATGTAACAGTGTTATTAAGTTCGTATTGAGTAATGAGAGTATCGTATAATCGGGGTAATCTTTCAGTTTTAAAAAACGATGCAGACTGATTTTTAAAATTTAATGCTAAAAAAAATGAATAGTTGCCGGATTGCCAGTATTCAAAATTAGAACCGACTGAAATGCCGTTTCCTGTTCCTTCTTTGAATTCGCAGCAATAAACAAAATATTCTCTTAAATCAATATCAGCGCTATGAATTGAATGGTTATAAGCAAAACTGAGACCTCCAAAAAGAGTTGGTGCATCGACAGGATAACGCGAAGAATACTGCCAGTCAAATCCTTGTGAATATACCTGTAAATATGCACTAATGAAGATAATTGTTATAAAAAGTTTTCTTAGCATTACAAATGTTTCTTCAATTACTTTGTTTGTTATTGAATTAATATTTCATTTTATTAATAATTGATAATATAGCATAACTATCCATCTTTATTTTTCTTCAACGAATTGACAGAAAACTAAAGAAATTCAACAATGCAAAAATACAATTTTTAATTTAATTCATTTAATTCTTTTTCAAACCAGGCAGTGAAGTCAAAAAATAAATTAATGTAGTATTTAAATTCATTTTCTTCTAATCCTTTAAGCTGTTTAATAACATTAATAAGTAAATGCTTTCTCTCATCGTTATCAGCTTTATTGCAGGAGCTACGGAAAAAACGAATTAGCACTTTTTCGATAAGAAATTGTTTCCTTTTGCCTTGAATAGTTTTTGCCCAGGAATTAACAGAATAGAGTAAGTTATCAGCGTTGCCCAATTTGTAATGCGCAATAAATTCAAATAGCTTGTACATTGAGCTATTAAACTCATAACCCCTTGTCTTATAGCGGATTTGAGAGATAAGTATTGCATCTTTAAAATTTTTATTTTCAATATAGGCACGAATTATAAGTAATTGGAGGTATCTGATTAAATAAGTATTTTCAAGATTCTTTATATTTTTAATAAAAATTTCTGCCTGCGTTGCTAATTTTTCGGCTTCGTTATACTTACCGAGTTGATGATAAAGCTCCAATGTCCTAAGATATTGGGTTTGTGTAATATAAAACTCTTCTTGTTTAGAATTATTTTTTAAGTTTAACATTTCATCAATCAAAATATTAAACATTTTTTCATTTTTTGTTAAGGCGCAGCTATATAAGAAATTGTTGATAAGTTGTAAATACTCACCTTTTGTAAAGAACATAGGATTTGATTTGTAAAGCTCGTATTGCTGATTATTAGCTTGATAACCCATTTTATGGTCATTTTGCATAAAGTCAATAATATTATTAATATATAACCAAACTTTTTTAGCTTTATTGCTTAATATCTGCTCTTCAGAAATTTGCGACGTGTGCCCATATATTTTCATAAAGTGGTTATTATTAAAATACATAGTACTTTCATTAAACTGGTAAATCTGCAATTCTGATTTAATTAATAATAAAAAGTTGATATTATCAATGATTTCATTGATTTTTTTTCTTTCTTCAATTAATTCTTTAAATTTTTCGTAATCCAGAATAAAGCAATTTTTAAAGCAAAGTTGCATTTCAAGTGAAATAATAAGAAGTATAAATTCAAACTCTTCGTGTTGATATGCAAGAAGTTTTATTCTTTTTATTATTTTTTCAGCTTTTTCAATTAATTCCTTTTCGATGAGAATTTGAATGAACTGCAAATCTTTTTGAATCTGCCAGCTATGTGAACCAACGAATTTATAATTAATTAAACTCAGAAGTATTTTTTCTAATAATCTATTTTTTTCAGAAGAAATATTTTTAATTAAAGAGCTACCAGACTGCTTATTTTTTATATCATCAAGGAAAAAAGTCCCTTTTTTATTTATTTGTTCATATAAATAAAAGTAATTTGAATCAGAGCTTTCTTTAAATACTTTTCTGTATTTTGTAAAATACTCCTTTTCAGCTTTAGTCATTTCTGAAATTAATTTGAAAACTGAATTGTCCATTTAACTATCTAAGCCCTTGTTAAATTAAGGAAAGTTTATTTTTTAAAATGCTAATATACTTAATATTTTTCTTTTTTTCAAATATTTTTTTGTATTAGTTTTATATTTAGGGAATAAATAAGTTCAAAATACAAGGAAATAGAACCAAAAGCATTTAAAACAAGGAAAATATTTGGGTAATTATTAATACTTTGAAAATTGATTTTCTTTTTTTTGAAATAAAATCGTTTAAATGAGCATACTATAATAATATAAAGAGGTATTAGCACCCTAATTGTTGATAATATCAGAACTCCTGATGCCTCGTAGTTTGTTGTTTCGCATTTTTTATTATAAGAAGTTAAATTTGAATGTAAATATTTTCAATAGGTCATTCGTTATTAGTCATTGGTTATTAGTAGTTACAAACTAATGACCAATGACAAATAGCTAATAAGATAATATTTGCTAACTGCGAAATTGTTATTTACGAGGCAACCTTTCTATCTCCTTTATTTTCGCTATGGGGTGAGGAGTTCTGATATTCAGAATTATAGTACACCCGTAGGGATTCGAACCCTAAACCTTCTGATCCGAAGTCAGATGCTCTGTCCAGTTGAGCTACGGGTGCAATAGCTTAATTACAAAAATAATAAAAATTTCTGAAATCATAATCTAAGAACTTTCAAAACAATTTATAAAGTTCTTATAAGATTGTTTATTGGAACAAGGAATTAGGAATTGTTAATTATTAATTGTTAATTGGGAAATATCATTTTTAATTTTTACAATTTTCATCTAAAACAAAGATAACATCTTAATAAATACCAAAAACCATTACTAATAACCAAAAACCATTAATCATTAATCATTAATCACTAATCATTAATCACTAATCATTAATCATTAATCATTAATCATTAATCACTCAACTTTCCTAGTTGATAAAATTAAGTAAATATAGAGTAGTAGTGCATTACAAAT
>CAZCLJ010000297.1:0-5488 GCA_964499465.1 uncultured Hyphomicrobiales bacterium
TTACGAGGCAAATCTTATAACTCCTTTATTTTCGTTATGGGGTCTGGAGTTCTGAAATTACAGTTCAAAGACAATATAAAAAAAATATCCCGCCAGAGATTGTATTATTTAGTAAATGTTTTCCATTCTGAACTCCCTGATTAAGCAAATGCTTTATCAAGTATTTCAAAATGTTAATTTCTTAAATTTTCCCGTAATCAGTTTGTTAACTTTTGGCTCAAGGAAAATTGCAATGATTGCAAATATTGCACCAGCAAACAAATCAACTACATAGTGATAACGAAGATAAACAGTGGAAAAAATTAAACTAACTCCAAAAATATAGAACAGAAAGCGTAGTTTAGAACGATTTTTCCAGGCAAGATAGAGATTTGCAATAGTCATCATAGTGTGTCCGCTTGGCATACAGTCGCGGTTAATTAAAAGTGCCGGATTTATTCCATTATCAATTATTCCACCGCCAGAATTGATTATATGCCTGAAAGTATCAGCAAGCCATACTCCGGGTATTTCCTTAGAAAGATTTTGAAAATCGTATAAAGTAAATCGCGGTCCAATTGCTGGCATAAAATAATATAATAGATATGAAAAGAAAAATGCAAATGCAATTAGTCGGGCAACACTATCGAATTCATCGTATCTTTTGCTTAGATACATTTCAATGCAATGAGCAACTGGCATTAAGAAAAATGTCATATATGAAAACTGAAGAAACTCAGTAAGCCAGGGATTATAAAGAATTTCAATTGCATCATTTGGATTAAAACCGAAAATATATAAATCCCATCCGATTAAAATGTCATCGTAAAGATGTGGATTGATAATTCTAATGAAAATCTGGGTTTGGTCATAGATAATGAATACAATCGGAAGAATATACAGCAATTTAACTAAAAGCAGCCGTGATTTTAATATTTCTGTAAATTTGTTTGTTGATGTAAAAGCAATAATCGTCAAAATCCCTATATTTGAAGTAATGATAAGTAAAGGAGCTTGGATACTCGAAAAAAGGGCAATAGTAAAGATAAAGTTTATTAAAACTATTGAAATTATATAAAAATCAGTACTAATTAAATTGCTTTTCAGTTCTTTAAAAACTTTTGTCATCTTTCTTATATGAATAAATTAAACTACTTAATTTTATGAATTGGTCTTTTGTTAATTCTTCCGGACGTTTTGTAAAATATTCTCTAATTTCTTCATCAATTAAATTTATAAAATCATCAATATTAAATTTGATTTCCGTTTCAAAAAATTGTCGTAAAGAGTTCCTCATCGTTTTCCTTCTTTGATTAAAAGCAGCTTTTACTACTTTCATTATTAAATTAAATTCCTTGTTCCCTAATTGATTTTCAATAAAATTAATTTCAACAACTGAAGAAGTTACTTTAGGTTTCGGAAAAAAACAGCTATTTGAAACATTAAAGCATAATTTTGAATTTGCAACTAATTCATTTGCAACTGTTAGTATCCCGTACTCCTTTGTTCTTGGAGCAGCTACCAGCCGTTCAGCAAATTCCTTTTGAAGCATAATTACAGCTTTTTCAATGATTTTGGAATTGCTATACAAATAAAAAAGTATTTCGCTTGAAAGGTAATAGGGAATATTTCCAATAATTTTTAATTTCTTACCAGTTCTTTGAAAAAGATTATTAAAATCAAATTTTAAGATGTCTTGATGAATTAAACTGAAATTTGGAAATAGCTCTTGAGGGAACAGAACAGATAAAGTTTCAACTGCCCGGGCATCGTATTCAATAGCATAAAGCTTAACCTCTTTTTCGAGTAGTAAAGATGTTAAGGCGCCTGTTCCCGGGCCTATTTCAAGCAAAATATCGTTATTTTCTGCTTTTAACAAATTAACAATTTTATTTGAAATATTTTTGTCTATAAGGAAATTCTGTCCTAATGACTTTTTTGGCGCTATGCTTTTTAATCTGTTCAAAGAATTATCTAAAAAGTATTAAACTCATTTGCTAAAATTTCCTGTGTTTGTTCTAATGATTGAGAAACTACTTTAACGTCAGCAATAACCGGCATAAAATTAGCATCTCCATTCCAGCGTGGGACAATGTGGACATGCAGGTGGTCTGGCAAACCGGCTCCTGCTACCCGCCCAAGATTCATTCCAATGTTAAATCCATTTGGCTTAAACACCTTTTCAAGTATTTTAGTTGCCTTACGGGTAGTTTGCAATATTTCAAAAACTTCTTCATCAGGCAATTTGTCCATATCTCCTGTATGTTTCTTAGGAGCTATTAAAATATGCCCATTATTGTAAGGAAACTTATTTAGCATTACAATGCAAAACTCAAAACGTGCAACAACCAATCTTTCCTTTTCTAATCCAATTGCATCTATTGCTTCGCAGATAAAACAACTCGGTATCTGGGTGTTTTTCTCTTCTTTAAAAGAATCTATATATTGTGAGCGCCAAGGTGACCAAAGTATTTCCATAATTCACTTTTTTATTACAAAATTAAGATAAATTTAGGAATTTTTTGCAGTTTATTTGAATTTATTTGAATATGTTTTCAAGTGTATTACATTTTTTTGACTATATCATATATATAAAATAGAGTATTACCAATAGGTTATTGGGTTCCTGACCCCATAATGAAAATAAAGGAGTTAGGAGATTTGCCTCGTAAAGAAAAATTGCGCAGTTAGCAAACATCGTTCTATTAGTTATTGGTCATTGGTCATTTGTCAATAGTTCGTAACTACTAATAACTAATGACGAATAACTAATGACCTATTGGAAATATTTACATTCAAATTTAACCTCTTATAATAAAAAATGCGAAATACCAAACTACGAGGCGTCAGGAGTTCTGAATTTGCGCAATTATTCTTTACGGGGCAAATCTCCTAATTCCTTTATTTTCGCTATGGGGCCAGAATATCTAAATTTGATAAATGTATTTTTTCATTCATTTGAATTAAATAATAAATCATTATTATGTTTCATTTATCCGATGACTTGAAGTCATCGGATAAATATAAAAAATACTATTTTGCAAATTGCTTTCTAATGATGTTGAGGGCTGCTCCAGCTTTGAACCATTCAATTTGCGTTTGGTTGTAGCTGTGGTTTGCAAGGAATTTGTCTTTGCTGCCGTCAGCGTGGGTTAAATTGATTTCAAATGGATTGTTTGGTCTAAACTCATTTATACCAAGTATGTCGATAATATCATCTTCCTGCACTTTATCGTAATCGTTTTTATTAGCAAAGGTTAAAGCCAGAATACCCTGCTTTTTCAGATTAGTTTCGTGAATACGTGCAAAGGATTTGACAAGCACTGCTTTAATGCCGAGATGTCGCGGCTCCATAGCAGCGTGCTCGCGCGAAGAACCTTCGCCGTAGTTTTCGTCACCAACTACTATAGTTGGAATACCACTTGACTTATATGCACGCTGAGTTTCAGGAACAGCAGAATATTTTCCTGTCAACTGATTTTTTATGTGATTTGTCTGCTCATTGAAATAATTCACAGCGCCAATCAGCAGATTATTAGAAATATTATCAAGATGACCGCGGTAACGCAGCCAGGGTCCAGCCATTGAGATGTGGTCAGTAGTGCATTTTCCCTTTGCCTTAATAAGCAGTCGCATCATAAGGAAATCTTTCTCGTCGCTCGGCTCGAATGGCTCAAGCAATTGCAGGCGTTCTGATTTCGGATTTACAACGATTTCAATGCTGCTTCCGTCTTCGGCTGGCGATTGATAGCCGGGGTCTTTCACATCAAAGCCCTTTTGTGGTAGTTCCTCGCCTTGTGGTTCTTCGAGCATCACTGCTTCCCCATTTTCATTAATTAGTTTATCTTTCATAGGGTTGAAAGTGAGCTTACCAGCGATTGCAAGTGCTGTAACGATTTCAGGTGAGGCAACGAAGCTGTGCGTATTTGGATTGCCATCATTCCTCTTGGAAAAATTCCGGTTGAAAGAAGTAATTATACTGTTCTTTTCCTGCTTTTCGGCACCATACCTTGCCCATTGCCCAATACATGGTCCGCAGGCATTTGCAAGCACAACGCCATCAATTTTTTCAAAAAGATTAATCAATCCGTCCCGTTCAATCGTATAGCGGATTTGCTCGGAGCCGGGAGTAATAGTAAATTCGGATTTTGCTTTTAAATTCTTTTCTATCGCTTGTTTTGCAAGCGAAGCCGCACGCGTAATGTCCTCGTAGGAAGAATTTGTGCAGGAGCCGATTAAGCCGACGTCAAGTTTTTCAGGCCAGTGATTTTCTCTGACTGCATCGGCAAATTTGGAAAGTGGTGTAGCTAAATCCGGAGTAAATGGTCCGTTAATATGCGGCTCAAGTTCTGAAAGATTGATTTCAATCAGTTGGTCAAAATATTTTTCAGGCTCTTCATAAACTTCCTTATCGCTTCTTATGTAATCAAGCATACCATCGGCTAAATCTGCAATTTCCTTGCGACCTGTTGCAACAAGATAATTCTTCATTTTCTCATCATAGCCAAAAATAGAAGTAGTAGCACCGATTTCGGCACCCATATTGCAAATTGTTCCTTTGCCTGTGCAGGAAATCGAATCGGCGCCTTCACCAAAATATTCGACAATACAGCCGGTTCCACCTTTTACTGTCAAAATGCCGGCAACTTTTAAAATAACATCTTTTGCAGATGTCCAGCCATTCATCTTTCCAGTTAGTTTAACCCCAATCAGTTTTGGAAATTTCAGTTCCCAAGGCATACCAGCCATAACGTCAACGGCATCGGCACCGCCAACACCGATAGCAACCATTCCCAAACCACCTGCATTAACTGTATGCGAATCGGTCCCAATCATCATTCCGCCGGGAAAAGCATAATTTTCCAAAACAACTTGGTGGATAATGCCTGCCCCGGGCTTCCAAAATCCAATCCCATACTTATTAGAAACGGATTCTAAAAAATCGTATACTTCTTTGTTGAGATTTTTAGCAAAAGCAAGGTCTTTCGAAGCACCTTCCTTTGCAATTATCAAGTGGTCGCAATGGACAGTGCTTGGAACTGCAACTTTTGGACGACCTGCCTGCATAAATTGAAGGAGAGCCATTTGTGCGGTAGCATCTTGCATTGTAACCCTATCGGGAGCAAAATTCACATAATCCTCTCCACGAGCGAAATCTTTCAATTCATTTTCATCGAACAAATGGGCATAGAGAATTTTCTCTGCAACAGTAAGCGGTTTTTTCAAATTCTTTTTTGCATTATCTACTTTCGCTGCAAAGTTTGAATAATGCTTTTTAATCATATCAATATCGAATATCATAAAACCTCCAAAATGTATTATAGAAAAGAATTTATTTCAGTTCCAGTCATACTATCAACAAGTTGATAGCATGACTTTTCTTTTTCCTCCTTCCCAAGTTGCACTTGGGATGAAAGCTTTCTTTATTACTCTCCTTCCCAAGTTGCACTTGGGAAGGAAGTTTTCTTTATTACTCTCCTTCCCAAGTTCAACTTGGGAAGGAAGCTTT
>CAZCLJ010000298.1:0-5474 GCA_964499465.1 uncultured Hyphomicrobiales bacterium
AAGGAGGGGCAGGGGAGGTGTTAAAAGGTTCTATTAATAAATGAAGTATTTCCTATGGATAAAAACATATTTTCTTATTTATAATGCACTACTACTCTATATTTACTTCATTTTTATTAACTAGGGAAGTTGAGTTTATGGTTTATAGTTTCAGAACTCCTGACCCCATAACGAAAATAAAGGAGTTAGAAGATTTGTCTCGTAAAGAACAATTGCGCAAATTACGCAGATAATTTGTCATTTCGAAACGAAGTGAGAAATCTCAAGTTCTGTGGTAGCAATTAGTTGTGAGATTCCTCACTTCGTTTCGGAATGACAAGATTGCGAAATAACAAACTACGAGGCATCAGGAGTTCTGAGTTTATGGTTAATTATTATTTGGTTATTGGTTATTGGTATTTATTAAGTCAAATCCCGATTCCTAATTCCCGATTCCTAATTCCAATAAACCATAAACCTGATAACAAAAGAAATTTTTAGAATTATGAAAATTTTTTCATATATTTGTTTTTTATAAATGTATAATTTTTAAAAAATGGAAAATAAATTATTAAATAAAATTGCTATAGTAACTGGAGGGTGCAGAGGTATTGGATTAGCAATATCTGAAGAACTATTAAAAAATGGTGCTTACGTATTTGCATTAGACTACGTAATACCAGACGAAATTAAGTTACAAGACAGCAGTTTAAAAGAAAGATTTAAAACAATTCAGGCAGATGTTTCGTCTGAAGAATCTGTAAATACTGCAATTGGGCAAATTTTAAAAGAAAAGGAAGCAATTCATATTCTTGTAAATAATGCAGGAATTACCCGCGATAATCTTTTAATAAAAATGAGTGAGAAAGAATGGGATTCCGTTCTTGATACCAATTTAAAAGGAGCATTTATTTGCAGTAAAGCAGTTGCCAAAACGATGATGCTTCAGCGTCAGGGAAGAATTGTAAATATTGCATCAATTATAGGAACTATAGGCAATGCCGGGCAAGCGAATTATTCAGCATCAAAAGCCGGAATGATGGGATTCACTAAATCCTTGGCAAAAGAATTAGGTTCACGAAATATTTTAGTAAACTGCATTGCACCGGGATACGTTCGAAGTGCAATGACAGATGCTCTTAACGACGAGCAAAAAAAACAATTTCTAAATAATATACCACTAAAAAGGGTTGCCGAACCAAGCGATATAGCAAATCTAACGATGTTTTTAGTATCGGAAGAATCAAGCTATATAACAGGGCAGGTAATTCATATAAACGGTGGTTTGTTTATGTAATTTTATTTTAATTAATATATTGTTTAACCAACATAATTGGGGATTTTATGGCAGACATTAAAAGCCAAGTAGTATCAATAATCGTTGACAAATTAGGCGTAGAAGAATCACAGGTAACTGATGATGCAAATTTCACAAAAGATTTAGGTGCCGATTCATTGGATACTGTAGAATTAATTATGCAACTTGAAAAGCAATTTGAAATTTCAATTGAAGATAGCGATGCAGAAAAAATTCAGACCGTTGGCGATGTAGTCAAGTTCTTAAATGAAAAAATGAGCTAATCGGAAATCCCTAATCTTTATTAAGGTTAGGGTTTTTTATACCTTGAAAAATTTATCAAAAAAATTAGAATTATTATGTCAAAATATAACTTTCCAAGAGTTGTTATAACTGGAATGGGAGCAGTTACTCCTATTGGTAATACTGTTACTGATATGTGGCAAGCAATGCTTGAAGGGAAAAGCGGTTGTGCAAATATTACTCGCTTCGATGCAACTGAGTTCGATACTAAATTTGCTTGCGAAGTAAAGAATTACGACCCACTCATTCACATGAACAGAAAAGAAATTCAAAGAATGGATTTGTTTACTCAATTCGGTATTTCCGCCGCGGCTATGGCTGTAGAGGATTCCGGAATTGATTTTGAAAAAGTTAATAAAGAAAGAATCGGAGTTGTTTTTGGCTCAGGTATCGGTGGAATGATAACTTACCATAAACAACAGGAAATACTTTACGAAAGAGGCGGAAAACCGGATAGGATTTCTCCTTTCTTCGTTCCTATGCTTATTATTGATATAGCAGCTGGGCATATTGCAATACGTTATGGATTAAAAGGTCCTAATTATGCAACTGTTTCAGCTTGCGCTACTTCTTCTCATGCGATTGCAGATGCTTTTATGATTATCCAGCGTGGTATGGCTGACGTTATGCTTACCGGCGGTAGTGAAGCTGTTATTTGTCCAATGGGAGTTGGTGGCTTTAATGCACTTAAAGCTATTTCAACACGCAATGATGACCCAGCTACTGCAAGCCGTCCATTCGATAAAGACAGAGATGGTTTCGTTATGGCTGAAGGAGGTGGTGTCCTTATGCTCGAAACTTTAGAGCATGCAATGAACAGAGGTGCTAAAATTTATGGTGAAATAGCTGGTATCGGACTTACTGATGATGCTTTTCATATCACTCAACCTGCTGAAGGTGGTGAAGGGGTTTCAAGATCTATGAAATTAGCAATTGAAGACGCAAATCTTAAACCCGATGATATTGACTATGTTAAAGCACATGGTACTTCTACTTTCTTCAACGATAAAAACGAAACACAGGCAATTAAAACGCTCTTTGGTGAACGAGCTTATAAAATATCTGTAAGTTCAATCAAATCTATGGTTGGGCATTTGCTCGGCGCTGCCGGTGCTGTTGAATCTATTGGAACAATATTAGCCATTCAAAATGGTATTGTTCCACCAACTATAAATTATTTTACACCAGACCCGGAATGTGATTTGAACTATACACCAAATAAACCTGTAAAAAGAGAAATAAAAGCTGCTGTAGCTAATACTCTCGGCTTCGGTGGGCATAACGCCTCTATTTGTTATAAAAAGTTTGAAGAATAATTTCCATTTAAATCATTGAAAGAAACTAACGAAAATATTTTTAGTTATATTTATGATGGGATTTTAAAGTTTTTACCATTAAGATTCCAAAATAAATTCAAAGAAAATGAAGAGAAAGCCGGATTTCACTTATTCGGCTTTCTTACTGAGGAAAAAAAGGAAATGCTCGAAAAAAGTTTAGAAATTCCTATAAAGAAAATTAATTATTTCGAGCAAGCACTTATTCACCGCTCTTACCTCCAGGTATGTCCAGAAGAAAATATTATTTCAAATGAAAGAATGGAATTTTTGGGCGATTCCGTCCTTAGCTTGGCTGTAACTGATTATTTATTTAGCAATTATCCCGAACTTAGTGAAGGTGAACTTACTGTTCTTCGAATAAAGTTTGTTAGCAAAAGAGCTTTGCTCGAAGCTGCTAATATCTTAAATTTAAAAGATTTTATTCTGCTTAGTCATAGCGCTGAAAAAGCTTTGAAAAATGGAAATGATTCGCTGCTTGCTGATGCTGTTGAAGCAATTATCGCCGCAATTTATCTTGACTCCGGCTTGGAAGTAGCAAGAAATTTTATTATTAATAAATTGGTTCCGGCTATTACTAAGTCTTTCAACTCCAACAATGCTAATTTTAAAAGTATTTTACTCGAAAAAGCCCAATCCATATATCACGTTTTTCCTACATATAATGTTATCGAAGAAAATGGTCCCGCTCATGACAAAGAATTTGTTATTGGGGTTTATATAAATGATGAACTTTACGGAACCGGTAAAGGACACAATAAAAAAGAAGCTGAGCAAATAGCTGCACAGCAGGCATTAGAAAAATTAAATTAAATTTAAAACTATGGAAAAATTAATTTTTGAAAAAAGTAAAGCTGGTAGAAAAGGATATACTTTACCCAGAAAGCAATTCGATTACTCTGTTTCTGAACATATTCCAGAAAAATTCTTAAGAAAAAGTGAGTTAAATCTTCCAGAAATAAGTGAAGGAGATATATCACGCCACTATACTAAATTAGCTCATTTGAACTATAGCATTGAAGAAGGGCTATATCCTCTTGGCTCTTGTACAATGAAATACAATCCTAAAGTTAATGAAAAAACTTCCGCTATTACTGGTTTTACCGAACTTCACCCCTGCATTAACGATGATAATGCACAGGGTGCTTTAGAAGTTATGTATAATCTCGGCAATTGCTTGAAGGAAATTTCAGGTTTGCAAGGCGTTTCTCTTCAACCTTCTGCCGGCTCTAACGGCGAATTTACTGGTATTCTTATGTTTCGCGCTTATCACCTTGCTAATGGTGATACTAAAAGAACAAAAATTCTAATTCCAGATTCGGCTCACGGCACTAATCCAGCTTCCGCTGTTATTTCAGGTTTTACTACTGTAAACGTAAAATCCAATGAAAAAGGCAGAATTGATTTAGAAGATTTGAAAAGCAAATGTGGCGATGACATAGCTGGCTTTATGATTACAAATCCAAATACTCTTGGACTTTTCGAAACTGAAATAGTAGCAATAGAAAAACTTATTCACGGCTGTGGTGGATTGATGTATATGGACGGTGCTAATCTTAATGCACTGCTTGGTATTACTCGTCCCGGCGATATGAAATTCGATTGTGTTCATATTAATTTACACAAAACATTTTCTACCCCACACGGTGGAGGCGGTCCCGGCGCCGGTCCAGTTTGCGTCAGCGAAAAATTAGTTCCTTTCCTTCCGAAACCACAAATTGTAAAGGAAAATGGAAAATTTAAATTGAATTTCGATTTACCACAATCAATCGGAAAAATTCATTCATTCTATGGCAATTTCGGAATTTTAGTCCGTGCTTTAACATATATTTATATGAATGGGGCAGAAGGAATACGTGAAATTAGCGAAAATGCAATTATCAATGCTAATTATATTCTTTCCAAATTGAAAGATGATTTCGAAATTCCTCACTCCGAATACTGTATGCACGAATTCGTTTTAAGTTGCGATAAACAAAAAGAAATCGGCTTCAATGCAAAGGATATTGCAAAACGTCTTTTGGATTACGGCTACCACGCTCCTACGATTTACTTCCCATTAATCGTTCACGAAGCTATGCTTATTGAACCAACAGAAAGCGAATCAATGGAATCGTTGGAAGGATTTGCCGATACAATGCTGAAAATAAATATGGAAGGCAAAGAAAATCCGGAGCTTTTAACTAATGCTCCTTACAACTCACCAGTTAGACGTCTTGATGACGCACTGGCAGCCAGAAATTTAAATGTTGCATGGAAAAAGTAATTTGCTTTTTTTAAAAAAATATTTATAAAAAAAATGTAGAGACACAGCATGCTGTGTCTCTACAAAAATTTAAAGCCGATAGCTGTTAGTGTAATAATTCATAGAAAAACTAATAATAATTTATTGTCATTCCGAACCCCACAATGAAGTAATTGCTTTATTTTAATGGAGATGATATCACCTAACACAGTCATTCTGAACGAAGTGAAGAATCCAGAAAATTTTGTTAAACCACTACTCTCTGGATTCTTCACTTCGTTCCTAATGAACCACTTTGGCTTTTATATCACGTAAC
>CAZCLJ010000299.1:0-5456 GCA_964499465.1 uncultured Hyphomicrobiales bacterium
CGAAGTGAAGAATCTCAAACTCTGTGGTAGCAATGAGTTGTGAGATTCTTCACTTAGTTTCAGAATGACAAGACTGCGAAATATCAAACTACGATGCATCAGGAGTTCTAAATTTGTGAGTTATACTAATATTTAGAGTAACTCCATAATAAATTATGGAGTTAAAAAGCGAAATTGTTCTTTACGTGACCATTCTGCTAACTCTGTTATTTTCGTTATGGGAACTGGGGTTCTGAAATTTAAATATTATAAGAATAAGCCGGGTCTAAAATTTTTAAAAGATATTCGCCATAACCGGATTTTTTAAGTGGTTCAGCAAGTTTAAGCAACTGTTCATCATTTATAAAGCCCATTTTGTAAGCAATTTCTTCAATGCAGGCAATTTTCAACCCCTGACGCTCTTCAATTGTTTTAACGAAATTAGATGACTCTATAATAGAAGAGTGTGTTCCGCTATCAAGCCATGCGTAACCACGTCCCATAAGCTGCACTTTCAACTTGTTTCGTTTTAAATATTCAATATTAACATCTGTTATTTCAATTTCGCCTCTCGGTGAGGGTTTCAAATTCTTTGCTATTTCGATAACGTTGTTATCATAAAAATACAATCCGACAACCGCAAAATTTGACTTTGGTTTCTTTGGTTTTTCTTCAAGCGAAATGACTTTACCGTTTTTATCAAACTCGACAACACCATAGCGTTCTGCATCGTTTACGTAATATCCAAAGACTACTGCTCCTTCATCAAATTTGACCGAATCCTGTAAAAGCTTTGGCAGTGAATTTCCATAAAAAATATTATCACCGAGAATTAAGCAAACTCTGTCATTTCCAATAAACTCTTCACCAACAATAAAAGCATCGGCTAGCCCACGCGGCGCCTCTTGAATTTTATATGAAATATTTAATCCAAGCTGCTTACCATCGCCGAAAAGTGCTTCAAAACGGGAAATATCCTGAGGGGTAGAAATGATTAAAATATCTTTTATACCAGCAAACATCAAAGTAGAAAGAGGGTAATAAATCATTGGTTTATCGTAAATTGGCAGAAGCTGTTTGCAAACTCCTATAGTAACGGGATAAAGGCGTGTTCCGGAGCCACCTGCTAAAATAATTCCTTTCATAAATTGCTTTCTAATTATATTATTAACATATCAATTACAAACTTAAATAAAAGAGCAGAAAGTATTGCTACAAAAATGCTTAAAATAGACGACAAAAGAACTACTTTCTTCCCAAATTCCTTTAAAATAACAACAAAGGTGGTGAAACAGGGGAAATAAAGCGTTACAAACACAATAAAAGTAATTACCTGATTCAGAGTAAGCGGCAGTTTCGATAAACTCTCGACCCCCATTGCCTGGTTTGCCATTACTAAAATCAATTCTTTTCTGAAAAATCCGAAAATTAAAGTTGAACCCAATTCTTTGGGTAATCCTAGTAGGTATGTTACTAACGGCTCGAATGCTAAATTAATGTAATAAGCTATTTCAAAATATTCTATCCATCCCAAAACAACGCTTCCCAAAACGAGAAAAAGTATTGCATCTTTTGTAAAATCGGCAATTCTTAGCCAGGTCTTTTGAAATGAATATTTTAGCGAAGGGATTTTCAGTTTGGGGATTTCAAGGACTAAGCCAATTGGCTTTGATAATAATTTAGATAAAATCTTTCCATTGATTGCAATAATTAAAACAACAAACACAAATACAATCACAGCCCAAATAGGCGACGCAAAGGCAGCAGTTAAAGCAAAGATTACAGCTATGCGCGCCGAGCAGGGGACAAAAGGAATTAATGCCGCAGCTATTGCTCTATCTCGTTTATTCTCAATCATTCTTGTTGAATAAATTGCCGGAACCGAGCAGCCAAATCCCAAAACAAACGAAACGACCGATTTCCCATGCAAACCTATTTTATGAAAAATTCCGTCCATTAAGAATGCTATTCTGGATAAATAGCCGGTTTCTTCGAATAATGACGTTAAAAATACTAAAGGCAAAAAATATGGCAGAATTATTCCAATTATACCGGAAAAGCCAAGATACGCCCCGTTTAGTGTGAACCACAGAAATTCATTGTAATACTTTACAGGAGCTAATAAATCAGATAAATAATTTAAGGGGGCTTCAACTAAACCAGATAATACGCTCCCAATAACAAATATTAAGAAAAAATAAAGTACAAAAAATACTCCTAAAAAAAAGTGTCCAAAAATCGGGTGCAATAAATAATCATCAACTTTTTCGTCTAAAGCACGTGTCTTTCTTTCTTTATAGCTGCAAACTTCTTCACTGATTTTCATTGAATGATGATGACGCTCATAAGAAACTGTTTCGTAACATTCCAACTTATGTTCTTCTTTGAGTTCACGCGCTATTCCATTTATTAAATCAGCTACATTTTGCCTTATATTTTCCTGAACTAAAACTGGATTCTCAATTAATTTAATTGCAGTAAATCTTGGAGATATGTTTTTTTTCTCAACAAAAGGTTTGATTGCTTCTTCTATATTTTGAATGTGCTTTTCTATATGATGAGTATAGTGGAATATCTTCGGCTCTTTGTGAGAGTATTCAATATAATCGTAACATATTTCTGAGAGTTCTTTAACTCCCTTACCAAATTTAGCTTTGGTTGGTGTTACAGGAATACACAGAATATTTTCTAACTTTTTTAAATCAATATAAATGCCTCTTGCTTCAGCTTCATCAAACATATTTAGCACTACTACGACAGGCAAACCCAACTCAAGCAGTTCAATTGTTAGTTCAAGACCTCTTGTTAGTTGGGTTGAATCAATAACGTTAAGGACAAGGTCAACAGGATTATTTGTCAAATAATCCAAAGTAATTTGTTCTGATTTATCATTTGGATTTAGTGAATAAATGCCGGGCAAATCAATTACATTATATGTGTTGGCATTAATATTGATTACTGAAGAGTTAATTAAACCTGCAGTGCCAGATACAGAAATTTTATTTGTTTTTATATCGGATAAAACATTAAAAAGGGTGCTTTTTCCTGAATTTGGCTGTCCAACGAGAACTATAGTTTTATTATTCATTTTCCACAACAATTTTATTTGCTATTTCTCGACCAATAGCAAATTTATTTGACCTGATAGTTAGGTTTTCTAAAATTACTGGTCCCCACTTGTTGTCATTATGCTTCAATATTATATCGTCTTTGTGAATTCCAATTGAACTTAATTTTCTCTTTGCTTCGTGTCCGGAATTTATTTCTTTTATTTTTAATCGAACTTCTATTGGTGCTTCTGTTAAACTCATTTTATAAACTAATTGTTTTATTTACAAAAAATTGGGGACAACAAAATTTGCGTCCCGATTATAAAACAGAAACGATAAAAGAGCAGTTTTATTTTTATATAAAATATTCAAATAGCTGTTGGCTATCGGCTGTCAGCTGTTGGCTGTTGGCTGTCAGCTGTTGGCTGTTGGCTGTCAGCTATCGGCTGTCGGCTGTCGGCTGTCGGCTGTCGGCTGTCGGCTGTTGGTTTATGGTCATTAGTCATTGGTAGAAGAAAAAAAACTAATTCCCAATTCCTAATTCCTAATTCCTAATTCCTAATTCCCAATTCCCAATGACAAATAACGAATGACTTAATTACCATAAACCGACTACCGACTACCGACTACACTTCTTTCCAAATCGGCTCGCTGGGCAACGCATATTGGCTCATATTCTTCGTGTTCACACGAAAGTAATTGCGTCTGCCGGCTTCTAAGCTAATAAGGAAATTTGGTTCTGCGGTTTTGCCTTGAAGCGAAAAATCCGCAAATGGCTGTCCGTTTTCCACAACAGAGCGGTAAATCGAATATTCCGTAGCTGTGGGAACGGCATCCCATGTTAAATTGTATTTACCCGGCTCAATTTCGGTTTCGCTAATTTGCAAATTGGAAGCGGGCGGAAGAATAGCATAATACCACTGCTTGAGGTCTTCGGTTGCCGGACCGAAGCCATTCATATTGCGAGCTCTAACGCGATAAAATCCCTGCCCGTCAGATGGAACATAATGGAAACTCGTTTCGCTTCCAGAATAAATTTCCGTATAGCCCTCGCCTTCTTTCTTTTCCAACTGGTAACTTGTGGCGTGGCTCACCACATCCCACCAGAAAGTTTTGCCAATAAAATCATATCTGAAATTGGCTGGCGGCTGCAAAGAAGCACCGGTAACGGGATACATTATATAGTCGTTGTAGCGGGCTGGGTCTGTTCTTTCGTATAAAATCTTACCAAAATTGCAGTAAGTTGAAACCAAGGAATGAAGCTGGTTGCCCATTTCAGTTCTTTCTTTGGTTTTGATATCTCTTTGCATAATTGCGTCTTTTTGAGCTGCTATTGCGGTTTCAAAGGAATCACATAAATCATTGAAATCGTCTAAAATAACCTGCGTCAAACCGAAACCTGCGAGGTCAGTAAGATAACTTGTCATTGCCAGATGCACACCTCTTGCAGCCGAAAGCAAGGTCCTGTCGGTAAAATCAGACATTCCTGCGATACCAAGCCGCTTATACTGCCCGGAGCCAACGCCCCATTTTGCCTCAACCCTTGCTGCAAACTGACGAATTGCCTCTTTTATTTCTTCGGTTTTTGCATTTTTTTCGTCAGTGGCAATCATCATTGTTCCTACCAAATAATCGTCGCTTGGAAAAACTTCATAATCGTCCCCGAGTGCTTTAAATTCAGCAATTTTTGCTGTGGTAACGCCAAAAGGGGTTAAATCCGCTATGTCTCTCGTTAATGTATTTGCCAAAACCGAAGCAAACATACATAAATCAGCTTTCGACATTTTGAAACTTTTTCTCAATTCATCTTCTGTCATAAATATTAACTCCAAAAATTATGAAAAAAACATTAATTATATAATAAAAAACAACTTTTTCAAATAAAAATTTATAGAAATTTTACGCAAAAAATAAGATTATTAATTCAAAGACAAAAATACTTTATCAAAAACACATTATAACATTTATAATATAACAAAATATTATAAAAACAACAAAATTATTTTAAATAAAATCATAAAATATAAAAAAATAATAAAAACAATAACTAGCAAAACGTTTTGATAATATTTTCTGTTCTGTTGCGGATATTTTCTATTCAGTTGCGGACGTTTTCCGTTCAGTTGCGGACGTTTTCCGTTCAGTTGCGGATATTTTCCGTTCAGTTGCGGATATTTTCTGTTCAGTTGCGGACGTTTTCTGTTCAGTTGCGGACGTTTTCCGTTCAGTTGCGGACGTTTTCCATTCAATTGCGGACGTTTTTTGTTCTTTTGCGAACGTTTTCCGTTCTTTTGCGGACGTTTTCCGTTCTTTTGATGAGATATTTTCTTATTTTTTTTTAAGGAATTGTATTAAGAAAGTAGATTTTTTCTTTTATCCCGCCAGGGTGGGGTGAAATAAATCTCGTATTTATCAAAAAAAAACTTC
>CAZCLJ010000300.1:0-1480 GCA_964499465.1 uncultured Hyphomicrobiales bacterium
TTATCACTAATCATTTATCACTAATCATTTATCACTAATCATTTATCACTAATCACTAATCACTAATCATTTATCACTAATCATTTATCATTATTTATTTTGGAGTATTAGCAAGCCGTAGAAAAATGAAGAGAAAATCAGTTGGAAACCCATAACTAAAAGAGTAAAAGAGGCAATTACATAGCGTAGTGTAACAGAAATGCCGACCTCAAAAAATGTTCCTTTCGTCCACAAATAATAAGTATATAAAGAGCCGGCAATGCCGAGTGCAATAAGAATTAACCCTATAACAATACCCTTATTTGGAGTAAATTTATTAAAAAACCGTTCAATTATTGGGCCTGCAGGTATTAATTTCTCATGAACGGCAAAAGTTTTAGAAAAAATAGAAAATATTATAGCTTGAAAACCAATCATAATTCCGGCAACAGCATAAAGCATAGAGTGAACGTCAGGTGTAGTGCTAAAAGGACGGGGAAGTATCCAACCAGCAATAGCTAAGCCGAAGAGCATCATAATCATACCGGGATATAAGAAAAGCCAACGTGGAGAGTAGATAAATAAAAATTGAAGATGTCGCCAGCCATCGCGGAAACTACGTAAATGTGGCTTTCCGCTTCTTCCGTCTGGAGACAGAACAATTGGCACTTCTGCAATGTTTAATCTAAATAAAGTCGCCTTGACAACCATCTCGCTTGCAAATTCCATTCCAGTGGTTCGTAAGTCTAATTTTTCAAATGCTTCTTTTGTAAAACCCCTTAGTCCGCAATGGAAATCACCAACTTTACTTTTAAAGAAAAGTCGCCCTACAAAGGTTAAAAAAGGATTGCCAATATAACGGTGTGACCAGGGCATCGCTCCTTTAACTAACTTTACTTTAAAGCGATTTCCCATTACTAAATCGTAACCGGCGCGAAGTTTCTCAAGCATTGGAAGAAGTTCAAGAAAATCATAGCTATCATCTGAATCTCCCATTATTATAAATTTGCCTTTTGCAAAATTTACACCACCGGAAAGAGCAGCGCCATAACCTTTTTCTTCAACTGAAACTACTCTGGCGCCTGATTTTATAGCTAATAGCTGAGAACCATCTGTGCTACCATTGTCAGCAACAACCACTTCACCACGAATATTATGTTCACGTAAAAAAGTTCTTGCTTTCCAAATGCACTGACTAACAGTTTCTGCCTCATTCAAACAAGGCATAACTATAGAAAGTTCCAAATCATCTTGCGGCAGATTTTGAACTTCAAATTCAAGAAGGTCTTTATATTTTTCTATTATTTCCTGCATTTATTACAAATGATTCATCTTGAAATGCATTTGGTTAACAAAATTATATATTTAAAAAAAAATAATTTTCTATCTGAACTTAGTACAAATTCCAGTATTTTTAATTCAATAAGATACCTTCTTCACTCTATATTGTTGTAATTCGTTAAAAGACTTATTATATTGTGTCATTTCGAAACGAAGTGAG
>CAZCLJ010000300.1:1490-5454 GCA_964499465.1 uncultured Hyphomicrobiales bacterium
TTCGTTTCGGAATGACAAGAAATGTTTATTAGGTTTTCAATAAATTATTACACTCTATATAATGACATCGTTACTTGTCATTCTTGCGTATGCCAGAATCCATCTTGGGAAAACAAGCGAACTTGCTCGCTATTCATTTGGTCAAGACCAGTTGCATTTATTTCAGTCATACTATCAGCAAACTGATAGTATGACTTATTTATTTCCACTTTTGTAAAGTTTCTTAACTTTGCAAAAGTTCAAATTTAGAAACCTAATCTTTCTAAACTTTCTTAACTATCTTAACTATCTAATCTTTCTAATCTTTCTAATCTTTCTTAACTTTCTAATCTTTCTAATCTTTCTTAACTTTCTAATCTTTCTTAACTTTCAAAACCTAATTTAATTCACTTAGTATTTTATACTGTTTAAAAAGTTTTTTGCATCTTCAGAGTTTGGCTGCAATTCAATAACTCTGGACACATCTTTTCTGGCGTTAATTTTGTCATTTAAATTCAAATGAACTTTTGCTCTGTCAAAAAGAATCTGAGCATTATTTGGTTCAATTCTTAATGCTCTGTTTAAGAAGAATAATTCTTTTTTATAATCATTTTGCAAACGATAAATTGCTGCAATATTAACAAATCCCTGCACGAAATTTGGGTCAAGCGATGTAGCTTGTTTATAATCTCTTAAAGCTTTTTCGTATTGCTTTAAATAAAAATAAACGGAGCCACGATTGTTATAACCGAGTGGGTCTTCTGGTATCAGTTCAACTACTCTTGTATAGTATTTAATTGCTTCTTCGTAATTTTCCTCAGCAAGTTCTATATCTCCTAATGCAGAATAAGCACGAATATCGTTTCTGCTTAAATTAACAGCTTCTTTCAAATCTTTCTTAGCATTTTCGAAATCTTTAAGCATAAAATATGCCTGAGAACGATTGAAATATCCGTTAAAATCATTAGGAACTTTATCAAGATATTTTGAATAATCAGAAATTGATTTTTTGTAATCCTGAGAATTGAAATAAGCATTTCCTCTATTTAAATATACATCAGGAGCGACTTTCTTTTCAATTTTAATATAGCTTGAAAAATCGTTTACTGCATCTTCAAATCTTCCGATTTGCATATTTGCGAATGCACGGTTGTGGTAAGCTATAGAATATTCCGGCATAATTCGTATAGAATTTGAGAAATAATCAACAGCTTTCTCAAAATTTGCATCTGCCAGATAAGCAAGGGCAAGGTTGTTGTTTGGACGTGCCTTGTTTGGTGATTTCTTTACTACATCTTCCCAAAGCGTTATTTCGTTTTGCCATACATCGTTACGGATGTATGTTTTTACTGAATAAGCTAAGATTAATAAACCAAAAAATGAATAACCAATCACCTGATTTCTTTTCACAATTAGTTGATTTACAACGCTAATAAGAATAAGTATAAAGCCAAACATAGGCAAATACATTCTATGTTCATTCATAACATCAAGAATAGGAATAATGCTTGATTCTACTGCTAATGTGATGTAAATCCAAAATATTCCGAAAGATATTAATGGACGCTTCCTAAAAGTCATAATGCCAATTATTATCACAGTCAAATTAATTAGCAAACCAAGGAAAACATCAAAATCCCAAAAACTGTTGATTATTGGGAAATCGTGGTCTAAGTTTTGGTTGATTGGTAAAAGATATAAGAAAAAGTAAAATGGAATTACTTTGGACTGTGCTAAAAGGTAAGTCCAGCTAGTAATTCTCTCGCCGGAAAAATTAGTAAGTTCAATGAAAATTTTACTTGGTCCGACTAATGCTAAAAATGCAATCCCGGCTATTATCAAAAAGCCAACAGGTATAATTATTTTCTTCGATATTCGCTGTCCTTTTGTTCTGAATAAACAAAATTCAAATAAAATAATTGCAACTGGCAAAGTGAAAGAATTTTCTTTTGTAAAAATGGCAAAAAGGAAAGAAAGAGCACTCAAAGCATAAATTATAAACTTGAATACCCGCTTCCTTTCTGTTAATCTGGCAGTTAAATAAAAAGTTAGCGTCAGCATATAAAAGAGCGCTGATAGCGAAGTAAGACGTTGGTATATATAAGTTACTGCCTGAGTTTGAATAGGATGGGCAATGAAAATTAGCGACCCGAAAAGTGCCAGCCAATACCTGTGTTTATAAAGGTCAGTTTCTTTAAGTGCCGGAGTTCTAAACGTTAGGTTTATTAGTAAAAATACTAACAATCCGTTGATTACGTGAACTATAATGTTGAAAAGATAATAACCCCAAAGGTCAAAGCCGGCAAGGTTATAATTAATGGAAAAAGTTGCAAAGGTAATGAACCTAAATGGATTAACATCAAAGAATTCTCTTAAATATCCAAACTCTTTCATCCCGAACGGCTCCATATAGGTGATGTCGTCGAAATGCATTGTGTTATCGTAGATATTAGAATAAATAATAAAGCCCAAAATTATGATTGAGCAAATAGAAACAGCGAGAAATATTTTCTTATTCTTACCCGTTCTTTTTGATGTGTCTAATTTTCCGCTTGGAGCAACGTTCATAGTTTTATTTTTATTAATTAACAATTTCTGGACTTATTTTAAAATTATAAATTTAATTACTTTTGAATTTCCTTCAAAATCAATTTTACAAAAATAAGAAGAATTTGTTTCCTGAACTAACAAATTACTTATATTGTAGCTATATTCACCTTTTTCAGAAAAACCTTCAAACAATATTAATCGCTCTTTTCCAGTAATAACATAAATTTTTATACTTATAATACCACTTTTTTTCAAATTTAAATTTAGCTTTGCTTCATTTTGTATTGGATTAGGAACGATTTCAGCAGTAAAATCCTGATTTACTTCAATCACCTCACATTGAACTTCTTTGCTATTCTTTTCAACTAATTTAAGCACATTATTTTCGCTGGTAATTTCACCACTTAATACAATATCTTTTGAAAAATCATCATTATTCATTATTTCTTTTTCATCAAGCACTCTGTTCCAAATTTTTACATTTTTAATACTACCACAGAAACGTCCTTCAAAATCTTTGTCTTTTAAAATTTTAGTGCGTCCTCCAATAAATACTTCTTCATTGCCAAAATTGAGAGGAAAACCAGTTGAAGCAGATTTAACAAGAGTTCCATTTACAAATAGCTTGATTTCTTTAGAATTTGCAGTCATTGCAACGTGATACCATTTGTTTAATTCAACGCTTGCTTTTTTATTAACGACAACTGCCTGATTCCCTTCTGCACTGGCAACCGATGCAGCAAATCTCTTATTTTTTTCATCTAAATAAATGGCAAAGCCCTCGTTGAAATGCTCAAGAACGTTCTTTTTAAAAATAATAAACTGCCAAATAAGATTGCCACCATTCTTTGTTGCTGAAAATGAATTCACTTTAACCCACGCTTCGGCTGTTATTTCATTCAAATTTGTTATGTCGTTATCCTGAATATAGATGACGTCATTAATTCCATCGAAACTAATTTCGTCATTTGTAAATGCTTTGCTTATTGATAAAATAAAAAATAATGAGACAACAAGCAGTTTTATTTTCATTTTCATTGTATTCTCCTTACAAAACAATACAAAATCGCATTTCACTAAAAAATACACTTTTTCAAAAAAGCAATTTAATATAAAATTTGAATAAAAAAAATGAAAAATGAATAGAATTTTTTTGTTGGAGGCGAAAATTAGTATAAATTCAGAACTCCTTACGCAAAATAGTTTTTTTACGCAATAAATATAGTTATGATTTTAAAAAAATATTATATAAGAACTCCTGATGCCTCGTAGTTTTTTATTGCGCAGTCTTAGAGCTCCTGACCCCATAACGAAAATAAAGGAGTTAGGAGATTTGTCTCGTAAAGAATGATTTCGCAGTTAGCAAATATTATCTTATTTGTCATTAGTCATTAGTCATTAGTCATTAGTCATTAGTCATTAGTCATTAGTCATT
>CAZCLJ010000301.1:0-5450 GCA_964499465.1 uncultured Hyphomicrobiales bacterium
TCGTTTATATTCGCCTCAGAATGACTGTGTTAATTGATGTCATCTCCATTTAAATGAAGCATTTGCTTTATCTGGTGGTTCGAAATGACACCTTTTCTGGGTAATTTGCGCTATTGTTCTTTACCTAACAAATCTCCTAACTCCTTTATTTTCGTTTTGGAGGCAGGAACTATGAAATTACTACACTTGTTAAAAAAATAATAAATAATATTTTACCGAACTTTTAACCCTTTCTATCGTAAGTTTAATTATGTCTAAAAGAAAGGAAATGGGAAAAAAATGAATAATTATAAATAAATTAACACTTTATTAAATCATTAATCGTTTATTTTTATGGAAAAATATGCTCACTTAAGGTTAGTAATAATAAATAAAAAATGAAGAAAATAATAACCAATAAATGTATGGTTAATATTATCAAATGGTTTATATTAGCCATACATAAAAAACGTTAATAAAAGTATTTCACAAAAAAAAATTTTTAGAATAATAATTATATAAATACGAAATAAAGTTAAAAAAAATTAGTTATATTTGACAAATAAGAATAAACAATTTTAAATATTTAGGAGTTATATATGTTAAAGAATATTCAAGAATTATTAGCAGATAAAGCAGATTATTTGCTTAAATTTAATAATCCCAAAATACCTAAAGAACAATTAAAATTACCATCACCTGGTTTTGTAGATGAAATATTTGCACAATCAGATAGAAATAATAGAGTGTTGAGCAGTTTACAGTGGATTTTCAGTAATGGTAGATTAGGAAGAACCGGATATTTATCTGTATTACCAGTAGACCAGGGAATAGAACATTCCGCAGGAGCCAGTTTTGCCAAGAATCCAATTTACTTTGACCCTGAAAATATAGTAAAATTAGCAATTGAAGGAGGGTGTAACGCAGTAGCTTCAACTTTTGGAGTGCTTGGTATTGTTGCCAGAAAATATGCACATAAAATTCCTTTCATTGTTAAAATTAATCATAATGAATTATTAACCTTACCCAACAAATTTGACCAGGTAATGTTCGGTCAGGTTGAACAGGCATACAATATGGGTGCTGCTGCTGTCGGTGCAACTATATATTATGGCTCCGACGAAAGCACAAGACAGATAACTGAAGTATCCGAAGCATTTCAATATGCCCACGAGCTTGGAATGGCAACTGTTTTATGGTGCTATTTAAGAAACCCGGATTTCAAAAAAGAAAAAGATTATCACGTCTCTGCAGATTTAACAGGACAGGCAAATCACCTTGGCGTAACTATTGAAGCAGATATAATCAAGCAAAAACTTCCAGAAAACAACGGCGGTTACACTGCCTTAAATATGGGCAATTCCAGCTATGGCAAAATTGATAAAAGAGTTTATTCCGAACTATGTTCAGACCACCCAATTGACCTTTGCCGTTATCAGGTAGCAAATTGCTATATGGGAAGAATAGGATTAATCAATAGTGGTGGCGCATCAGGAAGTAATGATTTTGGAGATGCTGCTATTACCGCAGTTATTAATAAAAGAGCTGGCGGAATGGGACTTATTTCTGGAAGAAAAGCATTTCAGCGCCCAATACAAGACGGTATTAAACTTCTAAATACAATACAAGACGTTTACTTATGTAAAGAAATTAATGTGGCATAATTTTTTTATAAAAAAAAATTTCTTTGTTTTTTTTATAGAAATTTTGTAAATTATATTATAAAATGAATATAATATGAAATATTAATAATAAATCTCGGAGAACACTAATGAAAAAAAGTAACTTACATAATATACTAATATTTGCTCTCCTTTTTCTGTCATCAACGATAACTGGTTTTTCCCAGTTTTCCGGAAATGAAATTGCAGAAGGAAAAGAATATTGGTTTGGACTTCCTCATTGTATGAAAAGTTCAGATGAGTATGTCCGTTGGGGTATTTACCCTATAGAATTATGGCTATCATCTAAAGTTGATACAAAAGCAACTATTGAAGCTTTAGATGGTAATTTACAACCTCAAACGGTAGCTATCAGAAAAAATGATATTACCATAGTCAGTTTACCTGATAACTTAGAAAACAAAGAAAGCGAAGTCACAAAGAATTTTGGAATCCATATTTTTGCTGACGACCCAATATCGGTTGGTGTTTTTGTAGCTTATAAGTGGTCTGGTGAAGCATATAGAGTTATACCTGTTGAATGGCTTGGTAAAGAGTATTTTACTCTAAATATGTATCAGGATTATGTAAAAATGCATGCCGGCAATTTTGAATATAAACCCGGACAAATTGTTATTTGCGCAACTGATAATAATACCCAAATTCAATACATACCGACTGCAGAGACAGAAAAAGGTGTAAAACCGGGACAAATCGGTCGGGTTACTTTAAATAAAGGACAGACTTTTGCAATTAAATCAAAAATCTTCCCTAATCTTAATCAGGATTGGTCAACTGATATGTCCGGAACTCAAATAATTGCATCAAAACCAATTGCTGTAGTATCAGGGCATACAAAAGGTTGTTTCCCAAGATATACTGGCACAATGTATAGTCTTAAAGCAGATTTCGTTAGAAATATGCTTGTTGATATGATGTGGCCTGTTGAACTACTTGGAAAAGAATATATTTCTGCACCTATTAAATACTTAGATAGAACTGTTCATTATCTCGTTGCTGATGATATTGGTGATATAATTCGTTTTGTTGCAACAAAAGACAATACTATTATTTACCAAATGCGCCAAGACGGCTCCGGACTTATGCAAATCAGCCCTGTTTTGAAAAAAGGTGAATGGTATGATATTTTAAATCAGGAAGATGCCGCTTATTACAAATCTAATAATAAAGTGTTGGTTGGACAATATGGTAAAGCTTGGGTACTTAATCTACCAAATCCTAAACCTGGATTAAACGAAGAACCACAAAATCCCAGCAGAAACGGTCAGGGTATGATGTTTGCTCTTTCTCCAATTGAAAGATGGTGCAGTTTTGCTTCATTTAGAGTACCTGCTAATATGGATAACTTTTTATATCTTACTTTTAGAACAGATGATGCAGACAAAATTATTTATGACAATCAATCAATCACTTCAAGGTTTGGAACTGCTATTAAACCAATTCTTGGAACTCCTTATAGTTATTTAGTCCAAAACATCGCTTCTGGCAACCATTACTTAGAAGCTACCGATAAAAATGCAAGATTTGCCGGCTATGCTTATGGTAACTGGGATGAATATAAAGACGGTTTTGCTTATGGCTATCCAATCGGCATTAACTACGCAGATGATTGCAATGATTCTATTTATGTAGTTGATAATATTGATTGCGGCGATATTGAAGGTGTTGTTAAAGCTGTTGATTTACAAGCTGATACTACCTGCGCCGGTATTTTCAGTGTCATTTTCAGAGATTCTGAATCTGCAAATTACCAATGGTATGGCGATGATGACTTCGAAATTGGAGATACTACCTTTAATTTCTCTATAAAAATTAAAAATCCCGGCGATTCTGCTATCGCAGTGCTTAATATTTTATCTAAATCAGGTAAATATATTAGAAGAGAAATTAAATACGTTCCGGAAAAAATTGGTGTTGATATTACCGGAATTGACTATGGACTAATGATTCCACCACAAACAATTTGCAAAAACTTCGTTATTAAAAATCCCGGCACCGCTCCAATGACCGTCCATAATCTATACTTAAAACACGGTAGAAGTGAATTTACTATTAATGCTGAGTTGCCTTTCACTCTTGAGCCAAACGAAGAAAAGATTATCGAAGTATGCGCCAATGCTACTCAGGTTACTAACCAGGCAGTAAGAGATTCTGTTATCGCTGTTCTTACCTGCTACGAGCAAACATTAGTCGGCTTGCAGTTCAGAACTGGCGAACCAGTTGTGTATATTTACGATGCTAACTGGGGTAAAGTTCCTATTAATCAGGAAAGAATGAAGAACGTCGAAATCAAGAATACTTCAAACACTGATGTTGAAATTTATACTATTGAATGGAACGACAAAGTTCACTTCACAAAAGTTCTAAATTTGGATTTACCTGTTTCAATATCAGCAGGAGAATCTGTTGAATTTTCAGTTGTTTACAAACCAGATGTTGCTGATGTCCAGCATACGGACAGAGCAGTATTCACTAGCAATGCTACACGCGATAAGCTTTATTCAGATTGGACTGGTATCGGTATAGACGCAAATCCGCTAATCGAAGGTTACGATTGGGGAAGAAAACGCGTTATTGACGAATTCGCCGGAACAAAAGAATACGAAGGAAAAGTCATTATTAGCTGCACTGGAAGTGAAACAGAAGCTTTAGATGAAATTTCACTTGATATCGCTGATAATGAAGATGGCATTTTCAGAATTGCTTCTGAAATTCCTACAAAACTTCAACCCAATAATCCAGTTGAACTTATTGCTTACTTTGCTCCAAAAGATGAAGCTGTTTATGACAGAGAAATTAAACTTATTGGTTCGTTTAGCGGTATTGAAAAAGAAGTAACTGCAAGATTAATCGGCGTTGGATTACGTCCACATATAAGAGTTGATGGATACGATTACGGTGAAAAAATATTGGTTGGTAATACAAAAGATGGTAATGGAACTGTCTTTCACAATAATATTAATCCAGAATTTGCAATGAACCTGACTATATCCAATTTAACTATAGAAGGCGAAGATGCAAATGCGTTCAAAATTAAACCACAATGGCTTAATGACCATCCATTCCCGATTGTCATTCCAATTGGAGAAAATATTGAAGTACCTATTACCTTTACTGCAATGCATCCCGGCGACCACACTGCAAGATTAGTTGCAAAAAGTGATGCTCCTGCCGAAGAAAACCATATCGGAGAACTTATCGGCAGAGGATTTACACAAGGAATTGCTGCAACAGATTATCAGTTTGAAAAAATATTCATTCATACTTCAAGAACCGGCTCCGTAACACTCCAAAACAATGGCTCGGAACCAATAACAATTACACGAAACATACAAGAAAGTAAAATCGCAACAAGCGGACATAGCATTGATTTGGAAGAATTTGTTATTACCGGCTGGCATACTGAAGACGGACTTGTCAATAACGATAATGCTCCTTTTGAACTACAACCTGGCGCCACATTAACCGTTGATGTTACATTCACTCCATTAGAAGAACGCGATGAAGCAATACATTCAATTAATATCGAATACTTAACATCAGTTGGAAATGAGATTTCTGAAATAACTGGTTACGCAATGGTTTTGAGAACAGTTATTGAAATACCAAAGGGTTATAAAGCAAATCCGGGTGATAAGATTGAAATAGATGTAAATTATCGCACAAATACAAATGAAGCGAAACCACTCGAATCTGGCGATATAACATCATTTACCGCTTATGTATATTTCAAAACAAATAATAATCCGGAAGTAGAAATATTCCCTGAAGTAGAAAATGGTTGCGTTG
>CAZCLJ010000302.1:0-5445 GCA_964499465.1 uncultured Hyphomicrobiales bacterium
TATGTCATCTCCATTAAAATGAAGCACTTGCTTTATCAGGGGGTTCGGAATGACAAATAAACATATTTTATTATTAAAAGCAACTTGGTCTAAATCACTTCTCATTCAAATCAATATCCCTAACTCTGCTCTTTAGTTCGAGGAGTAATGAGGGCGGAACGCTTAACTTGTCAATTCCGATGTCGATTAAGGTTTTGGTTGCAGCGGAATGTCCAGCTAATTCACCGCAAATACTTACGCTTATGTTATTTTTGTGAGCAGCATCAACTATGATTTCCATTAAACGAATTACAGCGGGATTGAAAGCATCGAAATATTCGGAAACAAGTTCGTTGTCCCTATCCACAGCAAGAGAATACTGAGTAAGGTCGTTTGTGCCAATACTGAAAAAACTGCAATGCTTAGCGAGTTCGTCAGACATAATTGCAGCGGCAGGTGTTTCAATCATTAGTCCTATAGGAATATTTGGGTCAAAATCAATATTTTTTTCAGCAAGTTTTCTTTTACATTTTTCTATAATTTCTTTTACCTGAATAACTTCGTTGATTGTTGTAACCATAGGCAGCATAAAACTGACATTTTTATTTTTTGAAGCACGCAAAATCGCTTTGATTTGAGTTTCGAGCAAATCTAACCGGTGCAAAAGAAAACGCATTCCACGCAGACCGAGTGCAGGATTGGTTTCTCTTTTTGGAAGTCCTTCAGCATATTTATCGCTGCCAAGGTCAAAAATGCGCAAATTAACTGGTTTGGGATAAGCACGCTCTGCTAATTCATTGTAAAAACGGAATTGCTCTTCTTCATCTGGAATTTTGTCATTAGAAATAACTAAATGCTCTGTGCGGACAAGCCCAATTCCTTCAGCTCCGACAAGTATTGCAGCTTCCACATCTTTCGGGAAATCCACATTTGCAAGCAAAGTGATTTTCTTACCGTCTTTTGTAACTGAATCTAAATTTATTAAATCGCCTAATTTTTTCTTGTGTTCCTCTTCGGCGGCTTTCCTTGTGCGGTAACGTTCCAAATAATTCTGGTCTGGATTAACGACAACAAAACCATTATAGCCGTCAATTATTAAATTGTCATTGTCCTTTATTGTGCTTAAAGCGTTTTTCACATCAATAATTTCGGGAATACCAAAGGTTCGTGCTAAAATAGAGCTGTGTGAAGTAATACCACCAACTTCAGTTATGATACCACCGATTTTTAACTCGTCAAACCTCAAAACTTCCGCTGGAAGAACAGATTGAGCAATAATTATTGTTCCTTCAGGAAAATTATAAACCAAGCATTTATTTTTTAAAGCGGAAAGCAGACGTTCTTTGATTTGGTCGAGTTCTGTAGCACGTTCCCGAAGCAGTGCATCTTTAGCGGATTTGAAAAAGATTCTTTGGTTATCAAATTCCTGAATAACAGCACTTTCCGCAGAATATCGGTCTTTTATTCTGTTGATAATTCCGTCTTGAATGTATGGGTCTTGAAGATATAAAATATTTGTTTCAATAATCGCAGAGACATTGGTTTTATCGTCTTTCATTCGGTTTAAAATATCAGTGAACTCATCAACCAAACTTTTGACAGCAAATTCAAAGCGATTGATTTCTTCTTCTATTCTCTCATTTTCGATTTTACTGCTAGGGATTACAATCGGTTCTGGTATGATTAGAGCAGCTTTACCCTGCTCTATGCCGGGGGAGGAGGCAATTCCTTTTAAGATTATATTGTTTTCCGCCATAAATACGTTTTTTTAATTAATAAAACTATGCAAATTAAAAAAATTTTGGAAATATGTATATTGAATTTTATTATTTTTGCAATATTATAATTATTTGAGATGTTATGTTAAGTCAAATCGCAATTCCGTTTAAAATTGAAGAAGTTTTTCAAGGGCTGGCAGAAACTACCGGCATTTTGAGATATGCCGAAGATTATATTTTAGTTGAATTTCAAACAAAAGACAGCATATTTGGAGTAATTCAAAGCGATGTCAAATGTATAAAAATTCCTTTAGAATCGCTGCTTCTCATTGAACTAAAGAAAAAAATGTTTTCCACCCGAATTATTATCAAAACTAATTCACTTCATACTTTAAGAAAACTGAAAGGTTATAACAAACCGGAATTAATTTTGGATATAAAAAAGGAATATCGCGATGAAGCCCAGCAGTTCATCTCTCATATAAATTTGCTGAAAGCAGAAGACCTACTGAAGAATATGGAAGGAGAGAGATAGGAAGATTTTTTTTGTTTTAAAGTTTATTTTTAACTTTTATTATTTAAAAATAAAAAGCAAGTTCTTAATCACTCGTTCCCCAAGTTGCACTTGAGAATGTAACTTTCACAAAAGCTATGCTTTAACTTTTTATTCATTAAAGAATTCGGAGCACAGCTTAAAAAGAAATCTTACTTCTAAATTGCATCTTGGGAAGAAGTTCAATATTAAGTTTTTTCCAACATATTGAGTAAAACATATAATATCAAATACTATTGAATAATTTTATTAAATTTATGAATAATACATGTTATATAATTTGTTTTTTTGTAAATTAAGTTTTTAATTGAAGTCAATCAAAAATATTTATGGAAAGTATAGAATTATTAAAATTAAAAGAGCGGGTTGATATAGCTTTAGAAATTGGTGAGAGCTATTATCGGGAATTTAAATCAGCTTTTGAGGGTAAAATTGGTGCAAAAAAACTTAGAAATATTAAAGACATTTGCTACGATATTGCAAAGACTTTAGTTGCATTTGCAAATGCTGATGGCGGAGAGTTATTTATTGGGATTGAAGACAATAATTCTGTTTCTGGTTTAGAATATAATGAGGAATTTATTGGAAAACTTTTAGAAGCACCTAAAACATATATACATAAAGATACTCCAATTCCAATTAAAAGAGCTACTATTATTAATTATAATGAATTTAAAGTAGCATATTTTTCAGTTGAAAAAGGTTCTAAATTTATTCATTTAACATCAAAAGGTGAATGCTTTCAGCGTAAAGACAGAGAATCTGTACCCACTGCTACAGAAACAATAAGATTGAATAGGGAAGAAATAATCTCAAGAGAATATGACAGGCAATTTGTAGAAATAGCTGCAATAAATGATTTAGATTTAGTTTTAGTTCAATCGGTTGCAAATAATATTTCTAAAGGTATGTCTGTAGAAAAGTTTTTACAATATATTGAATTAGCTGAATTTGATGGTAATAGATTACGATTACGAAGAGCTGCCTTGTTGCTTTTTGCTAAGCACCCAACAAAATGGCACCCTCGTTCACAAGTGAGAATTTTAAGAGTCAAAGGCACCGAAGAAAAGACAGGTGAAGATTTTAATTTAATAGAATTAGCTGAGATTTCTGGAAATATATTTTTTTTGTATGAAAACAGTTGGGATGCACTTCGTCCTTATTTAACCGAAACTCGTTTTTCAAAAGACGGTATTTTTAAAAATCAAATTATTTATCCAGAGCTTGCCTGTAAAGAAGCACTTATAAACGCTATTACTCATAGAGATTATAGTATTGAAGGTAGAGGAATTGAAATAAAAATTTTTGATGATAGATTAGAAATTTTAAGTCCAGGAAAATTGTTATCTTCGTTAACTATTAAAGAATTAGAAGAGTTAAAAGGTGTTCATCAAACAAGAAATACATATATTGCCCGTGTTTTAAGGGAATTTGGTTATATTAGAGAACTGGGCGAAGGAATAAGAAGAATTTTTGACTTAATGAAATCAAATGAACTAATTCCTCCAAAACTTGAATCTCCGAACAAATCCTTTATAGTAACCTTATTTTACAAATTCATTTATACAAAAGATGAAAGAAATTGGTTATCTAATTTTGAACATATTGACCTATCAAGAGAACAAAAAACTGTTATAAGATTAGGTATTAATAATAGGTTAATCTCACCAGCTGATATATGGGAAAATGTTGGCATAGCTGACACTGAAGTTTATCGTCAATTAATTGAGTCTTTGAGAAGTTTGGGAATTTTAAAAAATCAAATATCAAAATCATCTGCTTCATTACAAGCAAAAAATGCAGGTATTCCAGTTAAAAAAGTTCCAAGATTTAGAATTATTTCCCCAACAAATATTTCTTCACCTAAAGTAGCATTATCTATTATGGATAATGCTGATTATGCAAAAGTATTTATTTCAAATTTACCATATTCTATTACTGAAAACTTATTAATAAATGAATTATCAAAATATGGCAATATTTCAAATATACAAATTCCCAAAGATACTTTTACTCAAAAAGTTCGGGGGTATGCTTTTATTGAATTTGATAGCCAAGAATCTGTTGAAGCTATTTTAAATGAAAGAAATCCAATTTTTATTGGAGGTAGAAAAATATATGTTCAAAAATATGTAAAGTAGTATAATAAGCCGGAACCTTTGTCAATAAATTCAGATATCCAGACTCCATAACGAAAATATAGGAGTTAGGAGATTTACTTTGAACCGAATAATTTCGTAGTGAGCAAATATTCTTCCTTTTAGTTATTGGTCATTTGTCATGAGTTTGTAACGACTAATAACCAACGACTAATAACTAATGAATTAATGATAGTACTATTTTAAAAATTTCACTTCTCATTACAAAATGGACGAAATAGCAAAATACGATGGGTCAGGAGTTCTGATAATACTTTAAAAAAATTCTAAACAATAAAAGGAGAAAAAATATGTACACAACATATCAATTAAATACAGATGATTTAAATACTGACTTTATAGATATTCTGAAAGCAACGTATAAAAATAAAAATATTGAAATTGCAGTATATTGCATTGATGAAACAGAATATCTTTTAAATTCACCAAAGAATAGAGAGATTCTTCTTCAAAGAGTTGATGACGTGAAGCATAGAAAAAATATAATTACTCCAAATCAGGAATTATTTCAATGAGAGTAATTTCTTTTCATCAAGGTGCATTTGAAGACTTTAATAATTGGGCAAAAGAAAGTCCTGATATTTATGATAGAATTGTAAGGATTATTAAGGAAATTTCAAGAAGCCCATTTGAAGGCATTGGAAAGCCAGAACCATTAAAAAATAATTTAAAGGGATTTTGGTCAAGACATATTAATAAGGAGCATAGAATCGTTTATGAAGTTAATAAAGATGAAATAATTATTATTGCTTGTAAAAATCATTATTAAGAATAATAAACCTATACCTGTAAAATTACAGAAATTTTGATTTTGTTTAAAAATTTACGTAAAAAAGTTTTAACACTCCGTAGGAGTTTTATATTGGTAGATAGAATAAATTGAAAGAGAGAAACCCCATATGAGTTAAATATTTATTGTGTAACAATAAACCAATAATAAGCATTAAAATCTGATTTAATAATTTCAGAACTCCTGACCCAATAACGAAAATAAAGTAGTTAGGAGATTTGCTTTGAACCGAATAATTGCACAAAT
>CAZCLJ010000303.1:0-5431 GCA_964499465.1 uncultured Hyphomicrobiales bacterium
TGTGTTAAGTGATGTCATCTCTATTTAAATAAAGCACTTCCTTTATCTGGGAGTTCGGAATGACACAAAAAGTAAAAAAATAATATGGTCAAACAGGAAATATAAAATTAATAGTAATTATGAATACATACACAGAAGAAGAACTAATTTCAACTCTTGACGAATTACCCTTTTGGTCAGCTCCATTTGGCTTTGAGCTTTTAAACCAAATTCATATTAAAAAATATATGCAAGTTCTTGATATTGGATGCGGATTAGGATTTCCATTAATTCAATTGGCTCAGATGCTGGGTAAAAGTTCAATGTGTTTTGGAATTGACCCATCAGAATCTTCTATTAAAAGAGCTGAATTTAAAATTAAAAGACAGGGTATCGAAAATATTCAAATACTCAATGCTGTTGCTGAACAATTGCCATTTGAAAATGCTACATTTGATTTGATTATTTCAAATAATGGATTGAATAATGTCAATAATTTTGAAACTGCTTTAAAAGAAATAAAAAGAGTTGCTAAAAAAGGTTGTCAGTTAGTATTTTCAATGAACACAAATCAAACATTTTCACAATTTTATTTTTATTTAAAAGAAACATTAAAGGAATTTGATTTTGAAGACTGGATTGAATTAGTCAATCAGCATATTGATGAAAAGAGACCTTCTGTCGAAAAAATTATCAACTTGGTGAATTCTTATGGTTTTCATATTCAAAATATATTATTTAATGAATTTTATTATAGATACTTAGATGGAACATCATTTTTAGATAGTTTTTTCATAAAATTTGCATTTTTACCAATATGGCTAAAAATTTTACCTGAAGCGAAAGCTATTGAAATATTGAAAGAAGTAGAAAATAAATTGAATGTGTTTGCGTTAAATAATTCTGAATTGAAATTGGAGGTGCCTTTCTTTGTGATAAACTCAGTTATCTTATGAGGAAATTATTCATATTGAGAAGCAAGCCAAATGAACAAAAAGATAAAACAACGTTTTATTTTAGCCATACGATTACCAAGTTGATAGTATGGCTAAATAAAATATTTTAATACCAAGTTGCTTTTAATAATAAAATATGTTTATTTGTCATTCCGAACCCCCTGATAAAGGAAGACTTTTATTTTAAATGGAAATGACATAATTTAACACAGTCATTCTGAACGAAGTGAAGAATCCAGAAAAATTTCTTTTAACCACTACTCTCTGGATTCTTCACTTCGTTCAGAATGACCGCCAAAATGTGATGTCATTGGTAAACGAAGTGAGGAATCTCAATGTCTGTGGTAGCAAGGAGTTGTGAGATTTCTCACTTCGTTTCGAAATGACACTTTAATTATATTAATGAATGCAACTTGGTATAAGAACATATCAGCTCTGAGTTTTCATAGGTATGAATTTTAAAGAGAAATATAAAACTTTAATAAATTAATTATGATAAAGGAAAAGAAAAGAGTCGCACTGCTATCAGTGTTAGCAGCGGTTTTTCTTACTGCTTTTAAATTAGTAGTAGGAATTTTAACTGGCAGCTTAGGAATTTTATCAGAAGCTTTACATTCTGCTCTTGACCTTGTTGCAGCTGTTATTACTTACTTTTCAGTAAAAATATCTGATAAACCTGCTGATAAAGAACATAATTATGGGCATGGAAAGGTAGAAAATTTTTCTGCTTTAATGGAAACAATATTATTGGTTATTACTTGCGTCTGGATAGTATATGAAGCATTGAATAGGTTAATAAACGGTAACACTGAAATAGAAGTAAACATTTGGAGTTATATTGTTGTAATAAGTGCGATTATAATTGATATTCAACGTTCCCGAAAACTCTATAAAGTAGCAAGAAAGTATAATAGTCAGGCACTTGAAGCTGATGCACTTCATTTCTCAACAGATATATGGAGTTCGTCTGTTGTTTTACTTGGATTAATTTGTGCAAACTTCGGCTATTTCTATGCTGACTCTATAGCAGCCCTCCTTGTAGCAATAATTGTATTGTTTGTTTCATTCAAATTAGGGAAAAAAGCTGTTGATGTCTTGCTAGACAAAGCACCACAAGATACTATAAAAAAAGTGGAAGATGTGTTGGCTTCTTATCCTGAAGTCAAAGATTTTCACGGTTTAAAGGTTCGGACGGCAGGAGCAGATACTTTTATTAAATTCAATATACATTTAGAACCTGAATCCAGTTTAAAAAGCGTTCATGAATTATGCGATGATATTGAAACGCGCATAAGTTCTTTAATTCCAAGAAGTGAAGTATATATTCACGCAGAGCCGCAGGATATAACTCATATTGAATATCATAAAAATGAAAAGTACTAATTTGCTTTTTTAATCAGTGACAGGACTTTGGCAGTCGGCTATCAGTTGTCAGCTAACGGCATAATGTCCATTAGTTAATGGTTTATGGTTTCAGAATTTCTGATGCCTCGTAGTTTGTCATTCTGACGGATGTCAGAATCCATCTTGGTTTTCCCTAAAGAGAATAGACAAAGAAATATTTTAGTTATTAGTCATTGGTCATTAGTTGTTAGTAAAATACGAATGACTAATGACCTATAAAAACTATTTTTAAGATGGATACTGACATTCGTCAGAATGACACTTTTCGATATGTCATCTCCATTTAAATAAAGGTCTTCCTTTATCAGGCTAACGATTATACACAAATATTAGTTCTTGAAAAAAAGGAGTAAAAAAGGTAAAGTGTCTTTGAAATTTATCCCGTAGGGATTATATATTTGTAACAAGAATAACCCTTGACTGTGCTTATCCCGTAGGGATTATATCTTAAAAAAGCTATTATATATTTAATTCCTACGGAATAACAAGACTCTAAAAAAAACATTGTTACAAATATTTTATCCCTAACGGGATAAGTAGAATAGCAGCACGTTTTAAAGATGTGTATAATCGTTAGCTTTATCAGGGGGGTTACCAATGACATCGTTACTTTTACCCTACTAAACTTTACGAAAGTTAAGAAACTTTCGCAAAGTAAGAAGATCTAAATACTTTCGTAAAGTTTCTTAACTTTGCGAAAGTTAAAAGAAGTCATCTCCATTTAAATAAAAGTCTTCTATTATCTGGGGGTTCAAAATGACAGAATAATAATTAATAATTAACAATTAACAACTTTTCTGGAAATAATATTAGTTCCCCATTCGTCTTTTAATGTTAAGTTTATTAAATATAATACAAAATAAAATGGAAAAAAAATTAATATTAATGATACTTGATGGTTGGGGAATTGGGAATAAGTCTGAATCCGATGCAATTTTCTTAGCAAATACTCCAAATATGGATAGATTACAAAACGAATACCCACATTCTGTTCTTCTTACCTGCGGTGAAAATGTCGGCTTGCCAGATGGTCAAATGGGCAACTCAGAAGTTGGTCATTTGAATATTGGTGCTGGTCGCGTTGTGTATCAGGACTTAGTGAAAATCAATATTGCTATAAGAGATAACACCATTGATTCAAATCAAATATTGCTTGATGCCTTCAAATATGCAAAAGATAATAATAAGCCAGTTCATTTCATTGGGCTTGTTTCCGATGGTGGAGTCCATTCTTCTGATAAACATCTTTATAAATTATGCGATATGTGTAAAGATTATGGTTTAAATGACGTTTTTATTCATTGCCTTACTGACGGACGTGACTGCGACCCAAAAAGCGGTTTCGGTTTTATAAAAAATCTTATGGAGCATTTGAAAACTTCTGCCGGAAAAATAGCAACTCTTACTGGCAGATATTACACAATGGATAGAGATAAACGCTGGGAAAGGGTTAAAGTTGGTTACGATGCTCTTGTTCGAAGTATTGGTGAAAAATCCAATGACCTTTTAAAATCAATTGAAGATTCCTATAATCAGGGTGTTACAGATGAATTCATTAAACCAATTATTTGCACAGACGAAAAAGGAACTCCGTTAGCTGCTATCAAGGAAAATAATGTTGTGATTTGCTTCAATTTTAGAACTGACAGATTGCGCGAAATCACAACTGCATTAACTCAAAAGGATTTTCCCGAACAGGAGATGAAAGCATTGCCTCTTTATTACTTAACAATGACAAGGTATGACGATACTTTTAAAAATGTTAAAGTTGTTTTTGAAAAAGATAATGTCAATATGACCCTTGGTGAATACCTCTCCACACTTGGTAAAAAGCAGCTACGAATTGCAGAAACCGAGAAATATGCCCACGTAACATTTTTCTTTTCAGGTGGACGTGAAAAGGAATTTCCCGGGGAAAGCCGCCGTTTAGTTTCTTCACCTAAAGTAGCGACTTACGACTTAAAACCTGAAATGAGTTGCTTTGAAGTCAAAGATGCCGTCATCGAAGAAATGAATAAAAACAAGCCGGATTTTATTTGTCTTAACTTTGCTAATGGTGATATGGTTGGACATACTGGAGTTTTCCCTGCAATACTGAAAGCGGTGGAAGCAGTGGATAAATGCGTGGGTGATGTTATTGAAACAGTTATCAAAAATGAATATGATGCGTTAATCATTGCCGACCATGGTAATGCCGACTATGCAAAAAATGATGATGGAAGCCCAAATACTGCTCATTCTCTTAACCCTGTTCCCTGTATTCTTGTTAGCAAAGATTTCACAAAGATTCAAAACGGAATTCTTGCCGATGTTGCTCCAACAATCTGCAAAATTATGGGATTAGAAATTCCAAAAGAGATGAAAGGTAAAGCATTAGTGTAGATGTTTTATACCAAACAGCTAATTAAAAGTGCAAAATCAAAGTGTCATTCCGACTAATGTCAGAACTCCAGACCCCATAACGAAAATAAAGGAGTTAGGAGATTTGGCTCGCAAAGAACAATTGCGCAAATTACCCTAAAAAGTTGTCATTCTGAACGAAGTGAAGAATCTCAAACTCTGTGGTAGCAATAAGTTGTGAGATTCTTCACTTCGTTCAGAATGACAAGACTGCGAAATAGCAAACTACGAGGCATCAGGAGTTCTGAATGTCAGAATCCATCTTAAAAATACTTTTTATAGGTCATTAGTCATTCGTTATTAGTCATTAGTAGTTACAAACTAATGACCAATGACGAATGACAAATAACTAATAAAATATTTTTTCCAACTGCGAAATCAATATTTACGAAGCAAATCTTCTAACTCTTTTATTTTCGTTATGGTGTAAGGAGTTCTGAAACTGCAAACATATAACTCCCAAATTTATTTGGGAGATTAACTGCGCAATTGTTCTTTACGAAGCAAATCTTCTAACTCCTTTATTTTCGTTATGGGGTAAGGAGTTCTGAATTTGTAAAAACAGCGTAGCTGTGCCCTGTTTGTAGAAATATTGATGTTTTTGAGGGAAAGCAACGTAGTTGCGACCTGTTTGAAGCAGTATTTTTTCAGGTCGCAGCTACGCTGCTTTATCGTTAAATCTGCATTATTTT
>CAZCLJ010000304.1:0-5419 GCA_964499465.1 uncultured Hyphomicrobiales bacterium
AACAAAGATGTCATTCCGAACCCCCAGATAAAGGAAGTGCTTTATTTAAATAGAGATGACATCACTTAACACAGTCATTCTGAACGAAGTGAAGAATCCAGAAAATTTTTTTAACCACTACTCTCTGGATTCTTCACTTCGTTCAGAATGACCGAAAAAAGTAATGATGTCATTGGCAACAAAGTGAGGAATCTCAAGTATCGTTATAGCAATGACTTGTGAGATTTCTCACTTCGTTTCGGAATGACACAATATAATAAGTCTTTTAACGAATTACAACACTAGGAAAATTGAGTAATTAAAATATACTAAAAATGATTAGTTTTGCAATAAAAAACATATTGATATTTATGGAAAAAAAAATAATATTAAATAATCCGGTATTTCAATACTTGATGATAATAATTGTTGGTTTCGGATTGTATTTTCAAACCATTAATTTTGATTGGTCTGGCTTAGACGACAAGGGAATAATTTTGAATAATTATGAAGAATTAATAAAACCTTCTGCAATTAGTGAGGCATTCAAACGAGATGCATTTTTTTCATCTGAAAATAAACCATATTACAGACCACTTCAAACAGTATCATTTATTTTAGATGCAAATATTGGCAGCAAAAATGCTTCCATTTTCCATTTTACAAATATTATTTTGCACATATTAAACTGTTGTCTTATTCTAATTCTTTTTAAAAAGCTAAATTTCAATTACATATTTTCACTGATTTTTACATTATTTTTTACTGTTCATCCTTTATTCAATCATTCTGTCTGCTGGATACCTGCACGTGGGGATTTACTGCTGACAATGTTTTTTTTGTTTAGTTTCATCTCATTAGTTAAATATTATGAAAAGAGAAATATTATATTTTATATAATTCATATTTTAACTTTCTTATTTTCAGTGTTCACAAAAGAAACTGCAATTTTTACAATATTTATTTTTTTATTTTATCTTTTATTTATAAAAAAAGAAAAGATAGCAAATATTCATAATTTGTTACTCCCAGCATTTTACATACTGATAATAGCCCTGTATTACATTTTAAGAAATGAAGTAATTAATAACGAATTAGATGAATCTAATTTCGGAATTTTACCATTTTTAACTAATTTTCCAGTAATTTCAGAATTATTACTAAAAATAATTTTTCCCATTAATCTAACTCCAATGCCGAGATTTTCTGAGATAAACACTGTTCTGGGCTCAATTTTTATATTATTATTTTTTCTTCTTTATTTTTATTCAAAGGAAAACCGTAAAATTTTAATATTTTCATTGTTTTGGTTTATCATTCTTATTCTGCCACCAATGTTTTACAGGCATAACTTAGCTGATTTTGGTTTTGAATATATGGAACATAGAGCTTACCTGCCAAGCATTGGAATATTCATATATCTGTTGAGTATCGTTAATGAAAAAATCATTAATAAAAATATCAAAATATTTATGCTGTTTTCAGCAATCATTATAATATTTTTATTTGTTTATTCAGATAAACATTCAGAAGTTTATTCAGATGTATATAGTTTTTATGATTATGTGATTGAAAATGATGCTGAAAATGAATTAGCTTTATCGAATCGAGCTTACAACAAAGCATTGAATGGAAATTTTAACGGAGCTATAGTTGATTTGAACGAAGCTATAAGAATTAATCCTAAAGACGCAGTAGCTTTTTGGAACCGAGGCAATGCTAAAAATTCCTTAGGAAATAAGACAGGGGCCCTTGAAGACTACAATAATGCTATACTATTAAATGATAAAGAAGCTGAAATCTTTTTTGTAAGAGGAACTTTAAAAGGTATGTCCAGCGATTTAAACGGAGCTGTTTCAGATTTAACAAAAGCTATTAATTTAGATAATAAATTAAGCAAAGCATATTTTAACAGAGGAATTGCTTATTTACAATTAAAAGATACTATTTCAGCAAAAAAAGATTGGGAAATTGCGAATAAACTTGGTTATAGAAAAAACTAAACGAAAAGTAAAAGATATAGTATCAGAACTCCAGACCCCATAAAGAAAATAAAGGAGTTAGAAAGGTTGCCTCGTAAAGAATGTTTGCGCAGTTAATCTACATAATAAATTATGGAGTTACTCTAATTGTTAGAATAACTCCTAAATTTATATAGGAGTTATATGTTTGCAATATTGTGAAATTACATTAATATAAGAACTATATTAATTGCGCAATACCAAACTCAGAACTCCTGATGCCTCGTAGTATGTTGTTTCGCATATTTTACAATAAGAAGTTAAATTTGAATGTAAATATTTCCAATAGGTCATTCGTTATTTGTCATTAGTCATTAGTAGTTATATACTCAACTTTCCTAGTTGTTGTAAGTGTATCTAATATAAGAATAATATAAAAAATGTATTTAAGTGTTTAAAAAAGTAAAAATACACCTCCCCTGCCCCTCCTTATTAGGAGGGGAACGCTAAAACATAGAATTGTTCTTATTCCCCTCCTAATAAGGAGGGGCAGGGGAGGTGTTAAAAGGTTTTATAAACAAAAGTAGTGTTTTTCAAGAATTTTTACATATTATCCTGTTTGTAATGCACTACTACTCTATATTTACTTTTATCTGTCATTTAGGAAAGTTGAGTTATATACTAATGACTAATGACCAATAAGATAATATTTGCATCGTAAATAATAATTGCGCATTTTATAGCAAAAAATTGTCATTCTGAACAAAGTGAAGAATCTCAAGTTTTGTGGTAGCAATGACTTATGAGATTCTTCACTTCGTTCAGAATGACAAGACTGCGAAATAGCAAACTACGAGGCATTAGAAGTTCTGAATTTGTTTTTTAAAATTTTTAATAGATTTTTAGTCTGGCAGAATTATGTTTAAATAATTGAAAAAATGTAACTTTTAATTGCTAATTGTTATTTAATTTTGTAAAGTAACTTATTGTAAAGTTACTTTCGTTTTTTTTAAAACTAAAAAATTGAATAAACTCTCTATATTTAAAAAATAGATAGTTTTCTTAAATGTAAAAAAATGAAAACAAATTCAAAAATATCAATATCACACTGTTTGGTACTGATAATGCTACCGCTTGCAATAGCAAATATTTTTTTAAGTGGAAAGCTAACTCTGGAGTTTGCACTAATCCCAATTAAGGTTATTAATTATTTGGAACTGTGGCGACTTATTACTTTTCCTTTCAGTGGCGGTTCAATAGAAACAATAATCCTTTTTGCTCTTACTTTTTACTTTGTTGCTCCCAAATTAGAACAAATACTGAATAAATCACTATATTTACTCCTACTTTTTCTTCTAATTTGCTTACAAGGAACGCTACAAACGTTAATATTCTGGAAATCAGAATTAGCTTTTGCAGGTGCAGGTGGTATTTCATTTTTTGTTTTAACGCTCTACGCACTTTTAAATCTCAATAAATCAATTACTTTCTGGAGATATCGTCCGATTAATTCCTTGCTTGTTTCTTTTGTTTTTACTTTTATTTGGGTAATTGGTTTGCTAATTCACACTTCTTTTAGTTTTCAAAAGGAAGTATATATAACAAATTTTCCGGATTTAGTATTTGGTTTGCTTTCAGGTGCCTTAACTTATATTCAAATAATTTTTGCAAAAAAAGTAGTATCTGAAGGTAATAAAAGACAAGAGCCGATGCCGAACTTTATACCTTCGCCGCCTGTGAAAGAAGATGAAGAAATGGATTATGCTTTAATTGACAAAGAAGGAAAAAGTGAACAGAATGCACTACCAAAATACGATTTAACTGCTTATGACGCTCAGGAAATGGTCTTTACTGAGGACAGATTAAATCAAATTTTAGACAAAATTAACGAACAGGGAAAAAGTTCTTTAACACTTTCAGAAATAATATATTTAAAAGAATATTCAAAAACATTATAAAAAAAGGAAACAAAATGACAAAACAAGATTATCTCAATCCCCAAAAAACAATTGAGCATTTCGACATAACCAAGCACAACACAATTGATTTAGTTGATGCAATGGGTAAAATGGCATTTCAGGCACGCAATTTAAACCGCGCTGCAAATATCTACGTTCAAATGCTACGCGACCAAGGATGCTCAATTTATTTAACTCTCGCCGGTTCACTATTTAGTGCAGGCCTAAAAGATGTTGTCGTTGATTTAGTAAAAAACAATATGGTTGATGCAATTATTTCTACCGGTGCAAATATAGTTGACCAGGATTTTTTAGAAGCACTCGGATTTAAGCATTACCTTGGAAGCCAATTCGTTGATGATAATGTGCTTCGTGAATTAATGATAGACAGAATTTACGATACTTATATTGATGAAGAGGACTTACGCGTTTGCGATATGACTGTTACTGAAATCATCAATTCAATGGAACCGCAGCCATACAGTTCACGTGAAATAATTGAAGAAATGGGGAAGTGGCTTGTTTTGAATGAAAAAGGTGAAAATTCTTTGATTAGAACAGCTTACGAAAAAGGAGTTCCAATTTTTGTTCCTGCATTTTCAGATTGCTCAGCAGGTTTTGGTTTCATTCATCATCAATTTCATACAAAGGGACCTAAGGTATCAATAGATTCAGCAAAAGATTTTCTTGAATTAACACATACAAAAATTAAAGCTGGCGATACTGGAATTTTAATGATTGGTGGCGGAGTGCCAAAGAATTTCACCCAAGATGTAATCGTTGCCTGCGATGTGCTTGAAATTGAAGCAGAAATGCATAAATACGCTATTCAAATTACAGTTGCAGATGAACGTGATGGAGGTCTTTCCGGCTCTACTCTTAAAGAAGCAAGTTCATGGGGAAAAGTAGAAACTACTTTTGAACAAATGGTATTCAGCGAAGCAACTCTTGCTTTTCCACTGCTCGCAAGCTATGCTTATCATAAAAAAGCATATATTGACAGAACAGAAAAACGTTTTAACGATTACTTAAATAAAATTAACGAAGAAAATGGATGATTTAATCGTCCCAAATATTGATATATACAAAATAGTGCCCAATATCGAAGGAGCTGGCGAGGAAGATGCAATTTTTCTTACTCGCACAGCTCTGGAAGAAATAAGGCACATTACTGCAAAATCCGTAATTATTGAGGAATTTTTTCTTCGTATTTCTTCTGGTGGTGGTGGAACAAAAGGATTTTATTTTAAACTTGATTTTGATAGCGAACTCGAAGAAAATGACCGTGTTTTCTATGTTGAAGACCATAAAATTGTAATAGATGCTAAAACACTCTTTTATTTGATGGGAGTTACAATTGATTGGGCTTCAAATGATGAAGAAAGTGGATTTATTTTTAAGTTTGAAAGCGATGTAAATAATTGATAATTGATAATTGATAATTGATAATTGACAATTGATAATTGATAATTGATAATTGACAATTGATAATTGACAATTGACAATTGACAATTGACAATT
>CAZCLJ010000305.1:0-5404 GCA_964499465.1 uncultured Hyphomicrobiales bacterium
ATTAGTCATTCGTTATTAGTCATTCGTATTTTACTAACAACTAATGACCAATGACCAATGACCAATGACCAATGACTAATGACTAATGACCAATGACTAAAATATTTCTTTGCCCATTCTCATTAGAGAAAACAAAGATGGTTTCTGGCATATACCAGAATGACAAGCATTAGAAAAAAACTACGAAATATTATAATTTCTGAAATAAAAAAACTTTCGAAAAGCACAAATCTTTCCGAAAGTTCTTATCATTTTTTAAGAAGAATTACATTCTACCGTTTCTTTTTAAGATATCGTGAGCAATAACGATTTTTTGAATTTCAGTAGTTCCTTCAAAAATTCTGTTAATGCGGGCATCTCTGTAAAATCTTTCAATAGGCATTTCTTTGGAATAGCCCATACCGCCGTGAATTTGCATAGCAAGGTCAACGGCTTTGTCTAATGCTTCTGAAACGAAGAGTTTAACCATAGCGGATTCGCGGGAAAGCATTTTACCTTCGTCATATTTTGCGGCAGTTCTGTAAATAAGTGATTCGGAAGTATAAACGAGTGTAGCAATATCTGCGAGCATAAACTGGACTGCCTGGAAATTAGCGATTGGCTCATTAAATTGCTTACGCTCTTTAGCATAACGAACAGAGAGTTCTAAAAGTTCTTTGCAAGCACCGAGGCAGGCAGCACCAAGTCCGAGGCGACCGGCATCAAGAGTTTTCATAGCAATTAAAAAACCTCTACCATCAGTGCCAATCATATTTTCTTTAGGAACAACAACATTATCGAAAGTTATTGATGATGTTTTGCTTCCTTTAATGCCCATTTTCTTTTCAGGTGCGCCGGGAGTGAGTCCGGGAGTTCCTTTTTCTACGACAAACGCGGTAATACCTTTGTTAGTTCTTGCAAAAACAGAAAAAGTATCAGCAAACGGTGCGTTTGTAATCCAAAGTTTTTCGCCATTAATAGTCCAGTTGCTTCCATCAAACTCAGCTTTTGTGCGAAGATTGAAAGAATCGGAGCCAGCACCTTGCTCTGTTAATGCAAAGCTGGCAATTTTTTCGCCCTGAGCGCAGGGAACAACATATTTTTGGCGGATTTCTTCTGAACCACCGATATACATAGCGTTTGTTCCAATGGAAACATGGGCGCCAATAAATGTTGCTGTTGAAAGGCAAGCACGTCCTACTTCTTCTTGAGCAATACAGTATCCAACTTCACCAAATCCACTTCCACCATACTCCATCGGAAATGGAGTTCCAAGCAAACCGAGTTCTCCAATTTTCTTTATTATTTCATCTGGTATAGCTTCGTCTTCATCAATTTTAGCAGCAATTGGCTTCAATTCATTTGTAACGAAATCTTTTACCATATCCCTTAACATATTCTGCTCTTCAGAAAAAGCAAATTCAATCATTTCTACTCCTTTATATAAATATAAATTAAAAATTGCAAATTTTTTAAATGTAAATATACTAATTATTTAATAAAATTCAAAATACCTTCTCCACCGTCAACTGCAATCACTTGTCCATTTATCCAGTAAAATTTTTCATCAACAAGCATTGATATTGCCTGAGCAACATCTTCAGGAACAGTATTTCTTTGGAAAGGATTATGAGCACGTGCAAATTCCAGCATTTTTTCAAAGCCGGGAATTTTCTGAGCAGCCGGTGTGTCCGTTAAACCAGCCATAATTGCATTAGAAGTAATTTTGTATGGTGCAAGCTCCACTGCAATTTGACGGACATAAGATTCTATAGCTGCTTTTGCTGCAGAAATTGAGCCGTAATTAAGCATAGCCCTTTCTGAGCCAATGCTTGACAATGCAAATATTCTTGAATTTTCTGCAAGTAGATTTTCCTTAAATAAATCCTGCACCCAATAAACCAACGAATTTGCCATAACGTCCATTGTCATCTCAATCTGCTTTTTACTCACCATTTCCTTGTGGTCTTTAGAGAAAAACGGCTTAATTGCACCAAATGCTAATGAGTGAAGCAATACTCGAAGCTTAGGACTTTCTTTCGTTTTGAATATTTCTTTAATTGATTCGATTATTTCTTTTCTCTTTTGGTCATCAGCAGCATTTGCGTTATAAAACACTACTTCTACTCCTAAACTTTCTATTTCTTTTTTCAATTCATTGGCGACTTCTTTCGCAGCACCTATATCAAGGTGAACGCCAAAAATATTATATCCTTTTTTTGCTAATTCCAAACTGGTAGCTTTACCAAAGCCACTTGAAACACCAAGGATTAAAGCATATAAATTTGTTTTTTTCATAATTCTAACCGTTTATTATTTATAAATTATTTAATATTTTTTTTTTATTTCAGAACTCTAGTGTAATAATTCTTTAAAAGACTTACTATTTTGTGCCATTTCGAACCCCCAGATAAAGTAAGAAATTTATTTAAATGCAGATGACATAATTTAACACAGTCATTCTGAACGAAGTGAAGAATCCAGAAAAATTTCTTTTAACCACTACTCTCTGGATTCTTCACTTCGTTCAGAATGACCGACAAAATGTGATGTCATTTCGAAACGAAGTGAGAAATCTCACAACTCCTTGCTACCACAGACATTGAGATTCCTCACTTCGTTTCGGAATGACAAATAAACATATTTTATTATTAAAAGCAACTTGGTATTATAACAATGTTATAATATTAACGTGTAAAAAAAAAGCCGTTGATACAAATTCAACGGCTTCTTTAAAAACAATAAATATATTATCTTTTTTTATCATCATCAACGAAAGCACCTTTTAATGCTTTAGTAATCTTTTGACCAATTTCTTCGCCGACAATACGTTTGATATTATCTTCACTCTTCATATAATCAGCAATAGCATGTTCAACTCTTGCTTTAACCATTTCTTCAGTTTTTCCGACAAGAGCATTAGCAAGAATTCTAATGTCGTGCTGTTGGACGCGTAGTGCTTCGAGTTGGCTGCGGTTGGCATCTTCCATTTTCTTAAGCATTCTGTCCATACGCTCTTCTTCTTCAGTAAAGATAAGAGTAACAGCAAGTAAAGAAAGCATAGAGAATTCAAGGAAAATCGCAAGTAAAATGAATGAAGGACGGGTAGCAGGGATAAATTTAAGACCACGAATACCTACAGCAACAATAAGGAATGCAGCACCGCCATAAGCAAGACCGGTAACGTTATTTGAATACTTTTCGGTAAAGTGGTGGGTCATATAAAGCGTCATACCTTTAAGGATTTGGAAGTGATTTCTTCTCCAAAGTAAGCCGTCTTTTGTATCTTCAATTTCTTTAACAAGGAAATCAGAGAAGAATTCTTTAATTCTACCATAAATAACATTGTTTCTGAATTTAACCAAATCAACATTTTCATCGAAGATATCATCGAAATTAAGCGCATTTTTTGAAGAAGAGAGTTCTTCGGTAGTTGTTCTGTCCCAAACAATACGGAAAGACCTTTCAACGTCACTTGGTTCTTTATCTCCAAATAGATGGTCTGGCATAGTCAATAAATCAACTATTTCGTCGGTAAAGCCGGTTTGCAGACGTATTTTAGTTTTAGTATTTTCAATTTGTCTGTCAAAGAGCATAGCAATTAAGCCGATTCCGGGCGGCAAAATTAAAGTTACCAACATAGCAAGCACAATAGCAAGCACTAATGCTAAAATCCAGAAACCAATCCATGGTTCAAGGTAAATAGGATGCTCTCCCAATACCTCAGATTTTGCATAAAACTCTGTTGATTTTTTTACATAACCATGAGTATCCATATTTCTTTCTTCGAAAGTAAAATCGAATATATAATCACGGTTAATATATTCTTTTAGCTGAAAGCCGTCAAGACTTTTAATACCACTTAACTCTGATGCTTTCTCTTGTGTTGCTGATACCCAAACCAAGCCGGGCAGCTTTACGAATGCCATTTTTTCTAATTTTTCTCCACTGGGTTGGAAAAGTGGAACGACAAATTGAGCTACTCCCCAGGGAATAACATTGTATAATAGAAAGAAGAAAAACGCTATCATTAATACAGCAAATAAAAAGATGTGTTGAAACTGAATCTTTGTATTTCTTTTTGATTCTGGATTAATTGTTGATTTTGCCATTGTTATTATTCCTTTAGTTATTTTTATTCAAAATCTTATTTTCTATTTTATATTAACGGTTATAAAAATACAACTAATTATTAAAATGATATTTTTATAAAATATGAAATTACTTAATATTTCTTACAAAAAAAATAAAAAAAAATTTTTTTTTATTCTTTTTTGATTTTTATTCATTATTCTATGTCAATGTTTATAAAATATATGCTCTATTCTACTTTTTCTATATTCAAATATTTTTTCTAATTTTCGTCTTACCACTAATGAATGCACTATCTTGCCAATAAATGAAAAGGGTAAGGAATAATAAACTATGTCTTGCATCAGTATTCCATTCTCATTATTTTTAAAATAATGCTCGTGATGCCAGAATTTATATGGACCAAATCGCTGCTCATCAACAAAGTAATTAGGTTCTTTCATAAATGTTATTTCAGAAATCCAAGTAATTGGGATATTCATTATTGGATTTACAGTGTATTCAATTATTAAACCTTCATACATAATGTCAGGCAGTTCACTTTTAATATTAAAATGTAAATATTCTGGTGTTATAACAGGAAGATTTTTGGGATTTGAAAAAAAATCCCAGCATTGCTCCATTGAAGTATGGATTAAAGTCTCATCTTCCAATTTATAAAGTTTCATCTATATGTTTAAATTATTAAATTTAAATCTTTTAAAAAAATATTTATATTCTAATATAGAAATTAAAAAAACAAAATGATAAAAAAATGAAAGTCTTTCATTTTCTTTTTTTTTAAATATTTTTTTTAAAGAATAAATGAAAATAATAATTTCAGAACTCCTAACTCCATTACGAAAATAAAGGAGTTAGGAGATTTACCTCGTAAATAACAATTGCTCAGTTAGCAAATATCATTCTATTAGTTATTTGTCATTTGTCATTTGTCATTTGTCATTTGTCATTAGTTTGTAACTCAACTTTCCTAGTTGTAGTAAGTGTATGTAAAATAATAATAATATAAAAATCTATTTAAGTGTTTAAAAAGACATAAGTACACCTCCCCTGCCCCTCCTTATTAGGAGGGGAACGCTAAGACATAGAACTGTTCTTATTCCCCTCCTAATAAGGAGGGGCAGGGGAGGTGTTAAAAGGTTTTATGAGCAAAAGTAGTGTTTTTTTAAGAATTTTATGTATAATCCTGTTTGTAATGCACTACTACTCTATATTTACTTTTATCTATCATCTAGGAAAGTTGAGTTTGTAACTACTAATAACTAATGACGAATAACTTCAGAACTCCTGATGCCTCGTAGTTTGTTATTGCGCAGTCTTGTCATTCTGAACG
>CAZCLJ010000306.1:0-3437 GCA_964499465.1 uncultured Hyphomicrobiales bacterium
TCTTCACTTCGTTCAGAATGACCGAAAAAATGTGATGTCATTGGTAACGAAGTGAAGAATCCAGAAAATTTTTTTAAACCACTATTCTCTGGATTCTTCACTTCGTTCCTAATGACCGACAAAAGTAAAGATGTCATTGGTAAACGAAGTGAGGAATCTCACATTTAAAGATAAAGATGTCCTACATCTGCAAGATGTAGGACATCTGATTCAAGAACTTTCGCAAAGTTTGTAGAGTGAATGTAATGATGTCATACGAACTACTTGTTGATTGTATGACTTATTTCTTAACAAATAATTAAATTAATGATTAAAACATTTAAATATTATCTGATTCTTATTCTAATATTACTATTTTCTTCAAATTTAATTTTTGCTGAAAATGACAAAGCACAGATTATTGCAGCTTATATAAATAATTTTGTTAAATATACTATATGGAAAAATGAAGCACAATTGGATAGCTTCAGAATTGTTGTAATTACTAAAAGCAGCATAATAAATCAAGAATTTTCAAAATTCGTATCAAATAGAAAATTAAAAAACAAACCAATAAGTTTAAAAGTTGTTTCGAGTATTCCAAGCATTGAAAAAATAAATCTAATCCTTTTAACCAAAGACTGTGAAAGCTATTTGCTTAATTTATACAACTTAATTGAAGGAAAACAAATTCTGCTCGTAACAGAAGATTACCCTGAAAAACGTGATGTAATGATAAATCTTTACCAGACATCAGAGGGACAAATAAAATTTGAAGTAAATGAGGCAAATATAATAAATCAAAATCTTAGAATTGACCCTGAAGTTCTGCTGGCTGGCGGCACAAGTATTGACGTAGCAAGTTTATACAGAAAATCTCAGTTAAAAATGAGAGATATGCAAAAAATCATTGATTCAAAGAGCGATTCCTTATTCCTTTTAAATAAAAATATTCAAAATGCTAAAAAAGAAATTGCTGATAAACAAAGAGAAATTACCGGACAACTTCTTGAAATTGATTCGCACAAACAACTGATTCAATCTCAAAAATCTGAACTAATTGATTACATAAAACAGTTTAATTTTCAAAAAAATATTCTTAAAAATCAGCAGGATTCTATTCGTGAAACAAGTAATATTTTACTCAAACAAAAAGAAGATATAAATAAACACAGCGATGAACTTATTCAGCAATTAAATGAATTAGAGGCAAAGGAAAAGCAAATTTTAAATTTGAACAGCCAAATTAAAAGTAAAAATATTGCTCTTGATTATCAATCTGATAAAATAGTTCGCCAGACACAACTTATTTATGCTCTTGCTATTATTGGATTATTAATAATTTTCCTAATAATAGCTATTTATTTGGGTTACAGAAATTATAAGAAGAACTCTGTACTTTTAGCACATCAAAAGTCAGAAATAGAAGAAAAATTAATTGAACTTGAGCGACTAAATGCGAAGTTGAAAGAAGCAGACCAATACAAATCAATTTTCTTGGCGAGTATGAGCCACGAGTTGCGCACTCCGCTTAATTCAATTATCGGATATACCGGAATCTTGCTTATGGGAATGGCAGGGGATTTAAATGATGAGCAGAAAAATCAACTTACAAAAGTAAAAAATAACGGTAGCCACCTTTTAAATCTGATTAACGAAGTGCTTGATATTTCAAAAATTGAAGCAGGAAAAGCTGAATTTGAATACGAAGAATTTCAATTAAAATCGCTGGTTTTCGAAATTGTTGATATTGTTTACTTAAAAGCTAAAGAGAAGAATTTAGAATTAAATTTCGACGTTCCCGAAGATTTTTACGTTTTTAGCGATAAAAGAAGAATCAAGCAGGTGATTTTGAATTTGGTAAGCAATGCAGTTAATTATACAAATGAAGGGTCAGTTTCAGTCAAATCAGTAAAAATTTATGACAACAGATTGAAAGTTTCTGTTATTGATACAGGTATTGGTATTCCAAAAGCAGATATTGCTCGGTTGTTCCAGCCATTTCAGCAAATTGATTCTTCTTTAACTAAACATAATAAAGGCACCGGCTTAGGGCTTTACCTTTCCAGAAAACTTTTAAAACAGTTAGAAGGTGATATTTTTGTAAAAAGTGAAAATGGTCGGGGTAGTGAATTTTATATTGAAATTCCTTTTAAAATTAATAGATGAGGTTTTATGAAAAAAATTTTGATTATTGAAGACAATGAAGATAATTTATATTTAATAGAGTTTATTTTAAAAAAATACAATTTAGATATTATTTCTGCTAAAAACGGATACGATGGCTTAAAAATGGCTATGAATGAGAACCCGGATTTAATACTTATGGATATTCAATTACCTGATATCAATGGTTTGGAAGTAACAAAACTTATTAGAAATGTAGATAAATGTAAAAACATACCAATTATTGCTATTACTTCGTATGCTATGACCGGCGACAGGCAAAAATCGCTTGATGCAGGATGCACCGGTTATATTGAAAAACCTTTAAACCCGGAAACATTTGCTGATAGTGTTTTAAAGTATTTGTAAACAAGTAAAGAAAAAAGTCATGCTATCAACGGAGTTGATGGTATGACTGGGGAAAAGTAAATCCAGTCATACTATCAGCAAGCTGATAGCATGACAAGATAAAGTAAATCCAGTCATACTATCATAAAGGTTATAAATGAATATATATCCATTAAATTATTATCACTTATATAATAGAAGCATAAATTCAGAAATATTATTTTTGAATCGCGATAATTATATATTTTTTTTAAAGAAGTTCAGATATCACTTATCAGATTTTGTTAATTTTATTGGATACTGCCTGATGCCAACTCATTTTCATTTTTTAATTTATATTAAATCAGAAAATATTGAGCAAATCAAGCAAAACATTGGTACTATACTACGTTCATATACTAGAGCTTTTAATTTGAATATTAACAGGACTGGTTCACTATTCCAACAACATACTAAAACAAAACTAATTAAAGATGATAAATACCTAATTACTTTACTTACATATATACATCAAAATCCAATCAGAAGTAATTTGGTTAATAAAGCAGAAGATTGGGAATTTTCGAGTTATATGGATTATATTGATATGAGAAAAGGAACATTACTACAAAAAGACATAATTCTAAGAAATATAAAAAAAGAAGAATTGATAGAATTATCACTAAAGCCCATAATAATACCTGCGGAGTTAATGATGTAACTTGACAAAAGTCATGCTATCAACGGAGTTGATGGTATGACTGGGGAAAAGCAAGTCATACTATCAGCAAGCTGATAGCATGACAAAAAAAAGTCATGTTATCAACGGAGTTGATGGTATGACTGGGGAGAAAAAGTAAATCAAGTCATACTATCAGCAAGCTGATAGCATGACAAAAAAAAGTCATGCTATCAACGGAGTTGATGGTATGACTGGGGAGAAAAAGTAAATCAAGTCATACTAT
>CAZCLJ010000306.1:3537-5371 GCA_964499465.1 uncultured Hyphomicrobiales bacterium
CAAGCTGATAGCATGACAAAAAAAAGTCATGCTATCAACGGAGTTGATGGTATGATTAGAAAAGAAAAATAATAAAAATAAATGGTTAAGGAAAATCCAATGAGAATTTTAATTGTTGATGATAATGATGACAGTCGCGAGATGCTGCTATTTCTGCTTGAAAAGAATAGCTTTGATTGTATGTCTGCATGCAACGGAAAAGCAGGTTTAGAAATTTTACGCTCTGGTGAAAATTTCGATTTAATAATTTCTGACATTCTTATGCCGGTAATGGATGGTTATAAATTCTGTAAAGCTGTTAAAGAAGATACCCGTTTTCAAAATATTTACTTTATTTTTTATACTGCTACTTATAATGAGAAGCAAGATGAAGAGTTTTCACTTTCTCTTGGCGCCCAGAAATTTATTGTTAAGCCACAGGAACCAAGTGTTATCTTGAAAATAATCAATGATATTAAAAATGAATTGGAAAAAGGAGTTGATTTAAATTTTCATAAAATTGAAATTGGTGAAACTGAGATTTATAAACTCTATAGTGAACGTTTAGTTAATAAATTGGAAAAAAGGAATATAGAACTGCAGAAAGAAATACAAATCAGGGAAGAAGTTCAGGAAAAATTATTGGAAAGTGAAGAAAGATTTTTATTGGCTGTCGATGGCTCTCAAGATGGTATATGGGACTGGGATATTGTTCACAACAAAGTATTTTTCTCTCACAGATGGAAAGAAATGATTGGATACGAAGACAAAGAGTTTGAAAATAGCTATGAAAATTGGGAAAACAGTATTCATCAGGAAGATAAAGAATATGTATTAAAAGTTCTTGATGGGCATTTGAAAGGAATAATTCCTTTTTTCGAAGTTGAATTCAGAATGAGATGCAAAGATAATACATACAAATGGATTCAAAGCAGAGGCAAAGCAATTTTTAATAACAATAATGAACCATTTCGTATGGCTGGTTCTCATACTGACATTTCCTATAAAAAGAAATACGAAGCTGAACTTATTGAAGCTAAAGAACGGGCTGAAGAAAGTGATAAATTAAAATCTGCTTTCCTTGCTAATTTAAGTCACGAAATACGAACTCCAATGAATGGTATTCTCGGCTTTACTCAACTTTTAAAAACTGTCCAACTTTCAAGCGATGATTCAAATGAATATCTTAATTTAATTGAAAAAAGTACTAGACGTTTACTTAATATTATTAACGATTTGGTTGATATTTCTAAAATAGATGCCGGACAGGTAAAAATAAATTTGAGCAGTTTTAATGTTAATGATATTATCAAATATTTATATTCTTTTTTCAAACCGATTGTTGAAAAGAAAGAAATTGACTTCTTTTTCAAATACGATTTACCAGACAGCGATTCTTTCATCAATTCTGATTCTGAAAAGCTTACTGCTATTTTAACAAATCTAATAAATAATGCAATAAAATTCTCCTTTTATGGTTCTATTGAGTTTGGCTATGTTAAAAAAGAAAATTACTTAGAATTTTTTGTAAAAGATAACGGAATTGGAATTGCAAAAGAAAAGCAGGAAATGATATTTAAGAGTTTTGTTCAGGAAGATACTAGTTTATCAAGAAGTTACGAAGGTGCTGGCTTAGGGCTGTCAATAGCTAAATCTTATATTGAACTATTAGGTGGAAAAATTTGGGTCGAATCTGATTTGGGAAAAGGAGCTAAATTCTTTTTTACTATACCAATTAATTTAGAACTACTGACCCCATAACGAAAATAAAGGAGTTAGGAGATTTACCTAGTTTAATATTTTATTGAAAACCTGATAAACATTTCTTGTCATTCCGAAACGAAGTGAGGAATCT
>CAZCLJ010000307.1:0-5353 GCA_964499465.1 uncultured Hyphomicrobiales bacterium
TTATCAATTATCAATTATCAATTATCAATTATCAATTATCAATTATCAATTATCCAAGTGCCTGCTTTTTCTTCCAAAGCATCCATCAAATATTCGTAACTTGTGATAATTACATTTTTTCCACCTTGTCTTAAAAAACGAATCGCCGATTCAATTTTTGGTCCCATACTACCGGGTGGGAAATGCTTTTCATCATAATATTTTTGCAATTCATCAACATTAACTTTATCAAGTCCAATTTGATTTTTCTTTTTATAATTCAAATAGACTTTGTCGGTATCAGTGCTAATTACAAACAAATCGACATTAAGTCCTTTGGCTAAAAGAGCAGAGGAGCGGTCTTTGTCAATAACAGCTTCGGAGCCGATAATATCACCGTTTTCAGTTTTAATTACGGGAATACCGCCACCGCCAAGAGCAATTGTAATAACCCCTAAATCAATAACTTTTTTAATTATATCTAATTGTAAAATTTCTTTAGGTTCAGGTGAAGCAACAACTCTTCTATAGCCACGAGCAGCATCTTCCACGATGTCCCAACCAAGTGTTTTATGCTTTTCTTCAGCAGTTTCTTTGGAATAGAATGGTCCAATAGGTTTGCTTGGCTTTTTGAAAGCAGGGTCGTCCGGGGCAACGGCAACCATTGTTGGAACAGTAGTTACTAATTTATCAACTCCAGCTAACCTTAACTGCTTTTCCATAGCACGTTGCAAAATGTATCCAATTTCGCTTTGAGTAGTGGCAACGCACATATCAAGAGTATGAGTATAAGTTTCTGCTGCAGCACGCTCAGAGCGAAGCAAAGCTGCACCGGCTTGGGGTCCGTTGCCGTGAGTTATAATAACATTCCAACCGAGTTTAATCATTTTAGCAATGCTTTGAGCAGTTGCGTTAGCATTGGCGAGCTGTTCGTCAATGGTGCCACGCTCGCCAGCGCGAATCAATGAATTTCCTCCTACTGCAATTAAACAGGTTTTTGACACTGCCTTTTCCTATTTCATTAATTTATACATAATTGCTTTTTGAACGTGCAAGCGGTTTTCTGCTTCCTGGAATACAACAGAATAGGGAGCATCAATAACGCCATCGGTAACTTCATCGCCACGGTGAGCTGGAAGGCAGTGCATAAAGATTGCATCGTCTTTTGCAGCGCCCATTAAGTTTTCATTTACCTGATATGGTAAAAAGATTTTGCGGCGTTCTGCTGCTTCTGCTTCCTGTCCCATTGAAGCCCAGACATCAGTATAAACAACGTCAGCATTTTTAACTGCAACATAAGGGTCGTTTTCAACAACGATTCTTGCACCTGTTTCTTTTGCTGCTTCGTTAGCATCATTAACTGCCTGTGTATTTGGCTCGTAACCTTTTGGACAGCCGATTGTAACATTAACACCTAATCTTGCTCCTGCAAACATTAAGGAATGTGCTACGTTGTTACCATCGCCGACATAAGTAAGTTTTAAACCGTCAAAACTCTTTTTAACTTCTAAAATTGTGAGAAAATCTGCCATTGCCTGACAGGGATGAGAATAATCAGTCAAACCATTAATAATTGGAATACCAGCGTAATTTGCCATATCAACTACGATTTGATGAGCATAAGTCCGTATCATAATGCCTTGGACCATTCTTTCGAGATTTTTCGCAACGTCATAAACTGATTCACGTTTGCCAAGATTAATTTCAGCAGGTGAAAGATAAAGTGAAAATCCTCCGAGTTGCTGGATTCCAATATCAAAACTGGTTCGCGTTCTAAGTGATGGTTTTTCAAAAATCATTGCTAATGCTTTTCCACGCAAATCATTAAGATGCTGTGGAATATTTGCCTTCATTGATAATGCTACATTAAAGGTTTCAATGATTTCATCACGGGTGAAATCAAGTACTGATAAGAAATCTCTTTTCATTTTTTCTCCGTTTAATATTATTTATAAAATACTATATTTAAATTACTATTTATTAAAAACTTACAAATTAATTAAAATTTTTGAATTAACCAAATATCAATTTTTTTCATTTTTCTTGTTTTATATCAAAATATTTTATAATTTTAATAAAAATAAGGAGTTAATTATGAAAAATCTTGTTATGATTTCTATTCTGTTTGTTTTGTTTTTTGGAACTCAAAACCTGTTTGGAATTAATCCAATAGTTAAATGGAGTTTCGATTTCAATGATAACTGCTTTGGTCAGGCGGCAGCCGGTGATATTGATGGGGACGAAAAGTTCGAAATAGTTTTTGGCGCCTATCGTAATGATAGCTGTGTTTATTGCTTAAATTCTGAAGATGGTTCATTGCTTTGGAAAATCAATACAGGTGGTTGCAACGATGCTGCTCCTTTGATTTATGATGTCAATAATGATGGCAATTTAGAAGTGATAGTTGCAAGTTCTTGCGTTCCAACTACTTTTTGCTTAAATGGGAGCGATGGTTCTGTTATTTGGACCTGCCCAACTCGTGGAACAGATTCGCCACCGTCTATTGCTGATATTGATAATGATGGAAAATTAGAAATTCTTCACGGTGAATTTGAAGGATGGGTCATTTGCATTGATGCAGAAACAGGTGTTCAGGAATGGGAAATCCTCGTTGATAGTAGCACCAATTGGATTCAGACTGCTCCTACAATTATTGATATTAATAAAGATGGGCAGCTTGATTTCGTTGTAGCAAGCTGGGGAACGGATTCGAGCAGTTCTATTTGGGCTTATCGGGGCGATAACTTGGAATTGCTTTGGCGTTCAAATATTCCGCAAGGTCATATTTACCACGGCACTTCTTATGCCGATATTGATAATGATGGTAAAGATGAGTTGCTTATTGGAAGCTATGACGGAAAAGTTTATGCTATAAATTCCGAAGATGGCTCTCTCCACTGGAGTTATGAGTATTCTGAAGAAAGTTTCTACTATGTTGGCGCCCCGATTACAATAGCCGATATTAATAACGATGAAAAATATGAAATTATTTTTAATAATTTTAATATTGTTGGTGTTTTGAGTGAAGAAGGAGAGTTGCTTTGGGATTATCGGCAAAATAACTATGCAACAACATTTCGGGGAACTGTTGCTTCAGATATAGATGCTGATAATTACATTGATATTATTTTTGGTAATTCAAATGGTGAACTGACTGCTTTAAGTGGTTTTGACAATTCAGTTTTGTTTTGTTTGGACTTAGCAGAACATTTTGGGAAAGAGTATAATATGGATTCTGCCCCTTTAGTGGCTGATTTTGATAAAGATGGTTTGCTTGATGTATTTATTACTGGTGGCTTAACTAATTATCCTGATGTGGAAAATAATTATGGCAGGGCTTATCTTGTTTCTACTGCTAAAGGAAATGGACCTGACTGGCTAATGTTTCAACGCAATCACTTAAGAAATGCAAGTATTTTTATTGATAAATCAAGTATAAAAGAAAATTATACTAAGACAGGTAATAATTCAATTCAATTATATGTATCTCTTGAAGAAATTTCAGAGTTTTTTGGTTTATGTGAAAACACTGGCTATTTTGAAATTTATGGACTTCATGGCAATCTAATACAAAAAGAATCGTCTATAAATAGACAAAATATTATAAATAATTTAAATTCAATGTCATCAGGTATTTATTATTTAAGAACAGTAAGTAGAAATAATCAAAAACTTATATATTATTTAAAAAAATAAAATCTTTAGTTCAAATTCATTGCTTAAGCTTTTAAATAAATGAGTTAGCAGATTTACTCTATAAAGAATAATTTTTTGATTATAATTGAGTAGTTCTAGAAATTGTAATTCTGATTTACAGGGAAAAATCTCACAAATAATTTATATTACAAGTGTTAATATAATTTACTTTAACTTATGACCTCACTTCTTTTGTCGGTCATTCCGAGGCGAATTACAATTTTAAGAATTAACTAACGTTACAAGAGTATAACTTTTGCATAGTTATGTAACTTTTCGAAAGTATTAAAATAAAAGTCAAGCGAATCACTTGTTGCTCGTATAACTGAAAAACTTAATTTATTTAAAAATATTGCAAAAATTTAGGAACATATCATCTAATATATTCTTTAAAAAGTATATTACATTGCAGTTTTTTATTATTCTCTTAGTATTACAATCCTGCAATCCATTTGCTCCAAAACTTTCAGACGATACTGGAAAAAGCAATATAATAAGCGACCAAAAAACAGTAGAGGGGGTTTTTGATAATTTTAGATATGCCTATATTTTCAAAGACACAATGGTTTATGGAAATTTGCTTGCTGACGATTTTGTTTTTGTGTATCGGAATTACGACCAGGGTATTGACATTTCCTGGGGCAGAGATGAAGATATGAGAACCACTGCCGGACTTTTTCAAGCTACACAAACCTTAGACCTTGTTTGGAACGATGTAATTCTTTCAATAGGTGATTCTCTAACCAAGGATATTTGGCGAAGTTTTAATCTATCTATTGTTTTTTCCTCTTCCGATATTATCAATGTTCAGGGAAGAGCAAATTTCAGATTAACTCGAAATTTAGAAAAAGATATATGGCAGATTTCAAAATGGCGTGATGAATCAAATTATTAGATAGGTAGTTTAAAAAATATAATCGGCTCGCCTATATGAAGAACAGAGGGCAAAATGGTGAATTAAACTATAAAAAAGTAGAGCGAACAAGTGAAAAAAAGTAGGAAATGTCTTCTTTTATTCTATTGTTGGGGGAATTTCTACAAAAGATGTAATTGCGTATAATCATCCAGCAATTTTTCCAGAACAATTAGCTTATGACCAGATTAAAACTTAGACTAATGAAGGTGATTTAGTTTATGATTGTTTTATGGGGAGCGGCACTACGGCTAAAATGGCGATGCTTCTAAAAAGGAATTGGATTGGTTCAGAAATTTCTGCTGAATATGTTGAAATTTCAAATAAAAGGTTGGAACAATATTTACAAACACTCAACCGCTTTTAATCAAATTGATAAATATATTGAAATGTGGAATATTCCACCAAATATTGCAAATGCCTTAATACTTTTTACCGGCGAAATAAAACCGTCTAAAACCAAGTTGCTTTCATAAATATTATTAAATTGTCATTTCGAACCCCCTGATAAAGCAAGTGCTTCATTTAAATGGAGATGACATAAGATAAAGATGTCCTACATCTTGCAGATGTAGGACATCTGATTTAAGAAGTTTTGCAGTATAAAAGTAAAGATGTCATTGGTAATCATCTAATAAAGCAAGTGCTTCATTTAAATGGAGATGACATTAATTAATAAGGACTTATGAAAATAGAAAGTTAAAATCCCACCTACCCCAGGGCTGATACGTTCTTTTCCAGCCATACGATCAACAAGTTGATAGT
>CAZCLJ010000308.1:0-5334 GCA_964499465.1 uncultured Hyphomicrobiales bacterium
TTATCATAAAAGTAAACGTCTTCGTTTATATTCGCCTCAGAATGACCGAAAAAAGCAAAGATGTCATATATTTTTAAATAGAGTATTTACTTTATCAAGGAATTAGAATAAAAAATCAAACATATTATATCTTTAAAAATAATTTGATATAATTAGGAATATAAAATAATATTTAAAATCAAATGAAAATATTTAAATTTGTATTATTGTTTTTAATAAGTATATTTAACTTATCAATCGGTCAGCCGCTCTTTATTAATGAAATTATGCCTTCGAATAAAAATATTATTAAAGATGAAGATGGCACTTTTAGTGATTGGATTGAAATTTATAACGATTCGGATAGTTCAATTAATTTGTCAAATTATACTTTATCTGATGATGAAAAAAATCTAAATCGCTGGCATTTTCCCGATACTAACATTCATAGTAAGGAATTTATTTTAATTTTCGCATCTGGAAAAAACAGAAGTGTTTCTGGGAAGCAATTGCATACAAACTTTTCAATTAAAAAAGAAGGAGAAGCTTTGTTTTTGAGTGAAAATGGGATTTTAGTCCATAAAGTAGATGAAATAGAATTAAGTGATAATGAAAGTTATGGACTTTATCCAGATGGCAGAACTTATTTTTACAGGTTTATAAACCCAAGTCCGGGAAAATCAAATATTCTCGGACAAATTGAAGATGAGGTTATTTTTTCACGTAGTGGTGGAATTTACAAGAATTGTTTTAATTTGTCTCTTTCCTGCAAAAATCAGGATAATCAAATTTACTACACTACTGATGGTAGCATACCAACAACAAATTCATTTTTATATAAATCTCAATTAACGTTAGACAGTTCGCTTTTTTCAAATGCAGAAATAACTAAAATAAAAGTAGCACCTGACGAGTATTCACGAGAACCAAAATTGCTATTAAAGGCAATTATAATAAAGGCAGCAGTTTTTAAAAATAAAACAAAAGTTAGTACTGTTGAAACTAATACTTATTTTATAAATGAATTAGGAAATATTCATTATGATTTTCCAATAATATCAATTTCTGCTGAATACAGAGATTTATTTAATGATACTGTTGGGATTATGGTTCCCGGAGTGAATTATGACCCCCAGAAACCTTTAAGAACCGGTAATTATTTTCAGCGAGGTAACGACTGGGAACGTCCAGTATATATTGAATTTTATGACCCTAAAAATATACTTTGTTTCAAACAAGGTATTGGAATAAGAACTCATGGAGGAACTTGTAGAGCAATGAATCAGAAAGCTTTCAGATTCTATGCAAGAAGTGAATATGGTTGTAGCAATTTTAATTATCAAATTTTTAAAGATTTAAAAACAAATATCTTTAAACGATTAGTGATTAAACCATTAATAGTTAATTGGTCTGATGCTGGAATTGAAAATAATTTTGCTAATTGTTTCGCTGAAGAATTAAATGTTGATAAAACTGCAGATTTACCTGTTGTTGTTTATATAAATGGCGAATATTGGGGTATTTATTTTTTACAGGAAAGGATTGATGAATATTTTATTAATACATACTATGGAATTAATCCTGATAGTCTTGATATTATTGAGGATTGGCGTGGATTAGTTAACTACGGTGATAATAATGAATTTAATATATTATATAAGTTTATAGAAAACAATGATTTGTCCAATCAAGATAATTATAATATTGTAGCGAATTCTATTGATATTGATAATTTTATTGATTATCAAATTCTTGAGATTTTTATTGGTAATCAAGATTGGCCTGCTAACAATATGAAATGCTGGCGTGAAAGAAAAGATGGGGCTAAATGGAGATGGATTTTCTTTGATGGAGATGCTGCTTTTAAAAATCAACATTTAGATAGCTTTGAACAAGCATTATCATTGAGTAATAGTTCCTGGCCTACTAATGCTAAATCTACTTTATTCCTTAGAAAATTATTAAATAATAATTCATTTTATAATAAATTTTTCCAACGTTTAGAATATCTTTTAAATAATCAGTTTGAGTATAATAATATTTGTGATAAATATTTGTCTTTATTTTCTTTTTTAAATCAAGAAATCAACAATCAAATTTTAAGGTTTAAAATACCTAATTATTATTTTGAATGGTTTAATTCTTATTATAATTTTTATAATTTTATTTTAAATCGTCCTTGCATTATGAAATCACAAGTTCTTGTAACTTTTAATAAAGAAATATCTGTTAAATCATGTAATATTACATCAATTGAGCAAGATTATTCTGAACTCGAAATTATTCAATATCCCGGAGGAATTAATATAAATTATATTGCTAAAGAAGATGAAAAAATACAAATATATTTAGTAAATGTCCTTGGTGAAAGAAAAACTCTATATGACGGTTATGTTCCTAAAGGTGCCAATTCAATCAATACTGAAAGTTTTAATATGCCAAATGGTTTTTATGTTTTAAACATTCAGGGTAAAAACAGCATTCTTTCAAAAAAAATTATTATAGAAAATGATAAGTGTTCTTATTAAAAGCTCCCATCTATTTTTTGCTTTTGCAAAGCTATGAGAAACTTTGCGAAAGTTTCTTAATAAAGTTGGGGTAATCAAAATAAAGATGTTATTGGGTTATTGGGTTATTGGGTTAATGGGTTAATGGGTTAATGGGTTATTGGTTATTGGGTTAATGGGTTATTGGGTTGTTGAGTTATTTGGTTATTGAGTTATTTGGTTATTGGGTTATTGGGTTATTGGGTTATTGGGTTATTTGGTTATTGGGTTATTGAGTTAATGGGTTATTGGGTTAATGGGTTAATGGGTTATTGAGTTAATGGGTTAATGGGTTATTTGTAGTTAATTAAAAAAATTATCCCGTAGGGATTTGATATTTGTAACAGGAATAATCCTAGACTGTGCTTATCCCGTAGGGTGGAGTAAAATAAATCGAATTATTTTAAAAAAAATATTCGTTCCAAATATGAATAGTGGTGGGTTGTTCTGTATTTTATCATTATTGTCTGAACTTTCCTTGTTATATTTAGCGTGTGTAATAAAAAATTAATTTAAAATGTAGAAAAGCGGTAAAAAGAAAAAAGATACACCTCCCCTGCCCCTCCTTTTTAGGAGGGGAAACCTAAAACTCAGAACTGTTCTTATTCCCCTCCTAATAAGGAGGGGCAGGGGAGGTGTTAAAAGGTTCTATGAGCAAAAGTAGTGTTTCCAAGAGTTTTTATTTATAATCATATTTATAATGCACTATTACTCTGTATTCTTTATATTTTATCAATTAGGAAAGTTGAGTAGTTAATTAAAAAAATTATCCCGTTGGGATTATATATTTGTAACAGGAATAATCCTAGACTATGCTTATCCCATAGGGATTATATATTAAAAAGCAATTAAAATATTTTATAACTAAAGGATAAGCAAATAGCAGCTTGTTTTAAAAAAAAATTAGCACTATAGTAAAGTATGGAAGATTTTGTAAACTCAAAGAAATCAAAAAAAAAACAACTTAAATCTTAAGTTCAAATTGAGTAATGTGAGATAAATGAATTTTGTAAATATAAACTATATTAAATTTATTATAACTATAAGAAAAATTAAATAAAAAGTAAAATATGATAAAAAAAATTTTAATAGCAAACAGAAGTGAAATCGCTTTAAGAATAATCAGAGCTTGCAAAGAATTGGGTATAATGACTGTTGCAGTCTATTCTGAAGCTGACAAAGACTCTTTACATATTCGTTTTGCAGATGAAGCAGTTTGTATTGGACCTGCAAAAAGTAAGGATAGCTACCTGAATATTCCGGCAATAATATCTGCATGTGAATTGACTAATTCAGATGCAATTCACCCCGGATATGGATTTTTAGCAGAAAACGACAGATTCGTTGACATTTGCAACCAATGCGGAATAAACTTTATTGGTCCTACATCAGAAGCTATGAGGCAAATGGGAAATAAATCAGTTGCTAAGCAAACAATGAAAAAAGCCGGAGTTCCAGTTATTCCGGGAAGCGATGGTATTATCACCTCCCTGCAAAATGCTTATGAAATTTGTGAAGAAATTGGTTATCCCGTTTTGTTAAAAGCATCTGCAGGTGGCGGAGGGAAAGGTATGCGAGTTGTAAATTCTAAAGAAGATTTGGAAAAAGCTTTTGCTTTAACCAGAAATGAAGCAGAACTCTTTTTTAATAATTCAGATATTTACATTGAAAAATTAGTTACCGGTTCACGCCACATCGAAATTCAGATTATTGGTGATAAACACGGAAATGTAATACATTTAAATGAGCGTGAATGCTCGATACAACGCAGACATCAAAAATTGATTGAAGAATCTCCATCTCCAATAATTAGTCCGGAATTAAGAAAAAAGATGGGCGAAGCAGCTGCAAAAGGAGCAAAGGCAGTTGGATATTATGGACCTGGCACCATTGAATACTTAGTTGATAATGAACTAAATTTCTATTTTATGGAAATGAATACAAGAATTCAGGTGGAGCATCCTGTTACTGAAGAAGCTATGAGCATAGATTTGATTAAAGAGCAAATAAAAATTGCTCAAAACGATGTTTTAAGTTTAAAAGAAGCCGAACCAAAATTTCATTCGATTGAATGCCGTATAAATGCAGAAGACCCATACAATAATTTCAGACCATCACCTGGCAAAATTACAAGTTTGCATTTTCCCGGCGGAAGAGGTATTCGGGTTGATTCTCATATCTATCAAGGTTATGTTATTCCGTCACATTACGATTCTCTCCTTGCAAAACTCATTTCCTTTGCCAACACCCGCGAAGAAGCTATTGCTAAAATGAAACGTGGTTTAGAAGAATTCGTAGTTGAAGGAGTCGCTACTACTATTCCTTTCCATTTAAAAATGATGAACAATCCAGATTTTATAAATGGAAATATAGATACAAAATACCTTGAAAGAGTTGACTGGCAGGAAATGTAGATAATGATTAATGATTAATGATTAATGATTAATGATTAGTGATTAATATTTCTCAGGTTATCTAAATTAGTAAGTAAATAACGAATGAACAGGGATGTTTGTTCTACTAATACCAAACCGCTAACTAATAGTGCAAAATCTTAATGTCATTTCGAACCCCCCGATAAAGCAAATGATTTATTTAAATGGAAATGACATCAATTAACACAGTCATTCTGAACGAAGTGAAGAATCCAGAATAAATTCTTTAAACCACTATCCTCTGGATTCTTCACTTCGTTCCTAATGAACCACTTTGGCTTTTTTAGCATGTAACTATATGTATAACAAATACTAATATAAGTCATACGCTCAACAAGTTTATAGTATTACTTTATTAAATTCTTGGTTTCTCC
>CAZCLJ010000309.1:0-5224 GCA_964499465.1 uncultured Hyphomicrobiales bacterium
TGTGTTAAGTGATGTCATCTCCATTTAAATAAAGGTCTTCCTTTATCAGGGGGTTACCAATGACATCTTTGTTTTAAACTTTACAAAAGTTATGAAACTTTTACAAAGTAAGAAGATTTCTTCTACTTTTGTAAAGTTTCCCAACTTTGCAAAAGTTTAGAATTATGTCATCACTATTAAAATAAAGGTCTTCTTTTATAAGGGGGTTCGGAATGACAAGAAATGTTTATCAGGTTTTCAATAAATTATTACACTAGATTCTTCGCTTCTTATGTGAATGAAAGAATATTTTGTTTATTCAATGTTTTACTACTCTATAAACTGAAAAAAATAGAATTTTATTCTCCATTCTTGTCATTCTATCACTTTCAACTTGTTTTTGTTGTTTCTTATTTATATATTAGAATATAATAAATTTTAAATTTGAGAATAAAATTGAAAAAAATAAATTATCTAATAATATTTGCATTGACTTTAACGGCTTGCTCAGTTGAATCAACGAAACAAAATGATTTTAAATATTTTGATTCTTCAAAATTGTATTATATAAAAGATTCATTAAAAAATGAGATGATAGCACAATTTCATTTTATAAATGGTCTAACAAATTATAATACAAATAATTACTCAATGGCAATTTTAGATTTTCTAGAATCTTCAAAACTTAAAGAAAGTCCTGTAACCTACCTTGCAATAGCAAAAAGCTATGGCGAATTAAATAAAATCACTCCAGCTATTGAGTATATTGACAAGGCATTAAAAATTGACAATAAATATGTTCCAGCGATTTCATATTTAAACAAAATATATTTTGAACTTTTAAATATGGAAGGAGTCAAAAATACTTTAGAATGGAAAGCTGAAATAATGCCATCACTTCAAAATCTTGGCGAACTTGCTCTTTTTTATACTTATTTTGATTTGGAAAAAGCTGAAAAATTGTACTTGGAAATGATTCAAAAAAATGATGATATTTATTTATACATAAAATTATTAGAGATTTATTCAAAATTAGATAAAAAAGATAAAGCTAATGAAATAATTAAAATTTTAAAAGATAAAAGGGTAGAAAGCAGCTATAAGTTTGAAATATATAGCAGTTTATTAAATTTTTATATGAAGAATTTGATGAATAAAGAATTTTCAAGAACATTGAATGAATTAGACAATGAATTTGAAAAGTGGGAAATTGAGGAAATATTAAAATCTGTTTTCGATGAAATTCTCTTAGAAATAACAGCCAAAAAAAGTAATTCAACTGATATACGAGAAATTATTGAATCAATATTGGATTTTTCAACTGAAAGAAATTTCTACACCCCAACAATTTATTTCTATTTAGGTTTTATATCTTCTTCAATTGAAAATCACGATATAACAGAAAAATATTACACTCAATATATATCTTTAAATGAAAATAATTTTGCTATATTTCAGGAAATATTCAGATACTATTACGTAAATCAAAAACAAGCCGAGCTATTATCAAATTTATTGCTTAATTCTTCAAAATATCCCGATGAGCTTTTATATCCATATTTTTCTGGAATACTTTATTACGAAATGGATAGTATTGAACAATCTAAAGATTGTTTTTTGAAAGCTATTAAGATTGATAGTAATAATGTCGAAATATTAACCCAGTTAGGATTAGTGAATCATATATTAAAAAGATATGAAGAATCCGATGAATACTATGAGAAAGCATTGATATTAGACCCGGAGAATCCATTAGCTAATAATAATTATGCTTACTCATTATCTGAAAGGGGCTTAGACTTAGAAAGAGCGTTAGAAATGATAAGGATAGCTATAAAAAACGATTCTCAGAATCCCAATTATTTAGATACTTATGGCTGGGTATATTTTCAATTAGGAAACAATGACAAAGCATTGGAATTTTTAGAAAAATCGAAGTCAATAGATAGCACTAATGCTGATGTATGGCTTCATATCGGCGATGTATTGAAGAAACAGGGTAAAGATTTGGAAGCTATAGAAGCTTGGGAGAAGGGGATAAATTACGACCCTCAAAATTCAGATTTATTAGATAGGATAAAAAAATAAAAAAGGTTAAATATTATGTTTGTATTAATTGGATTAGGATTAGTTTTCTTTGCTTTGATTGGTGGCTTTATAATGGCTGGCGGCAATCCTTTAACGCTAATAGTGATTCCGGAATATGTAATTATCATTGGTTGTGCAGTTGGTTCTTTAATGGTTGCAAATCCACTGCCAGTATTAAAAAAGATTATTGCAGGAGCAATTGGCTCAACCAAAGGGGCAAAAGTAAGCAGAACAGCTTATATTGAATTACTTCAGCTGTTATATGAATTATTTCAGTTCGCAAAACGCGAAGGATTAATTGCATTAGAATCACACGTTGAAAATCCTTCTCAAAGTTCAATAATGTCGAAATATTCAACTTTTTTGAATAACCATCATGCTGTTGAGTTTCTTTGCGATACATTAAAAGTAGTGCTAAGCGGTGGTGTTCCGGCTCACGATTTAGAAGAACTTATGGAAATAGATTTAGAAGCACATCATCACGAGGAATCAATACCACCATCATCTTTACAAACAATGGCAGATTCGTTTCCCGGACTTGGTATTGTTGCTGCTGTTATGGGCATTATAGTAACAATGGCATCTGTTTCTGAAGGTGCTGAAGCAGTAGGACATCACGTAGCATCAGCACTTGTCGGCACTTTTCTTGGAGTGCTATTCGCTTATGGTTTTTTTGGACCTATTGCTTCTATTATGGAAAAAATTGTGAATAAAGAAGCAATATACTTACAAGTTATTAAGGCAGCTATGCTATCTTTTGCCAAGGGCGCACCTGCTGCCGTTGCTATCGAATACGGAAGAAGAACAATTGACCCAGAAAACCGACCTACTTTCAGTGAAACAGAAGAAGCAATTAAGCGTCCAAGATAATAAAAGTAATGTATTAAACAATTTTTTGAATATTAACTATTATGGCAGAAGAAGAACAAAAACAACACAAAGAGCAGCCAATAATAATCAAGAAGATTAAAAAAGGCGGTCATGCCGGTCATCACGGTGGTGCATGGAAAGTAGCTTATGCTGACTTCGTTACTGCTATGATGGCTTTCTTTATTGTTATGTGGATACTCGGCCAAAGCGAAGAGGTAAAAAAACAGGTTGAGGCATATTTCCAAGACCCGGGAGCTTTCAATTTTGTTACCGGAAAAAGAACTATTCCAATTGATTTAGATATGAGACCTTCAGGTGACGGTCCTAAAGATGGAAAAGGAGAAGGGGATAATAAAAGTAAAGATGAATTTTATTTCTTTTTGCCTCCAGAAAAAGATACTGTTATGCTTGACAAAGCAGAAGAACAGAAACGGCAGGAAGCTTTATCCGATAGTGTAAAAGCAGCGGAACAGGTCAAAAAGACTGCCGATGAAATTAAGAAATTTCTTAATGAAGAAATGTCCCGAAGACCCGAATTACAAGACATTCTTTCTTCTATAAAAATAGAAATGACTAAAGAAGGATTACGAATAGAATTAATTGAATCAAAAGATGCACTGTTTTTTGAAATTGGTAGTGCTAAAGTAAGTGAAAAAGCAAGGAATGTACTTGTTCAATTGGCAAAAGAAATCGGAAAGCTTCCAAATTATGTAGAATTAGAAGGACATACTGACAGTCGTCAGTATTCCAAGCAAGCATTATATACTAACTGGGAATTGTCCGCCGATAGAGCAAATTCATCAAGAAGGTTATTAGAACAAAGTGGTTTATGGGATTCCCAGATTATTCGGGTTACCGGTTTCGCAGATAAACACTTGCGCAATCCGGAAAATCCTTTTGATATGTCTAACAGAAGAATTAGTATTCTAATTAAACAACTAAAAATAGATGATTTTCTCTCCGCATCTTCACAGCAAGAAACAAATATGGAGTAACAATGGAAACAATTTCTTTTCTTATAGCAGATGACGAGCAATTTGTTACAGTAGCGTTAAGCACTTTAATAAAAAAAGCTTTTCCTGAATGTCCTATTCATATTGCTGATAATGGAAATGATGCCTGGGCTTTAATACAAAGTGTTCATCCAAAGATTATTATTTCTGATATAGGAATGCCCGGACTTAATGGTTTCCAGCTACTCGAAAAAGTAAGAAATCATTCAACTTTAAATGATGTTTATTTTATTATTCTAACAGCAAATGTTGAAAAAGGTGATAAAGTAAAAGCACTTGAACGCGGTGCTGATGATTATATTACAAAACCATTTTCATCAGAGGAACTATTGGCTCGAATCCGTTCTGCATCCCGCTATGTGCAACTTCAGATGAAACTTTTTGAAGAAAACAAGTTGCTTAATGAACTTGCAAAAGCACTTGAACAGGACTTTAGAGATATGGCTATGCTTGCCGTTAAATTTTTACAAGCTCGTCTTCCAAGTTCTACTGATATGTTGAAAAGAGTTGCTCAGACATCTGTTTGGATTGCAAAACAAATTGGTGGATTTGAAAGGGAGCAAATGCAAGATATCGAAATTGCTGCTTATTTATCCCAGTCCGGAAAGGTTTTCCTTCCAGATGAACTTATTAAATCTCCTGTTATGATTAACGGAAGACCAACTAACAAATTAATGTTTAATGTCCCTGTTTCTGCCCGTGAAATCGTTTCAAGTATTTCACGTTTTAAAGAAGTTGGTAAAATTCTCTATCATTTATATGAAAATTTCGACGGAAGCGGTTTCCCCGAGCATTTACAATCATGGCAAATCCCTATGCCTTCACGCATAATTAGAGTTGCTTTAGATTTTGAAGAAATTACCCAACGAACTATGAAAAAAACTCCTAAAGAAATTTTCGATATAATTTCTGCTGAAGCAAATCGATTGTATGATAAAAGAGTTGTTATTCTTTTAGAACAATACTATGCAACTATTGGAAGTAAAGAAAAAACATCTAATGAGAAAGCGGTTCAACTTTTTGAATTAGAAGAAGGTATGATACTATCACGGGATATTATTACTAATTCCGGTATCAAATTAATGCCATCTGGGGCTGTCTTAAAAGATAATATTATTAAAAAAATATACTCACATAATTCCACTGACCCAATTATTGGGAATATTTTCGTTAAGAATAAATAATTTCAGAGTTTACCAATGACATCTTTACATTTGTCTGTCATTCTGAGGCGAATATAAACGAAGACGTTTACTTTTAGGGAAATGAACTAA
>CAZCLJ010000310.1:0-5204 GCA_964499465.1 uncultured Hyphomicrobiales bacterium
TATTGAAAACCTGATAAACATTTCTTGTCATTCCGAAACGAAGTGAGGAATCTCATACTCTGTGGTAGCAATGACTTGTGAGATTTCTCACTTCGTTTCGAAATGACAAGACTGCGAAATAGCAAACTACGAGGGGTCAGGAGTTCTAAACCTTCTAATCTTTTCTCATACCAAGTTGCATTCAAAGATAAAATATGATTGTCTGTCATTCCGAAACGAAGTGAGGAATCTCTAATTCTGTGGTAGCAATGACTTGTGAGATTTCTCACTTCGTTTCGAAATGACACTTTAATTGTATTTATGAAAGCAACTTGGTATCGGTCATACGAACAACAAGTTGATAGAATGACTTTAAATCTGAAGTATGACTAAAAGCTACTTACTAATAATAACCGGTTTACTTATAACACTTTTCCCATCTTCAAAGTGAATGAAATAAATCCCACTTGGCAAATCTTCTACCGAAAAGGAGATATTTTTGTCAAAACCTGAATTTGAAATATCTTTGACTTTTAATCCAAGTGAGTTGTATAAACAAATTTCAATATTTTCATTTAAATAGTTTTCATTGAAATTTATATTCACTTGGTTTGAAGCAGGGTTAGGATAAATAGCTATATTGTTTTCATTTAAATCGGCAAAATTCATTTGCTCTTCTACGCTTACTACCCCATCTGGGTCAAAAATAAACAATCCCCAACTCATACTGCTCTGCATATCGCTTATAATCCAGATTTTGCCAGAAGTATCTACTTGCATATCCTTTTTATAGAAGTTGAAATCATCAAAACCGGGATTAGGTATTTCATATCTTGTAAATTTATCTGTTGTATCAATTTTATAAAGATTATAAGTAGGACCTGAAATCCAGATATTATCTGAACTATCAATACGCATATAGTAATTTGTCTTTTCAGATGCATGATTTATATATTTTTCAGTTTCCCAGATACTATCTAACTTAATATACTTATCGCCATCAAGTTTAAACAGAACTAAATTATAATTCAAAATATAAACAACTCCTTTGCTATTGACAACTATTTCTGAAATAGATGAATAGCCATCTGGAAAATCAAAAGTGCTGACTCTTTTTACAACCTGTTCGTTTTCTACACAAAACAAAGTGTCTTTATTGGAATGCCATACTCTACCTAAATTATCAAAAGTCAATTTTCTTTTTATACCGTATCCATATTCTGGCGTAGTAATATTATTTACAGTTACAAAGCAACTATCTTTGAATTTTGACAAGCTGTAATAGGTTGGATGAACGGTATCATTAATATAGCAAAAATGCTGAATAATTCCCCAAGCATCACCATTTTTATCAATTTTAATATCCCAAATTCTTTCAATATTTAATAATTTGTTATGTATTGTATTATATACCAGACTATCAATTCTTGTTGTATCATTCCGAACAGACAGAATATACTCGAAATTTAATTTTGCCCAAAGGTTTCCATTATTATCAAAATCAGCTGAATAAATATACTCCAAATCGTACTCACTCATTTCGCTTTCTTCATAAATTTTGTTGTAAATATCACTGTTTGTAATGTGTGTCCATTCTCTTGTCTTTTGATTGTAGATAATTATTAAATTATCATAATTGGACCTGCTAATAATAATGCTATCGTTTTTGATTACCATACTATTAGCTTCAAGATTTTCATGCGCACCAGTAAAAGGAGCGATTGGCAGGAAGCTGTCTTTATGCATAAATTCCCATGTTTGTGAATAAATATGCATTGCCGATATTAAGAATAATAGGGAGAAAATAACTCTTTTCATATTTTTCTCGTTTTTTTGTGAATTATTTACTATTTGCAAAATAAAAAATATTTTTAATAAAAGCAATAGAAAAAAAATATTTTTTTGTTATCCTTTTAATTTTTTATTTATGGTAAATACTAATACCAAGTAGTTTTAATTATGGGGGGCTAAAAATTCAAGTTGCCTTTTCATTCTGAACCCCAAGATAAAGGAAAAACATTATTTTAATGGAGATGACATAACGTAGCTAAAAGCTACAAACAAAAATAAGAAAAAATGTTATCTTGCATATAAAAAAGTATTGATTACAGAACTCCTGACCCCATAACTAAAATATAGATGTTAGGAAGTTAGCCTCGTAAATAATAATTTCGCAGTTATTATTTTTAATAGTTATTGGTCATTAGTCATTGGTTATTTGTAAGAACACTAATGACCAATGACTAATGACTTATTAGTAATACTTTTTTTAAAATTTAATCTCAAAAGTAAGATAAGTGGAATCATACATTCTAATGATTGATGTTTAACGAGTTAGATATAAAATTTTGCTAAAAAAACAAAGTTTCGGGGAGTAATAGTATAAGTAAAAGTGTAATGCTTACGGATGTCAGAATCCATCTTAAAAATAGTTTTTATGAGTTATTGGTCATTTGTTATTAGTCATTCGTATTTTACTAACAACCAATGACCAATGACTAATGACTAAAATATTCCTTTGTCCATTCTCTTTAGAGAAAAAAAGATGGATTCTGACATCCGACAGCATTACAAACTACGATGTCATTGATAACGAAGTGAGAAATCTCACAAGTCATTGCTACCACAGAGTTTGAGATTTTTCACAACGCTTGCCAATGGCATCGCTACTAAATATTTCAATATAATATCTATTAAGTATATATAAAATAAGCTAATAAGTTTTTTTCAACAGGTTGATATTTTTCTACTATGGTTTAACCTGAATAATTCATCCGATGACTTCCCAGTCATCGGATGAATAGACTCAGTCAAAAATTACTGAATATTTTTTTTAATTTATGAATAATACAGGTAAAAAAAAATTAAAACCTTATTTTTTTGAAAACCTTAGTAGCAAATAAGCACCAAAAATCAATAAACCTTATTACCTTATTTTACATTTTCTTTCACACAAAATTTGATAAGAATAATGTCATCTCCATTTAAATAAAAATTCTCATTTTTCTAAGTGAGTTACCAATGACATCGCTACTATTATCCCGCAAAATTTACGAAAGTTCTTGAACCAGATGTCCTACATCTGCAAGATGTAGGACATCTTTATCTTTAAAATTCAAATACTTTGGTATCATTAACTTGAGAGATTCTTCGCTGCGCTTCAAAATGACAGTGTTAATTAATGTTATATCCATTTAAATAAAGCTCTTACTTTATCTTGTTGCTCGTATTTCTAAAAACTACTTACTAATTATAATCGGTTTACTTATTACAGTTTTTCCATTTTCAAATTTAATAAAATAAATCCCGCTGGGCAGCTCTGAAACAGAAAAACTGACTGATTTATTAAAACTTGAATTTGAAATATCTTTTACTTTTAATCCAAGTGAATTGTATAAACTAATTTCAATATTTTCATTTAAATAGTTCTCTTTGAAATTTATATTTACTTGGTTTGTAGCTGGGTTGGGGTAAATATTTATATTGTTTTCATTTAAATCGGCAAAATTCATTTGCTCTTCTACGCTTACTACCCCATCTGGGTCAAAAATATAGATTCCCCAGCTTGAACTTGAAAACATATCGCATACTATCCATAGTTTTCCGGAAGTATCAATCTGAAAATCTTTTTTATCAAATGCAAATCCTTCTATTCCTGGATTCGGAATTTCTATTCTTGTAAATCTATCTGTTGTATCTATTTTATAAAGATTATAAGTAGGTCCTGAAATCCATACATTGTCAGAACTATCAATTCGCATATAATAATCGGTTTTCTCATCCCGATGGTTAATATATTTTTCAGATTCCCACATACTATCTAACTTAATATACTTATCGCCATCAAGTTTAAACAAAACTAAATTATAATTCAAAATATAAACAACTCCTTTGCTATTGACAACTATTTCTGAAATAGATGAATAGCCATCTGGAAAATCAAAAGTGCTGACTCTTTTTACAACCTGTTCGTTTTCTACACAAAACAAAGTGTCTTTATTGGAATGCCATACTCTACCTAAATTATCGAAAGTAATTCTTCTTTTAATACCCATTCCGTATTCTGGCGTAGTAATATTATTTACAGTTACAAAACAGCTATCTTTAAATTTTGATAAGCTAAAATAAGTTGGGTAAAGAGTATCATTAATATAGCACCAATGCTCTATAATCCCCCAAACGCCGCCTTTCTTATCAATTTTTAGGTCCCAAATTCTATCAATATCAAAGAATTTTTTTTGTTCAGTGTTATAGACCAGACTATCAATTCTTGTTGTATCATTCAGAACAGAAAGAATAGATTTGGAACTCAATCTTGCCCATAGATTACCATTAATATCAAAATCTGCAAAATAAATATAATCCAAATCATATTCATTAAAATCTTTTTCTTCATAAAATTTGTTGTAAATATCACTGTTTGTAATGTTCGTCCATTCTTTTGTCTTCTGATTGTATATGATAATTATATTATCATAACGGGACCTGCTAATAATAATGCTGTCGTTTTTGATTACCATACTATTAGCGTTAAGATATTCATGCTCATTTGTAAAAGGGGCAATAGGCAAGAAGCTGTCTTTATGCATAAATTCCCATGTTTGTGAATAAATATGCATTGCCGATATTAAGAATAATAGGGAGAAAATAACTCTTTTCATATTTTTCTCGTTTTTTTGTGAATTATTTACTATTTGCAAAATAAAAAAAAATGTTAATAAAAGCAATAGAAAAAAAATATTTTTTTCTACTATCTCATTTTTTTTTACTGGGAATTCTTGGAATTAAAAAAAAGTCATACGAACAACTTAAGAACTCCTGACCTCATAACGAAAAAAAGGAATTAGGAGATTTACCTCGTTAATAACAATTTCGCAAATTACCCAATAAATGTGTCATTCCGAAACCCCCTGATAAAGGTAGACCTTTATTTAAATGGAGATGACATCACTTAACACAGTCATTCTGAACGAAGTGAAGAATCCAGAAAAATTTCTTTTAACCACTACTCTCTGGATTCTTCACTTCGTTCCTAATGAACCACTTCGGATTTTTTAACACGTAACTATATGTATAGCTAATACTTATACAAGTCATACGATAAACAAGTTTATAGTATGACTTTATTAAATTTTTGGTTTCTCCTTCCCAAGTGCAACTTGGGAAGGAAAATTTGTAACTAAAAAAAATTCTAAGCCATACTATCAACTTGTTGATCGTATGGC
>CAZCLJ010000311.1:0-5166 GCA_964499465.1 uncultured Hyphomicrobiales bacterium
GTCATTAGTCATTAGTCATTAGTCATTGGTCATTGGTCATTGGTCATTGGTCATTAGTCATTAGTCATTAGTTGTTAGTTGTTAGTAAAAATACTAATGACTAATAACGAATGACTAATGACCTATAAAAACTATTTTTAAGATGAATTCTGACATCCGTCAGAAAGACACTTTTTGTCATCTCCATTTAAATAAAGCATTTGCTTTATAAGGTATTCAGAATGACATACAAAACTGTATTATTAGAACTTCCCTTTCATCATTCTACCAACTCACCAAAAAGAGTTGCAGAAGTTGACTTAATTATTTTTAACTTAATAAAATCTCCTTTTTCTATCTTATTTTCAGGTAAATCAAAAATAATCAGTTTGTTTGTATCGCTACGGGCTTGCCATTGACTTGGATTTCTTTTGCTTTTTCCTTCAACAAGGGCAATATGTATTTTACCAATCTCGTTTTTATTAATTTCTTTTGCAATTTTGCTTTGTAAATCAATAATTTCATTTAAACGGCGAATTTTTTCTTCTTCACTAACATCATCATCGAAATTTTCAGCTTTTGTTCCGGGTCTAACTGAATATTTAAACATAAAAGCACCATCATAACGTATTTCTTCAATAGCTGACAAAGTTTGCTTGTGCTCATCAATTGTTTCAGAAGGAAAGCCGGAAATAACGTCAGTAGTGATAGAGCAATTAGGAATTTTAGCACGGATTTTTTTAATTAATGAAAGATAGTGTTCACGGGTATATTTCCTGTTCATCTTTTGTAAAATTCTGTTTGCTCCTGCCTGTAAGGGTAAATGAATATGATTACATATATTTTTATAATTTGCAATAACATCAATTAGCTCATCGCTCATATCCTTTGGGTGCGATGTTATAAATCGGAACCACATTTTTGGATTGGACGAAGCACATAATTCAAGAAGTTTAGCAAAAGAAATATTTGTTTCCGGGCATACATAACTATTAACATTTTGACCAAGCAAGGTAATTTCTTTAACACCTTTTTCTTTAAGGAGAGAAACTTCATCGATAATAGCCAGTGAATTCCTTGAGCGTTCTCTGCCGCGGGTATAAGGAACAATGCAATAAGAGCAAAAATTGTTGCAGCCCCGCATTATCGAAACAAAAGCAGAAATGGAATTTTCGCGATAAGGAATAATATCATCATAAGTCTCATCGGTGCTAAGTTCAACAGCAACGTGCCTGCTGTTATTGAATGAATTATTGAGCAATTCAGGCAGCTTTCTGTATTCATCTGGTCCAACTACTAAATCAAGAATCTCATTTTTTTCTAAAAGCGTATCCTTGAGATTTTCCGCCATACAACCGAGTAAGCCAACTTTTAAGCGTGGTTTCTTCTTCTTATACTGCTTTAAATGTATAAGTCGTTCAAAAATTTTACGTTCTGCATTCTCACGAACTGAACAGGTATTGAGTAGAATAATATCTGCGTTTTCTATTTTCTGTTCAATAGTAAAATCTGCATCCAATACAATCGAACTCACAATTTCGCTGTCATTTACATTCATTTGACAGCCGTAGGTTTCTATATAAATTTTTCTGTTATTTTCTTTAGCCATTTTCGTAAATTTTGTAAAAATATAATTAAAATTTGAAGTTAGAAAATTTTTAAAATTTTTTCAAAAATTTCTATCACAAAATTACAATTTTTCTATTGAAAAAATTATCTGTATATTTTTATATAAGTTGCTTTTATATTAAACCGCTAATAATAATGATAATATAATCTGTTATTCTGAACTCTATAATATAGCAAGACTTTTATTTAAATGTAGATGAAATAGCTACTAGACAGTGTTTTTCAGTCATACTATCAACAAGTTGATAGCATGACTTTAAATCTTTTTTGTCATACTATCAGCTTGCTGATAGTATGACTGAGAAAAGATGTCATTGGTAATGGAGATGACATAATTCTTATCAAATTTTATGTAAAAGAAAAATTAGAATAAGGTAATAAGGCAGAGCTGATACGTTCTCTTATAGCCATACAATCAACGAGTTGATAGTATGGCTGGAAAGAGTATTTCAAAGAACGTATCAGCCTGGGTAATAAGGTTTATTGATTCTTGGTGCTTATTTGCTACTAAGGTTTTCAAAAAAAATAAGGTTTTAAATTTTTTAGCTAAAATTATTCTTTTAAAAAAAAATATAAACCTTATTTTTATAATAAACCTTAGTAGAAAAAGAACAACCTGTTGAAAAAACCTTATTAGCTTATTTTATATAAACTTAATAGAATAGTATTAAAATATTTAGTAGTAATGTCATTGGTAACCTCCGATAAAGGAAGACCTTTATTTAAATGTAGATGAAATAGCTACTAGACAGTGTTTTTCAGTCATACTATCAACAAGTTGATAGCATGACTTTAAATCTTTTTTGTCATACTATCAGCTTGCTGATAGTATGACTGAGAAAAGATGTCATTGGTAAGCGCAGCGAAGAATCTCACAAACTCAGAACTCCTGCCTCCATAACGAAAATAAAGTAGTTATGATAATTGCCTCGTAAATAATAATTTCGTAGTTAGCAATTAATATTTTATTAGTTATTGGTCATTGGTCATTGGTTATTACTTGTTAGTAAAAATACTAATGACTAACAACCAATGACAAATGACTAAAAACCTCTTTGTCTGTTTTGATTAGCAAAAAAAACAAGATGGATTCTGACATCCGTCAGAATGACAAGCATACAAAAAAACTTCGAAGTGGCAGGTGTTCTGCATTTTTGATAATTCCATAATCCATATAAAAAATACTATTTTATATTTGATAATAAAATATTATATTGCATTTTTGATTTAAAAGGTTGAAATTATGCTTTTAGAATATATACCTTTAATTTTGATGGTAGTAATAGGATTCGGGACAGCAGTAATCTTTTTAAAACTTTCGGAGTGGCTCGGAGCAAAACGCAGCACCTTTGAAAAGCAATCTACTTATGAAAGTGGAATGTTGCCAGTCAGGCAAGCCCGTGAAAGATTTTCAGTGAAATTTTATTTAATAGCAATGAGTTTCATTGTATTCGATATTGAAGTTATTTTCCTTTATCCTTGGGCTGTTCAATTCAAGGAATTAGCTCCGGCTGGAATTATCGCAATGCTTATATTTATTGTAATATTGTTTGTGGGATATTTTTATGAACTGCTTAAAGGGGGCTTAGATTGGGATTAGACAAACAAATAGAAAAGCAAGGATTTATCACATCTACAGTGGAGGAGGTAATTCGCTGGGCTCAAAGGAGTTCAGTATGGCCTATGCCACTTGGAATATCCTGCTGTGGTATTGAAATGATGGCATTTGCAGGTCCTCGGTTTGATGTTGCCCGCTTTGGTTCTGAAGTATTTCGTATGACTCCGAGGCAATCAGATATGCTGCTTGTAGCTGGAACTGTTACATACAAAATGGCTTGGGTAGTTCGCAAGATTTACGACCAGATGCCAGACCCCAAATGGGTGGTTTCAATGGGAGTGTGCGCCTCAACCGGTGGAATGTTCCGCAGTTATTCTGTTGTGCAGGGAATTGACCAGTTTCTGCCAGTGGATTGCTATATCTCCGGATGCCCACCCCGACCTGAATCAGTTTTACTTGCTCTTATGAAAATACAGGATAAAATTAAGAAATATAAGCCAGACGCTTTTAATTTTGGAAAAGACGTTAGCCCAACACCTTATCAGGAGCAAATACCCATTATTTCAAATGCAAAATAGGTTTATTTTAGATTCAGAAAAATGGTTAAGCAAGCCGCGGATTCTATGCGGATTAATGACCGGGACATCTCTTGATGGAATTGATGTCGCTATATGCTGTTTTTCAAATGCTGAAGGGCAACATTCCTTTAAATTGATTGCTTTTAATACATATCCTTTTCCAAATGAAATTAAAACTATTTTAAAAGAAATTATTTCAAAAAACAGGTTTATTGATGATATTTCTTTTATTCACTTTGCTTTATCGAAAATGTATGCAGATGCTATAATAGATTTATTTGAAAAAAGTTCAGTTGATTTAAAAGATATAGATGCAATAGGAATGCATGGTCAAACTATTTGGCACGAGCCGAACCCAAAGGAAATTGACGGATTGAAAATAAGTTCTACTTTTCAACTTGGAAGTGGCGCCTGTCTTGCAAAATTGCTTGATATTCCAGTAGTTTATGACTTCCGCTCTGCTGATATTGCACTTGGCGGTCAGGGCGCCCCTCTCGTTCCAATTTTCGATTATAATTTCCTTAGAAGTGAGAACGAAAATATAGTATGTTTAAATATTGGCGGTATCTCAAATATTACTTATTTACCAAAAAGTTGCAAAACAAGTGATGTAATTGCTTTTGACACAGGTCCCGGAAATGTTTGGATTGATTTAATTGCAAATGAATTTTTTAATTTGAATTTTGATGAAGATGGAAAGATTGCCAGAGGTGGGAAAATTAACATTCCTTTTTTAAATAAATTGAAAAACATTGATTTTATTAATCAAAAACCACCAAAATCTACAGGTAGAGAACTTTTCAACAGAGAAACTTTATTTAATCTAATTGGCATTGAAAAGGAAAATGATATTTTAGCTACTATTACATACTTTACTGCATGGAGTATTGCTAAGAATATCAAACAGTTTTTAAAGCAGGTTGATATTGTGATTCTGTCTGGAGGAGGAGTTAACAACTTATTCTTGATTGAATTGCTAAAGGAAGAATTGCCAAAAGCAATATTAAAAACAAGTGATGAGCTTGGTGTTAATTCTGAAGCAAAAGAAGCAATTTGTTTTGCCTATTTAGCATACAGAACTCTTGCCGGACTGCCGGGCAATATTCGTTCAGTTACAGGTGCCAGCAAAGAAACTATTCTTGGAGCAATTGCAATTTAACTCCAAACCTACATTATGTTTTCCAGTCATACTTTCTAAAAGTTGATAGTATAATACCAAGTTGCATTCAAAGATACATTTAAAGATGTCATTTTGAACCCCCTTATAAAGCAAGACCTTTATTTAAATGAAGATGACATAAGGTTTAGATAGTTTAGATAGTTTAGATAGTTTAGAATTTTAACTTTCGCAAAGTTGGGAAACTTTACGAAAGTAGTAAATCTTCTTACTTAGTGAAAGTTTAATAGTGTTAAAAGCATTTG
>CAZCLJ010000312.1:0-5135 GCA_964499465.1 uncultured Hyphomicrobiales bacterium
GAGGGGAATAAGAACAGTTCTATGTTTTAGCGTTCCCCTCCTAACAAGGAGGGGTAAGGGGAGGTGTATTTATAGTCTTTTTTACCACTTTTGTTCTTTTCTATATTATTTATATATTACAAACACTTATGTCAACTAGTGTTGTAATTCGTTAAAAGACTTATTATATTGTGTCATTTCGAAACGAAGTGAGAAATCTCACAAGTCATTGCTACTACAGAACTTGAGATTCCTCACTTCGTTTCGGAATGACAAGATATGTTTATTAGGTTTTCAATAAATTATTACACTAGGAAAGTTGAGTAACTCAATTACTCAATTACTCAATTACCCAATTACCCAATTACCCAATTACCCAGCAACCCAATAACCCAATTACCCAATTACCCAATAACTCAATTACCCAATAACAATTAACAATTAACAATTAATAATTAACAATTAACAATTAAACTACTGCATTGCAAATTTTAATGCAATTTTAATGAGTTTTTCTGCAGTTAAATCTTTGTCTTTCAGTTCTGAAGCTGCCTGGCGCACTGCCTTTTCTGCGAGCTGCCTTGAATAGCCGAGTGTAGTTAATGCGGAAATCGCCTCTTGTCTCAACAAATTGGAACTATCAAATGAAGTCAGTGTAGTAGTGGTGCCAATAGAAAACATTTTATCTTTTAATTCGAGCAGCAAACGCTCTGCAGTCTTTTTTCCGATACCGGGTAGTTTTTGTAATGCAAGCAGATTTCCGGAAATTATATAATCCTTCAATTTTTCAACCGAAACCGAAGAAAGAATACCCAAAGCACTTTTCGGACCAATTCCGGAAATTGAAATGAGCTTTTTGAATGCTTCCCTTTCCTCTTCGGTTGCAAATCCGAAAAGTTGCAATGAATCTTCTTTAGGTATAAGCAAAGTATGTATTGAACATTCTTCGCCTTGCAACGGCAACACTTCTGAAGTATTGACTGAAATGAAGCAGAGGTAACCAACTCCATTGCAGTCAATAACTACTTCAGTAGTGCTTTTTGTAAGTAAAATCCCTTTTAAATGTGCTATCATTTTTCTAACCGAATTCTTGAGTCAACAACGATTATTTCATCATCAACTGCAATAAGTGGATTTAAATCTAATTCTACAATTTCCGGAACTTCTTTAAGAACATAGGATAAATTAACGATAATTTCAGCAAATTTGTTTTCATTAATCCCTTTTTTTCCGCGAACGCCTTTAAAAAGTGGATATGACTTTAAACTGCGAATCATATCCAATGCTTCAGTATTTGTGATTGGAGCGAGTGCAGCAGAAAAATCCTTGAATACTTCAATGAAAATGCCACCAAGCCCGCAAAGGATAATATGTCCGTATTTCTCTTCTTTTTTTGCACCAATGAAAAGTTCTGTTCCTTTTTTCAGCATTTTTTGAATTAAAACGCCAGTTGCATCTTTAATTTTGATTAATTCCTCAAAAGCGTTTTTTGCTTCTTTCTTTGTGGAAATGCCGAGCCGCACTCCACCTACATCAGTTTTATGAATCGGACCAACAACTTTCATTACTACGGGAAAATCAATTTCGTTAATAAATTCGAGCGTTTCGTCTAAATTTGAGCAGGTTTTTTCCTGTATAAGCGGAATATTGGCAGAGCGTAGTAACTGATAATTCTGCTCAGGGGATAAATAGCCGTTATTAAATTTTTTCTTTATTGCAGCAATTGTTGAAATATCGAATTTTGACTTTTGAACCTCATCATCGAAGAAATTCATTTTTTGTATTTTAGCAATTGCCTGTCCAAGCACGACCTCATCTTCAAAAGCAATGCCACCAAGCGATTTGAAATGCTCAATTTCCTTTCTTGCTACGTAAACTGAAGGAAGGCAGGGCAAAATTGGCTTTTTGCTGGTTTGAATTTTTTCATATAAAACATTATAAACATCGGTAACATCGCTAAGTCCGGTAGTGCCGAAGATTACAACAGATGCGTCAATGTTGTCGAATTTTTCGTCCACATAATCAAGGATTAAACCGAGATGTTCAGCTGTTCCCGTTGCAAGGAAATCAATGGGATTAGCAACGGAGGCGCCATGGAAAAGCTGGCTCAAAAGTTCTTTGCTGTGCTTATTCTGAATATGTGGGACGTTCATACCTTCTTTTGAGAGAGCATCGGTAAGCATAACGCCGGGCCCGCCAGCGTGTGTAATTACTGCGAAGTTGTTTCCATTTATTTTTTTATGCATAAAAACGCCGGCAACGTAAAGCAATTCTTCTTTACTATAGCAGCGAACAATCCCCGCTTTTTTAAAGAGAACATCAACAGCGAGGTCAGAGCCGGCAAGAGCTCCCGTGTGTGAACTCACTGCTCGCGAGCCGGCTTCGGTTGTGCCAGCTTTAATCGCCGCAATTCTGCATCCTTTTTTAATTAAAGAGCGGCAGTGTTTGATTAAAACGTTTGGTTTGTCAACTTTTTCAATGTATATCAGTTTTATTTTTGAACTTGTCTTTTCATCAAAATTTTTGTCCCAGTATTTGATTACGTCTTCGACTCCCATCTGGGCGCTGTTTCCTACTGAAAAAATAGAACTAAAGCTAATTCCAAGAACTATTGCTTTTTCTAAAATGAAGCAGGCAGTAGCGCCGGAACCAGTTACGAAATCACATCCAGTCGGTTCAAGGCGTGGAAGAGGACCTGCAAATACTCCGCAGTAGGAGGGTGTTAAAACGCCAATGCAATTAGGACCAATCAGACACCCCTCATATTTGTTTACAATTTGGACGAGTTCGTCTTCAATTTTTTTGCCTTCTTCACCAATTTCACTAAATCCGGCAGATAGCACAATAAACGCTTTCGTTCCTTTTTCGCGGGCTAAAAATTCAACTGTTTGATTTACATATTTTGATGCAATGGCTATAATTGCCAAATCCACATTTTCAATTAAAGTCAAATCCTGCGAGCAGGGAATGCCTTGTATTACTGTTTCTTTGGGATTTGAAACGAGGATTTTACCTTTGTAATTGCCGTCCAATAAATTTTTAATTACCTTGCCACCGGGCTTCGATACATCATTTGAGCCACCAATTACGATTATTGATTCGGGCTGAAGTATTTGCTTATTTATCATATTTCTTCTATTTATTTTTTTATAAAATATAAATATAAGTCAAATTATGGAATTGAAAAAATTAATTTTATAGCTGTTGGCTGATAGCAGTCGGCTATAAGTCATTAGTTTATGGTTTATGGTTTATGGTTATTAAGTCTTTAGTCATTAGTTTGTAACTACTAATAACGAAAGACGAATAACGAATTATCTATTAGAAATATTTACATTCAAATTTAACTTTTTAATATAAAATATGCGAAATAGCAAACAACATAGCACCAAAAGTTCTGAGTTTTCATATCTACAACGCAACTAAGTTGCCTTTTTTCAGTCATACTATAAAAAAGTTGTTTGCATAACTTTTCTCTGTTATTAATCTCTTGTCTTTCTATCGGCTTGCTGCTCGTATGACTAAAAAACAACTTTTGAGATTCTTCGCTCCTTTTTTATTTTCTTAAAGCTTCAAGTTCTTTAAATAATTCTATTTCTTTTGGAGTTAGATTTTTGGGTATTTTTATGCTCAATTTAATGTATAAATCTCCTCTTTGATTTGGATTGCTATAAATGGGCATACCTTGACCTTTTATTTTTAATATACTTCCTGGTTGAGATTCAGGAGGAATTGTTAATTTAACTGAATCCCCAAAAGTCTTTAAAGTAGATTGCCCTCCCAGAATAGCTTTATATAAATCAATATTTACTTCGAGATGCAAGTCGTTACCTTCTCTTTGAACACGTTTGTGAGGAGTAATTTTTATTTTAATTAAAATATCTCCGTTTGAACCACCAGTTTTACCCGGTTTGCCTTTACCTGAAATTTTCAAAACTTGTCCGTCATTTATACCAGGTTTAATATTAAGTTCAATTTTCTGATTTTCGACTACAAATTGCTTTTGAGTTCCCCGAAATGCTTCTTCTAAAGAAATTTCAAGTTCAGCTTCAATGTCTTCACCTCTTTTTGGAGGTTGCTGAAAGCCAGTTTTTTTGGTAAAGCCACCGAAGATATTCTCAAAGAAATCAGAAGCCCCCTGCCCGAATATATCACCGATATTTGAAAAAGTATCACTTGTTTTTCTTCTACCTTGAGGTCTTCGAGATGCCCATTGAGACCAGTCGAAATCTTCTGCATTTGCGCCAGTTTGTCTGAATCTGTTCCAACTGCTTCCAAGATTATCATATTTCTTCCGTTTTTCAGTATCCCCAAGCACCTCATAAGCTTCATTGATTTCTTTGAATTTATCTTCTGCTGCTTTATTGTTTGGATTGGTATCAGGATGAAATTTTAAAGCAAGTTGACGATATGCTTTCTTGATTTCGTCTGTTGTTGCAGTCTTGCTCACACCCAGTATTTTGTAGTAATCCTTGTATTCCATATCTTTTGAACTTTATACCTTTTGTAATAAATTTTGTTTTTCGTTTTTCTTTAATTGTTATTTAAAATAATGACGAATAATAAATAACTGAATTTTTTGTTCTATACAAAATTAATCTTTCTAATTCATATATTATAAAAACTTTTTGTATTTTTTTGAGTAAATAGTGCCAGACCACAAATTTTTTTATACTAATTTGTTGCTATTATTCAGATTTTTTTATCACTGACAACTGAAATGAACTAAATGAGAAGCAAGCCATACGGTCAACAAGTTGATAGTATGGCTTAGAATTTTTTTTTAAGTTACAAAACTCCTGACCCCATAACGAAAATAAATGAGTTAGGAGATTTGTCTCGTAAATAACAATTTCGCAGTTACTCTCCATAATAAATTATGGAGTTACTCAGATTATTAGAATAACTCCTAAATTTATTTAGGAGTTATATGTTTGCAAATTTGTGAAATTACATTATTTTTAATATCAGAACTATGTTAATTGCGAAATACCAAACTACGAGGCATCAGGAGTTCTGAAGTTACAAATCCTCCTTCCCAAGTGCAACTTGGGAAGGAGAAACCAAGATTTTAATAAAGTCATACTATAAACTTGTTGAGCGTATGGCTTGCTTCTTATTTAGTTCATTTCCTTAAAAGTAAACGTCTTCGTTTA
>CAZCLJ010000313.1:0-5131 GCA_964499465.1 uncultured Hyphomicrobiales bacterium
CATTTTCTCAAAAGTAAACGTCTTCGTTTATATTCGCCTCAGAATGACAACTTTTCAGGGTAATTTGCGAAATTATTTTTTACGAGGCAACCTTTCTAACTCCTTTATTTTCGTTATGGGGGGCTGGAGTTCTGAATTACTAAATAAAAAGATGTCCTACATTTTCAAAATGTAGGACATCTGGCTTTTGAGGACTTGTCATTAAAACTGTTTGTTGCTTGTATGACTGGTATTCTAATCATCAATATACAATAAATTTTGCTGTGTATTGCTTTCCCTGAAGCGATATTTTTATAAAATACACTCCATTTGCTAATTTATTGCTAAAAACAGCAGAAATTTGATTTTGAGTATAACTTAAATTGTTATAATCTACTTTATTTCCCAGAAAATCATAAACTTGAAGATTAAGATTTTCATTTAATAAAATTTCTGGAAAAGTAAGTGTTAAAACACCATCAGAATAATTGACTATTATTGAAGAATTTGATGAATTTTGGATTTGCTCTTTTACATCTGTAATATCATTTAAATTTGTAGTCAGAATTATACCAGCAGCACCGTTTATAAATAAAATGGAATCCTTTATAACATTTACATTTGTAAGTGAACTTTGAAAACTGTATATTTCAGTCCAGTTTTCGCCACCATTCATTGTATAAAGAACTGCTCCGGGATTTTCATAGCGACTTACTTTGCCTACAATAATATATTTGCTGCTATCAATATAAAGAAAATCAATGATATTCATACTATATTTACTATCAATATCAGTAGCTAATGAAATCCATGTTTCTCCTTCATCGGTAGTTTTCAGAATTACATTATTTTCACCAGTTGAAAAACCAATATGATTAAAGAATCTAAAACGCCTTACAGTTTTTACGCTGTTATCTGAAGAATATTTTACAGCCCAACTTTCGCCATTGTCAGTAGTTTTTTGAATATTTCCAAATTCATCAGCTGTAATAATTGATGAATCTGCAAAAACATAACCACACAAAGCATATTTACCTTCTACGGAATTGAATTTGTTCCAGGTATTCCCTTTGTCATTTGAGTAATAAATCAAGGATGTTTGTTGTCCTGTAGATAAGCTAAACTCAGTTCCAAATAAATATATTTCATTTTCTGAAGTATATTTAATATCTGCAACCACATTTAAAGGTAAACTAAAAATCGAATTCCAATTTTCACCTCCATCGCTTGTCATTAATAGATTAGAAGTATAAGTTTGTTGGTTAAAAAAGAAAATTAAACCATTATTTTCATCAAGAAATTCTGCTGTAAGTAATGAACCAGCATTGCTTGGATAATTTACTTCGTTCCAATTTTCACCAAAATCAGTCGAATAGAAGTAAGAGTTTTCTACTGGAAATATATAAATCTTATTATTCTTTATAACTGTTTTTAAGATATTGGGTTGATTAGGTAAATAAGATTCCTGCCACTCATAGCTTTGAGCATTAATAAATAATAAGAAAAAGAAAACAAATACTAAAATGAATTTTACTTGTGTTTTCATAGCTACTCCTACTTTTAATATAATTTGTTAATTTCAATATCACAATTTATAAAAAAAATAAATTCCATTTAAAATTTTTTCAATTTTTTTAAAATATTTAAAAAATGATTGCGTCAATATGTTAGCACTCAATTACAAAGAGTGCTAATTATTTTAAAATGAAATTTTAGTATTTTTTTATTTAATATTTAATTGGAGGTTCTAATGAAACTAACACCTTTGCACGACAGGGTAATAGTAAAAGCTTCAGAAGCTGCAGAAGTTACAAAAGGCGGAATTATTATTCCGGATACCGCAAAAGAAAAACCACAGCAAGGCGAAATCATTGCAGTCGGTCAAGGCAAAACTGCTGAAGACGGCAAACTTACACCACTTTGCGTAAAAGCTGGCGATAAAGTGCTTTATGGAAAATATTCCGGCACCGAAATTACAATTGACGGCGAAGACTTTTTAATTATGCGCGAATCAGACATATTTGCTATTATTAACTAATTTAAAAAAGAAATTTTAAGGAGAAAAAAATGAGTGCAAAAATCATTAATTTTAATCAGGAAGCTCGTTCAACTTTAAAAAAAGGTGTTGATAAACTTGCTAATGCAGTAAAAGTTACTTTAGGTCCCAAAGGACGTAACGTTATTATAGATAAAAAATTCGGCGCCCCAACCGTAACAAAAGACGGCGTAACAGTTGCAAAAGAAATCGAACTCGAAGACCCAATTGAAAATATGGGTGCGCAAATGGTTCGCGAAGTTGCTTCCAAAACCAGTGACGTAGCTGGCGATGGAACAACAACCGCAACCGTTCTTGCTCAGGCAATTTACCGCGAAGGTTTGAAAAACGTTACAGCTGGCGCAAATCCAATGGATTTAAAACGCGGTATTGATTTAGCCGTTACAACAATTACAACTGCTTTAAAAGAAATGAGCAGAGACGTTGAAGGTAAAAAAGAAATAGCTCAAGTCGGCTGCATTTCCGCTAATAACGATTCCACTATCGGCGACCTTATTGCTTCAGCAATGGAAAAAGTCGGAAAAGACGGCGTTATTACAGTAGAAGAAGCAAAAGGAACTGAAACCGGTATGGAAGTTGTCGAAGGTATGCAATTCGACAGAGGTTACTTATCTCCATATTTCGTAACTGATGCAGATTCAATGGAAACCATTTTAGAAAATCCATACATCTTAATTCACGACAAAAAAATCTCTGCTATTAAAGATTTACTCCCAATTCTTGAAAAAGTATCTCAGGCAGGCCGTTCATTATTAATCATTGCTGAAGACCTTGAAGGCGAAGCACTTGCTACCTTAGTAGTAAATAAATTACGCGGCACTTTAAGAGTTGCTGCTGTTAAAGCTCCCGGCTTCGGCGACAGACGTAAATCAATGCTCGAAGATATTGCTATTTTAACAAACGGAACAGTAATTAGTGAAGAAAAAGGTTTCAAACTTGACAATGCAAACCTTTCATATCTCGGAACTGCAAAAACCATTACAATTGATAAAGACAATACAACAATCGTTGAAGGTGCTGGCAAATCCGATGATATCAAGAAGAGAATCAATGAAATCAGAGTTCAAATTGAAAAGACAACAAGCGAATACGACAGAGAAAAACTTCAGGAACGCCTTGCTAAATTAAGCGGCGGTGTTGCAGTTCTTAAAATTGGCGCTGCTACAGAAGTTGAAATGAAAGAAAAGAAAGCCAGAGTAGAAGACGCATTACACGCTACAAGAGCTGCAGTTGAAGAAGGTATTATACCCGGTGGTGGTTGTGCTTATTTACGCTGCTTACCAGAATTAGATAAACTAACTCCTACTAATTTAGACCAAAAGACTGGCGTTGATATTATCCGCAAAGCACTCGAAGAGCCAGCACGCCAAATTATTACAAATGCTGGTTTGGAAGCATCAGTTGTTGTTCACAAAATTAAAGAAGGAACTGGCGCCTTCGGTTTTAATTCAGCAAGCGAAGAATATGTTGATTTATACGAAGCCGGCGTTATTGACCCAACTAAAGTTGCACGCGTTGCTCTTGAAAACGCTGCATCAGTAGCAGGTTTACTTATAACAACCGAAGCTACAATAGTCGAAAAACCAAGCGAAGATAAAAATCCTCCAATGATGCCTCCCGGCGGAATGGGCGATATGTATTAATAGATTTGCGGCTAATGCCGTATGTAAATTTAAACCCCAGCTTCCTCGGAAGTTGGGGTTTTGTTTTTTGTAGAGAGATGGGATTTTTTCTTTACCTATTGAATTTATTGCAAATAATGAAATACAAAGAATATTGAATAATAAAGAAAAAAATAAACAAACATTATTTTATGGAAAAATATAAATAAAATAAAAACGTTATTTTTAATAAAAAGTATATATATTTGTAATATAAGTAATGAGATATAAAGGAGCAAGCAATGAAAGAATTTAATAATGAAAATATTAAGTTCGAGGATTCTTATGAGAATGAGAAACAAGAACTTATTAATATTGCAAATGATAAATTTGGTTCTGACTTCTTTCGCAAATTAGAAGAACTAACAAAAGACAATGACCAAGGAAATGGTCCTAATTATTACAGGTATTCGCTAAAGATCAGCACTACAGGAGCTTTTAATGCCTGCTAGAAATGAAATTCAGAACGAAATTCTAAATGCTAAAAACACTGCTCAAGATAGTGTTAGGAAAAAGTATATTGCTGAATTAGCAAAATATACTGGCAGAGATACCATTGTTTACTGTACAGCATATTCAACTGGGAAAATGTCTGCAATACCAGCAGCTGCTGTATCAATAATGAATGAAGATATTCACGGATTTATGTCTGCACTAAACGGATTGAAAAACAAAAATCTTGATATAATTATACATAGTCCGGGTGGCTCAGCAGAAGTAACTGAACAAATCGTTAATTATTTAAGAGCAAAATATGAGCATATTAGAGCTATAATACCACAGAATGCAATGTCAGCAGCGACAATGCTTGCATGTGCCTGTGATGAGATTATAATGGGAAAACATTCAGCAATCGGACCAATTGACCCACAAATTACATTTCCCACTCCTACAGGAGTTTTTACTGCACCTGCACAATCATTGATAAATGAATTTGAACAAGCAAAAACTGAAATTATTGCAAACCCTAATGTAGCTCCTATTTGGATAAGCAAATTAAAAAATTTACCACACGGAATTCTTGATATTTGTAAAAATACATCAGAACTATCAATTCAAAAAGTTGAGTTGTGGTTATCATCTTATATGTTTAAAAATGATGTTGATAAAAACAAAAAGGCAAAGGAAATTGCTGAATGGCTTGGTGTTGCGAGTAATCATAAAACACATGGCAGACCAATTCCAATTAATATAGCAATTGATAAAGGATTAAAAATAATTGAGTTAGAATCAGACCAAGAACTACAAGAAAAAGTTTTATCTGTTTTTCATTCATCAATTGTTACTATTGAGGTTACAAATTGTGTTAAGTTTATAGAGAATCAAAATGGTAATGGTACTTATTTTCGTTTAAATTTATAGTTTCAGAACTCCTGATGCTGGGGTGAAATAAATCTCGTATTTATCAAAAAAAAACTTCACTCCAAAAAAATAA
>CAZCLJ010000314.1:0-5127 GCA_964499465.1 uncultured Hyphomicrobiales bacterium
TCGTTTCGGAATGACAAGAAATGTTTATTAGGTTTTCAATAAATTATTATACTAGCTTGTAGAAATAATAATTCTTCTTTTAATTTCAAATGATTGTTTTGAATATTTGACTGAATTTGTTATATTTGAAAAAAATCTATAAAAATATTTTGAGGTAAATATGACTGCAGAATTAGTTGAAGCATTTGAAAAAGCGGAATCATTGCCACTTGATTTACAAAAAATCATAGCTGAAAACTGGCTTAGTGATATAAATTCTGAATTAGGATTTGACGAAACATTAGAGAGAACAAGTTATAAATTAGAAAATATTGCAAAAAGAGTGGTTGAAGAACACAAAATGGGCTTAACAATAGAAATGAATTAAAAATTATTTTTGAATTCTAATACTAACCTATATTATTCATAAATAAAAAGTAAATTCTTTATCACTCATTCCCAAGTTGCACTTGGGAATGTAACTTTCGCAAAAGCTATGCTTTAACTCTTTATTTATAAAAAAAACCAAAGCACAGCTTGAAAAAGAAATCTTCCTTCCCAAGTGCAACTTGGGAAGGAGTTCAAAATCAAGTATTTTTTTAATATTTTAAGTAAATCATTTAATATCAACTACTAATGAAGATTATTATTAAATTTATGAATAATACAGGCTAAGTGATTGTCAAGAAATAAGTCATGCTATCAACTTGTTGATAGTATGACTGAAAAACACTGTTATTCTAGATCTCAATATCTGTGTTATCAATAACTTGTGAGATTTCTCATTTTGTTTCGAAATGACATATTTTATTGATTCTTAAAATCGGTTTAGAATAATTTTTATTTGAAAATTAAAAAAAATTCAATTTTCCTGTAACTCCAATGATTGATTTACGTAATAATTAATAATTATTAATAATCAATAATGGAGTTCTTATGAAAAAGCTTCTTATCCCACTTCTCATTATCGTCTTCTTCGGTAATGTTTTATTCTCTCAAACAAACGATTGCAAAAGTAATCAAGTTATTCCTACCGATAAAAACATTAAAGTCGGCAATCTTGATAACGGTTTAAAATACTATATCAAAAAGAATGTAAAGCCGGAAAAAAGGGCGCACTTGCGTTTGGTTGTTCGTGCCGGTTCAATTCAGGAAGACGATGACCAAGATGGCTTGGCTCACTTTTGCGAACACATGGCTTTCAACGGAACAAAAAATTATCCCAAAAATGAACTGCTCGACTTCCTGCAAAAAGCAGGTATGGAATTCGGAGCAGATATTAACGCAAGCACCGGACTTGAAGTAACGCAATACGAACTGCCAATTCCCTGCGAAGATGAAAAATTTTTAGAACAATGCTTCGAAATATTAGAAGATTGGGCGCATAACGTTACTTATGACAACGAACAAATTGATGGGGAGCGTGGCGTTATTGTTTCTGAATGGAGACAAAGAAATACTCCAAGTTTCCGCTTGAGAACAAAACTTGCAGAATATAATTTTAAAGATTCAAAATACGCAAAAAGAAATATTATTGGCGATACAGGAATAATCAAGCATTTCGATTATGATGTAATTAAAAGGTTTTATCGCGACTGGTATCGTCCCGACTTAATGGCTGTCATTGCTGTTGGCGATTTCGATGTTGATAAAGTAGAAAAAATGATAAAGAAATATTTCAATCGCATTCCAAAAGTAAAAAATCCAAGAGAACACAAAATGTTTGATATTCCCAATAACAAGGAGTTAATTGTTGGAAGCGAAACAGATAAGGAACTTTCTTCAGAGCAGGCAAATATTGTAATTAAATTAGATGAATACAACAAATTGACCTTTAGCGGTTTCAATGAAACTTTAAAGCGAAATCTTTATGACGCTATGTTTGCTTCCCGTATCAATGAATTAGTTCAAAAACCAAACCCACCATTTGTAAATGCTTTTGCTGGAGAAGGTTCATACCTTTCTGACAGAAGAGCATATAGTATGGGCATCGTTGCAAAGGAAGGGCAAATCAAATCCGGTTTAGATGCTATTCTTACCGAAGCTATGAGAGTGCTAAAGTTTGGCTTTACCCAATCTGAACTTGATAGGGCAAAAAGCGATATGTTTGCAAACTATCAAAAATATTTCAATGAAAGAAATACTACTGTTCACTCTTCTTATGTTTCTGAATTTACAAACGCTTTTCTTTCCGACGAAAGTATTCCCGGAATTGAAAACGAATTTGAATACGTAAAATCCTGCGTTCCGAATATTTCTTTAAATGAAGTAAATGATTTGGCAAAACTTTACTTTAAAAAGGAAAACTGGGTTATTACTTATTCTGCACCGGAGACAAGTGCTGCTGGCTTACCTACAAATAAAGAAATAAAAGAACTTTGGGCAGCATCATTTGATAAAAATGTAGAACCATACAAAGATGTAGCTTCAGAAAAAGCACTTTTTAGTAAAAAAGTAAAAGAAGGTTCAATAGTTGATGAAAAGTTTGATAAAGAGCTAAACACTCATTTCCTTACTCTTTCAAACGGAGCAAAGGTAATACTCAAGCCAACAAATTTTAAAGAAAAGGAAGTTCTTTTCGAAGCATTTAGTCAGGGCGGTCTTTCTTTATGCGATGATAAGGATTATGTTTCCGGCATTTTATCAACTACTTTCATTGGTAATGCAGGGCTTGGTGAGTTCGACCTTTCATCGCTACAAAAGAAACTTTCCGGAAAAATAATCAGAGTATTTCCATACATTGACGATTTGTATGAAGGACTAAAAGGAACCAGTTCTACTTCCGATTTTGAAACTTTAATGCAAATGGTTAATCTTTATTTTTCTGAACCAAGGAATGATAAAGATGCCTACGAAACGCTTCTTTCAAGAATAAAATCCGCAGTAGCAAATCGTGGAAATTCAAGCGATGAAGTATTTAAAGATTCAGTGGCAGTTGTTTCCAGCAACAGGCATTTCAGAAGAAGACCTATTACAAGCGATGTTTTAAATGAAGTCAATTTAGATAATGCTTTCAATATTTACAAGAACAGATTTGCAAACTCCGGCGATTTTACTTTCGTTTTCGTTGGTGATTTCAATCTTGATACTGCAAAAATGTTTGTTAAAAAATATATTGCGAGCTTGCCTTCTGAAAAGAATAATGAAAAATGGGCTGACAGAAAAATTGAAACTCCACACAAATCAATAACAAATACTTTCAAAAAAGGGAATGAAGAAAGGGCTCACGTTAGGTTAATTATTCCGGGCGAGTTGCAGTGGTCGGAAGAAAATCAATATAAGATGAACTCTGTTATCAATATTATCCAAATCAAAATGACTGAAACTGTAAGGGAAGAGAAAGCTGGCATTTATTCACCCGGCGTTTGGGTAGAACTCAATAAATATCCATTACCTGATTTTAGCATTAATATTGATTTTGTTTGCGAGCCGAAAAGAGTTGATGAGTTAATTGATGCTACCTTAAAAATAGTAAAAGATTTACAAAGTAAAGTTGATGAAGTTGATTTGGAAAAAGTTGTTTTGGCTGATATGAAAAATTACGAAGTTTATATGAAAAACAACAATTTCTGGGTTAGCAATATTGTTAATTATATGAAAAATAATGATAATCTAAAAGATATTGTAAAATACGAAGACTATTTGAAGCAGTTAAATACTAAATCTGTTCAGGATTGTGCAAAAAATATGATTAATCTTAATAGAGTAATAAAGGTAGTAAATCTGCCGGAAACGTATTGATAAAGTTCAAAGTCATACTATCAACAAGTTGATAGTATGACTGAAAAAAGATGTCTTTCCATCTCCTTCCCAAGTTGCACTTGGGAAGGTTGTCTTTTAAACTGCAAACGAGAAAAAATAGTGTAATTAAAATATATTCCGTAGGAATTATATATTTGTAACAGGAATAAATCTTGACTGTGCTTATCCCGTAGGGATTATATATAAAAAGCACTTAAATATTTAATTCCTACGCAATAAAAAAACACTAAAAAGCATTGTTACAAATATTTTATCCCTAACTGGATAAGTAAAATAGCAGCACGTTTTAAAGAACAGTTTAAAACAGTATTATTGAACTAATTATTATACAAAGTAAAACTTTGAAGAAATCTTCCTTCCCAAGTTGCACTTGGGAAGGAGAAGAAGCCAAATAATTAATATTTTCCTTTCCCAAGTTGCACTTGGGAAGGTTGTCTTTTAAACTGCAAACGAGAAAAAATAGTGTAATTAAAATATATTCCGTAGGAATTATATATTTGTAACAGGAATAAATCTTGACTGTGCTTATCCCGTAGGGATTATATATAAAAAGCACTTAAATATTTAATTCCTACGCAATAAAAAAACACTAAAAAGCATTGTTACAAATATTTTATCCCTAACTGGATAAGTAAAATAGCAGCACGTTTTAAAGAACAGTTTAAAACAGTATTATTGAACTAATTATTATACAAAGTAAAACTTTGAAGAAATCTTCCTTCCCAAGTTGCACTTGGGAAGGAGAAGAAGCCAAATAATTAATATTTTCCTTTCCCAAGTTGCACTTGGGAAAAAGAAAGAAATCTGCTAATTAAGTTTTGATTTATTTAAATAACCTTTTATATCAGCAGAAATTCTTCTTAATATATTAATTATTAACTCAACTTTCCTTGTTGTCATAAGTGAGTATAATATATTTATAATGTAGAAAAGAACAAAAGTGGTAAAAAAGACTATATATACACCTCCCCTTTCCCCTCCTTGTTAGGAGGGGAACTCTAAAACACAGAACAATTCTTATTCCCCTCCTATTAAGGAGGGGCAGGGGAGGTGTTAAAAGGTTCTATTAATAAATGTAGTTTTTTCTAAAGATTAAAGCATATAATCTTTTTTGTAATGCACTACTACTCTAAATTTACTTTTTTTTATCTACTAGGTAAGTAGAGTTATTAACCAAAATTGACCTGAATTATATTTTGAAATACTATTTCGAAAGTATGTTCTTATTATTTAACTATTGTAAAATTCAATGAAATATTTTTTTCATTATAATTATTTCATTTATTATAATAATATATTCATTAAAAATATAAACTTAAGAAGATTTAATGCTTCCAAACGAGTGGACGATGCTTCCAAACGAGTGGACGATACTTCCAAACGAGT
>CAZCLJ010000315.1:0-5107 GCA_964499465.1 uncultured Hyphomicrobiales bacterium
AAATGGAAAAAATATGATTTCAATATGTCAGTATTTTAATGAAACGATATACTAGTTAGTTAGCGGTTTGGTATAAGTACATTTCTTCTTTTATCCGGTGGTTCAGAATTATTTTTTTAAAAAAAACCTGAAATTTAAAAATATTAAAAAAAAATTGCAACGAAATTCATTTTAATGTGTTATTATATTATATAAGAAGACAATTTTATAAATTGTTTTGATTGAAATAGTATAAATTAAGAAATCTTTTTTTCCAGTCAATAAAAAGTTCATTAAGTTAATATAACTTAGTAAGATTATTTTTAAGAAGTAAACAACTATTTTTTAATTTTCAAAAGGACAAAAAATGAAAAAGTTCTTTATTCTAATTTTGTTTCTTTTATTTGGGATTTCTGATGTGAACTCTCAAAATGTCGATTTAGATTCTTATAAGAATTTTCTTAATCAAAATAAGAATCTCGAATATAACGGCTTAAATAATCTTTATCCAATTGGCTTATATAAAGGTGATTTAAAGCAAAGCTTATCAGATATCAAGTATTACGATTTAATCAAAAAATCAATTGGAATAACAGGATACGAAAATTCTTTGCTTGAAAAACATAATTTCTTTGTAACAGAGCGAAATAGCTATTCTACTTTTTGGGATGGCATTAAAGATATTTTTTACAAAGATTTACCTCTTTTTATCTCAACTGACGCAATCCTGCACGCAGTCCATCGCTCTTATGATGCAATTCTGTCTGATATTGAACGTGGTGCAATCATTCCAAAATTAAAAGAAGTGTTGCCTAAACTTCACAGCTATACAAACACACTATTAACCGATTACAGCGACAATCCAATTTTGGAGCAGTCCGTTAAAGATTTTGATATTTATTTTACTATTGCAAGAAAACTTCTTGAAGATGAAGCTGTTCAGCCGTTGATTCTATCAAACGTAAATCAGGTTGATACAATAATGGCAGCAATAAGAGCCGAGACTTATGTAGATTATCCGCTTTTTTCCACAACATCAAAAATGCTAGATTTTAGCCAATTTACAGTTAGAGGTCACTATACAGATAATCCGGAATTAAGTAAGTATTTTCAGGCAATGATATGGCTCGGAAGAATTGAACTTTATTTAATAGCTCCTAAACCTGCAAGTATAAATGAACAGAAGCCGGAAGATATACGCAGGCAAATAATTGATGCTATGTTTATTTTAGAAGCCGCAGAAAAAACTAATGTAATGAATGATATCGAAGCTATTGATAATATTTTAAAAGCAATGGTTGGCGAATCGGACAATGTTAAGTTATTCCATTTAAGAGAGTTATTGAATGAATTGAATATTACAGACATCGAAGTATTTACAGATTTGGAAGTCTGCGATATATTTCAGGAGCATTTATCAACAAAATCTTATGCCGACCAAAAAATTCTTTCACAAATGCTTTGGGCTGACCCTTTTGAAACTGAAAAAATAAAGCCGGCATCGGCATTTCTCCTGTTTGGTCAGAGATTTGTCATTGATTCCTATATTACAGGAAATGTCGTTTATGATAGAATAGCTGCAAGACGAATGCTTCCATCATATCTTGATGTGCTTTTTGCACTTGGTAATAATGCTGCAATGAATTTCCTTAAAGACGATATTGAGCAATACAATTATGCATCAAATTTAGCAGCTTTAAGATATTTAGTTGACCAAAATGATGAGAATTTTTGGAATTCAACCATATATAATAATTGGTTGCAATCAATAAGAACACTTAATCCACCAAAAGAAGCAGAACTTAAAGATTATCCTGTGTTTATGCAAACAGCAGCGTGGTGGCAGCAAAAAATGACTACTCAATTAGCGTCCTGGACTGAACTTCGCCACGACAACCTATTATACGCAAAGCAATCTTATTCCGGAATGCCTATTTGCTCATTTCCAGAAGTATATGTAGAGCCAATTCCTGCATTTTATAAAGCAGTAAGAACACTTGCTAATAGTGCTGCTGAAAAAATAAATTTATACCTTAACGAAGATTTTCTCCTACCTGAATATGTTTTTTTTAAAAATAGAGCACTTTCATATTTACATAATTTAGATTCTTTGGTCGGCATATTGGAAAGCATTGCAACAAAAGAATTTAATAAACAAAGTATAAGTTCTGATGAGAATACTTTTCTACTTTCTACTTTTTCTCAGATAGGCAGTTGCGCGGCAGATTCATTTCCAAGAAGTTGGTATTCAAGCTTATACTATAATAACGACCCTAATAAAACAGATTACATTGTTGCTGATGTCCATACTTCTCCAGCAGATGCTGATGGCGGTATAGTAGGATGGGTATATCACGTTGGGACTGGTAAATTAAATACAGCTATGATTGTTGTGAACGCTCCAGATGGTTCAAAACGTGCTTTCGTAGGACCAGTAATGAGTTTCTATCAAAACACCAGCATTAATTTTAAAAGATACACTGACGAAGAATGGGATGAAATTTATTTAAATTCTGCATCAACGATGAAACCAGAATTTGTTAATTTATATTTAGCAAACACGTCTGGTGATATGCCTTCAATTAATAAACCTTCTTTACCACTTGGTGTTGATGAAGATGATGACGTTATTACTGATAATTGTGTAAATATCACTAATTTCCCTAATCCTTTTATAAATTCTACAATTATCAATCTTAATCTTAATTGTTTAACCAAGCCGGCTATTGTTAATTTAAGTATTTACAATTTAAATGGCGATTTGGTCAATAATTTGTTTAAGGGTGAACTGTTTAAGGGTAATTATTCAATCAGATGGGATGGCTGCGATAGTAAAAATAATATAGTTAGTCAGGGTGCTTATTTATATAAAGTTACTATAAATAATAAATCATATTCCGGTAAGATTTTAAAGAATGAGTAAAACAATTACAGATAAACTTATTACTTGAAAAAAAAGATTGTAGAGACAAGGCATGCCTTGTCTCTATGCTTGACAAACCTGCACTTTGTTGCATTGCAGACAGAAAAAACTTCTGAATGCAAGGAAAAGAATGAAATGCAAATATCAGTCATCCGATGACTTGCAAAACCAGCGCTTTACGGAAATTTGAAAAGGTAGATGGACTCCACTTTCCCAAGTGGAGTCCATCTTTCTCTACTTCAAAACCCACCCACAGCAGGTCTATGCTACAAACAGAACACTCCTACGGAGTTTTCAAAATTAAAGCACATTTTTCTACAAACAGAATGCAACTACGTTGCATTCTTCAGCTAAAGTATCCCAACTTTGCGAAAGTTTGAAAAGTAGATGTCCAACATCTCGAAGATGTTGGACATCTTTTTTTATTGCGGCTATTTTCTTCTCTTCCCAAGTTCAACTTAGGAAGGAGGTGGAAACAAATCATCAAAACAACAAATCAACGAATCAACGAATCAACAAATCAACGAATCAACAAATCAACGAATCAACAAATCAACGAATCAACGAATCAACGAATCAACAAATCAACAAAACAACAAATCAACGAATCAACAAATCAAAAAATCATCAAAACAACGAATCAACGAATCAACAAATCAACAAATCAAAAAATCAAAAAATCAAAAAATCAACAAATCAACAAATCAACAAATCAAAAAATCAAAAAATCAACAAATCAACAAATCAACAAATCAACAAATCAACAAATCAACAAAACAACAAATCAAAAAATCAACAAATCAACGAATCAACGAATCAACGAATCAACAAATCAACAAATCAACAATTAAACTTTATTTTATTAATTAAAGAAAATCATTTAATTTTACATAAAATTTTTGATAGAATTTTATTATAAAATTAATTTTTTCTTTCAATATTATGTCTAATAATTTCAACTTGGAAACTGGCAATCAAACGAGTTATAATGATAAAACAGTTGCTACTGTTTTAGTGGTATTGCTAATAGTTTTAGTTTTTTATTTATTGCAGCAATTGGCTTCGATTTTAATGCCGCTTGTTCTCGCATTCCTTTTTGCGAGTTTATTTCAACCGATTATACTTTTTTTAAAAAAGAAAAATTTTCCTAACTGGCTAATCGTTCCAATTATTGCAATAATTACCATAACAATAATTACTGCATTTGCGCTAATTATTGCTCAGTCAGTTTCTCAAATAATTGAGCAAAAAGATGTATTTATTGATTTACTGAATCAAAAAATAGATATTTCGATAAAATGGCTAAACTCAATATCAAGAAAATACTTCAATTTCAGAATAAATGACAAAAAAATTCTTGCTCTTTTCGACAAAGATTTCATTTCAAACACAGTAAGCTCTCTTGCAGCATCGCTTGGCTCTTTTCTCTCTTCATTTTTTATGTTTATACTTTACTACATTATTTTGCTAACAAGTATGTCGAATTATAAGAGTTTCCTTGGTTGGGTAGGCGGGGCTAATTCCAAACTTTTACAAAATTACGAACATATCCAAAAGGCAATAATTTCATATATTACAATAAAAACACTCCTTAACCTAACTACCGGCACTTTAGCAACAATCATTTTCTATAGTTTCGATTTGCAATTTCCACTTTTTTGGGGATTCCTCACTTTTCTGCTGTTTTATATACCCTCTATTGGCTCAATCATAGCACCCATTCCACCATTGCTAATGGGCATTATTCAGTTTGACAGTTTCAATACTATACTTATGATGATGTTATCAATAATGTTTATGCAAGCAATTATGGGAAATATAATCGAACCAATTTTAATGGGACAAAAACTCCGCTTGAATACTCTTACTATAATTTTTGGAATAGTGTTTTGGAGTTACATTTGGGGAGTTACGGGTATGTTTCTGTGTGTGCCTTTGCTAGTTATGTTTAAACTGATTTTAGAGCAGTTTCCAACACTTGAATTCATTTCTCGCTTAATGGGAACAGCGCCGAAGCAATGAGAAAAAGGAATAAAGGAAGACATTTACTGAGATAGTAATGACATAATTTTACTCTGTCATTCCGAACCCCCTGATAAAGCAAAACCTTTATTTAAATGGAGATGAAATAAGGTTTAGAAGATTAGAAAGTTTAGAAAGATTAGATTTTTTGAACTTTCGCAAAGTTGGGAAACTCGTGCGAAA
>CAZCLJ010000316.1:0-5099 GCA_964499465.1 uncultured Hyphomicrobiales bacterium
TAAAAAGCAAGACTGGTGCTGACATACGCCAGAATGACTAAAAAGATGTCATTGGCAACAAAGTGAGGAATCTCACAACTCCTTGCTACCACAGACTTTGAGATTTCTCACTTCGTTTCGAAATGACATCTTTACTTTGTCGGTCATTCTGAACGCAGTAAAGAATCCAGAAATTTCTTTTAACCACTTTACTCTGGATTCTTCGCTGCGCTTCCTAATGACAGATTCTTTTCTTTCCCAAGTTTAACTTGGGAAGGAGAAAAAAAATCCCCAAATAAAATTCTTACAATTTTTTCTCTAATTGAACATCTTATTTATTTTGTTTATTTATTAGAGAATTGAATAATGAAAAGATTATTTGTTTTAATAGCAGTATTTATTTTAATTTTTTATGTAGAGAATCAGGCAGAATATATGTTTAAGTATAATCTTAGTAAGCCGGACATTAAGCAGCAATTACCACCGGTTTTAAATGAAGTCTCCGGCTTAACTGATATTGACTCAAAACACGTTGCGCTGGTTCAAGATGAGTTGGGAATTGTATTTATTTACGATTTTGTAAATGGGAAAATTATATCTCAGTATGAATTCGAAGATGCAGGCGATTTTGAAGGACTTACTTATACAGGTAATTCAATTTATATTTTAAGAAGTGATGGTCGCCTTACTGAATGGAAGAACTTTTTAAATGAAGATACTAAATTTATTCATCATCAATTAAATCTTCAAACTTCAAACAATGAAGGTCTTTGCTATGATGCTAAATTTAACAGAATTTTAATTGCTGCTAAAAGCAAACCATTAATCCATGATTTTAAAGAAGAAAGATATATTTATTCTTACGATATTGCTACTGAAAATCTTTTAGAAAAACCAATTTACAGCATTAATACCAACGACATTAAAAAATTAGCAGACAAACTCAATATTAAAACAAATACTACGAAAACAAAAGGGAAAAAAATTCATTTTAATTTCAGACCATCAAGCTTGGCAATTCACCCTGTTACTGATGAGATTTATATAATATCAGCAGCTGAAAAACTGATTCTAATTATTAACAGAAAAGGTGAATTGATTCATTTAGAAAAACTTAATGAAGAGCTTTTTCTTAAAGCGGAAGGAATCACATTCCTTCCCGATGGAACGATGATTATAACTAATGAAGCAGTTGACAAATACCCAACATTGTTAGTGTTTAAAATGAATAAGTAATTTAATTTCAGAATTCTTTCGCCTCTTAGTTTTTTTCGCAATTAATATAGTTCTGATATTAAAAAATATAATACAGACAAAAAGCAAATATACAACTCCCAAATAAATTTGGGAGTTATTCTAATTATTAGTGTAACTCCATAATTTATTATGGAGATTAAGAGCGATGTTATTCTTTACGAGATAAATCTCCTAACTCCTTTATTTTCATTATGGGGTCTGGAGGTCTGATGGTCAAACAATAGTAATTTATATAAGTGTTAGTAAAATGAAATTATTTTTTTTAATATTATTAATTGGTTTTATGGAATCAAAAAGTCAAGACATTATTAAATTGAATCCTCCGGACAAATCAAGAGGATTACCAATTATGACAGCCCTTTCTGAGCGGGCATCAGTGAGAGAATTTGATTCAACATCTCTCGGGATTCAGGACATCTCCGATTTGCTGTGGGCTGCAAATGGAGTAAATCGCCCCGAAGAAGGAAAAAGAACTGCTCCATCTGCCATTAATGCTCAGGATGTTGAGATATATGTTTTTTTTAAAGAAGCAGTCTATCTTTATCATTCAGAAGAGCATACTTTAATACAGAATGCTAATGGAGATTACCGCTCACTAATTTCTGCAAAGCAGGTAGAATATGCAAATGCGCCTCTTTTCATACTGCTTGTTTCTGATAATTCAAAATTTAAATACGGAGATGATACCCAAAAATTAGTATGGGGAGCTATTGATGCAGGTTTAGTTGCTGAAAATATTTGTGTTTTTTGTGCTTCTGTTGGATTTTCTTCAAGACCCCGCGCATCAATGGAGCAAGATAAAATTATAGAACTGCTTGAATTGAGCAATTCTCAAAAACTTATGCTTAATGTTGTCATTTCTTATAAAAAATAATATATTTAAAGAGCTCCAGCCCCCTGAACCAGATGTCCTACATCTGCAAGACGAGTAGGACATCTTTATCTTCACTTCGTTTGCCAATGACATCGCTACTTTTACTCTGCAAAACTTCTTGAACCAGATGTCCTACATCTGCAAGATGTTGGACATCTTTATCTTCAGAATACAATTATTAAGTCATTAGTCATTGGTATTTAACTACTAATGACGAATGACAAATAACTAATGACCTATTGGAAATACTCATGTTAAAAATCAGCTTCCCATTATTAAGTATGCGAAATAACAAACTACGAGCCATCAGAAGTTCCAAGTTTGAAATAAACCTCTATTTCTCAATTTTTGTATAATCAATTTCAGAGCCAAACATACTGTGAGGAATTAGAAATACAATGAGCATCACAACAGCAGCAATAATCACCCATTTCTGTTCATATCGGTTTTTGTGCAGCTTCCAAAGTGCAATTAACCAAAAAATCAGACCAACAAGCATTTTGTTATCAGTCAAATCGTTACCAAAGGGCCAACCAGTCCAAAAGGCATCGAAAGCGTATTTCTGCATAATCGGTCCGAAAATAAATCCACCCAGAATAATAAAAATAACGGTGAAGATGGTCAGTTTATATGTGTTCTCACGTTTGAAAACAGCTTCAAAGCCAGTTCTAAAAGAGAGTAAAAAAGCAGCAAAAATAAATATTACGTGTAAAATCATCGAAACTGCCGGGACATCACCTCTAAAGCGGATAATAAGAGGATATTCTGTCAAAGGGATTTTAGTATTTGTTTCATCATTTAAAAACACCTGATATTCTACTTTACCAGCCGGCGGCTGATGAGGTATTTCTGCTACTAAAGTGTCGCCCTGACGTGCCATCTCAACAGTTGTCCATTTGTCATAGCTTTTGTAACGCTTGAATTTCATTTCTCCAATTAAAGATGTGTTCGGAGCATACACTTGAATTAATTCAGCACCTTCGCCGGGATGAGAGCGTGGAAAAACTGCTTTCACCTCGCTTTTATTTATTATTATATCAACATCAACTGGATAAGTCGGACCGGTTAGTTTTTGATAATAGGATATGAGAAAAGTAAGAATTATAGAACAAATCCAAAAGCTAATAGTAAGAACCCTTTTATTTTTCATTTTTTCTCCAATAGGTTTTTAGCATCTACAAATGACGCAATTGCTTTTAAAACCTGCTTATCAACAGAAATACTGCTAGAATAGAAGCCATTATCGCCCCAAAGCACATTGGATATGACAGCTTTTATAAAATTCTTTATATATTCCTTATCGGCTAAAAACATTTGCTCATTCCATACATTTTTCATTTTGCAAAAATCAGTGAATTTAGTGAGCAGATTATCATCAACTATGAAGAAATTTGCAAAATATAAATAATCATTTGAGGATTTTAGACGAATATCAGCTTCGTTATATTTCAAAAACAGGAGAGCAAATTCAAAGAAAATGCTTCTGCCCTTTAATACCTGAGTAAGCATAGTTAAAGAATCGTTCTGGACAAAATAATCAGGTATAATTCCGCCACCTCCAACAATATGTCTGCCTTTTTTTGTAATGAATACCGGCAAATTCTTTCTGTTGCCAATCTGTTTAAAAATATCCTCATAAACCTTATTTTTTTCGGCATCTTGATTTAAAAAAGCAGAATCATCAATTCTCATATTTTTAACATCATTAGTAATCTTTTGAACTGTTCTGCCAGATGGAGTAAAATACCGTGCTATAGTCAGAGCAAATGCAGAACCATCTTTAAATTCCCACATTTTTTGAGCAAGTCCTTTTCCGAAAGTCATTTCTCCGACAATTATTCCCCTATCGTTGTCCTGCATTGCTCCAGAAAATATTTCGGCTGCTGATGCTGTGCGCTCGTCTGTTAGCACTACAATTGGAATATCGCTAAACATACCATCTTTTTCTACAACCTTTTTCATTGAATAAAGTTTATTTCTTGATTCAGTATAAACAAGCAATTCATCTTTTTTAAAGAATTGCTCAAGCAACTCCAGTACTTTGTCTAAATAGCCGCCGTTGTTACTTCTCAAATCGAACAAAAGATTTTTTGCTCCGCTTTGAATGAGTTCATTAATTACTTCTTTTATTTCAACAGCAGATTCATTAGAGAATGAAGAGATTTTTATATAAGCAATATCTGTTCCCGGAATTATAAAGCTGCTGTTGACTGACTTTATTAAGTAGTCATTCCTGTTAAGTAAAAATTCAGATATGCTTCCGTCTTTTTGTTTTTTTATGATAATTTTGACCGGACAACTTTTGGCGCCACCCATCAAATTATTAACTTCCTGAATATTCATTCCGGTTGTTTTCACATCATCAACAAAAATTATTTTATCTCCAATTGAAATGCTGTTTGAATCGGCAGAACTGTTTTTTATAACATTAGCAACAACAATGCTATCGGCAATTTGAACAACATTTATGCCTATTCCCACTCCTTTGCCTTTATTAAGTTCGGCAATTCTTTTGTATTGCTCGGAAGTTAGATAATTTGAAAACTGGTCAAGCTCTTTTAGCATAGCAGAAAAAGCTGCTTCTGTAATTTTTTTTACATCAACAGAATCAACATAGTTTTGAGTTGCAATTTCTAATATTTCTTTAAATTTTGCAGTTTGCTCATTTATTATTCGTGAATTTTCAGATACCTGAGAAAATAATGTAGATAATGAACAAATTATGTTTAATAAAATTATTAATAGTATTTTTTTCATCACTTATTTTTATTTAATTGAAAAAAGTATGCTTTTATGTTTTTAAGCCATACTGCCAACAAGTTGATAGTATGGCTTTGAGTTTTTAATCAATGTAATACCAAGTTTCTTTTAATAATAAAATATGTTTATTTGTCATTCCGAACCCCAAGATAATAGAAGACTTTTATTTAAATGGAGATGACATCACTTAACACAGTCATTCTGAACGAAGTGAAGAATCCAGAAAATT
>CAZCLJ010000317.1:0-5090 GCA_964499465.1 uncultured Hyphomicrobiales bacterium
TTGAGATTCTTCACTTCGTTCAGAATGACACTTTATTCGGATAATTTGCGCAATTATTATTTACGAGGCAATTCTCCTAACTCCTTTATTTTCGTTATGGGGTCAGGAGTTCTTAAACCATAAATACGTAATAGATTATTTGCGATAAAATTCAAGATAAACGGCTACTAATCTATATTTATTAAAAAAATAAATAAAGTAATACGTAATTTTGGGAGAGTTAGAGATTAAACAATAAAAAGATGGATTCTGACATCCGTCAGAATGACACGGAAAATTATTTCATCTCAATTTAAATTAAAGTCTTTCTTTATCTGGGGATTCAGAAAGACAATTTTACAATCACCTTAAGAAGAGCATACATTGTTTTTTCTAACGTAAAAGCAATAAATTATTGAAATTAGGACTATAGTGGTGGAAATTATTGACAGGAAATTGCCAATAATTGCAAAGCAGGTATTTCCGTCTAATAGTGGTAAAGTGGCAGCAATTCCAATGGATTTGTATTGAGGGGCTTTTAAAAGCGGCTCCCCAGTCGGTTTAATAAATCCGGAAACGCCTGTATTAGCACATCTTGCAAGATAACGCCTGTTTTCAATAGCACGCATTTGAGCAATGCAAAAGTGCTGCTCAGGACCTATTGTATGGTCATACCAACCGTCATTTGTAATTACACTTATTAAATTTGCATCAATCAGAACAAAATTCCTGACTAACAGCGGAAATATGGATTCTATACATATAATTGGAGCCACGTTAACATCAAATTCATTTTTCTTAAAAGATAAATTTTTGAGTTCTCTGCCAACTCCCCAACCGGAAATCCCAACACTGAATTCCATCCATTTCGTTGCAAACTTAAGATATTCAGCATAAGGAACCCGCTCCCCAAAAGGAGTTAACTGAGATTTATGATAAATCTGAACTGGCTTTTTTAAAAGTCCGGAATCCTGTGGCTGAATTAAAATTGCAGAATTAAATGGTTCAAAGAGTGAATCTGTATCCATCCATTTTCGTGCAGTTACAGGTGCTTTCTCCTGATTCGGATAGATATAAAAGTCTGCGAAACCAGTCAATAAATTGGTCTTTGTGTGATTTATCCAATCTTGCAGGAAAGAAAAATTATGATGTCGGTTAAATTCCGGACTAATATAAGTAATTGAAGTTTCACTCCAAATCGCCATGTCAAGTTGTCCTACTGCCCGGAATAAAGAGTCCTGAATTCTCTGATGAAGTTCGATTTGCTGATATGTATCCAAATCCCATTTCCGCCATGGATTGATATTGGGTTGAATAACAGCAACATTTACAGTTGGACTTAATTCAAGCATCTCTTTATGAGCAAATTGATTAACTCTAATTATTCCGTATATATAAGGCAATACGAGAATTAAGGCAAGTGCTATTGTGTATTTCCTAAAAGAAGGTATTGCAAAAAGTTCACTAAGTATAATTTTTTTTGATTTTCTCTGTTTTGCAAGATAAATTAGTTTATAAATAATAACATTTACCCAAAGAACTAAAAAACTCACTCCCCAGACTCCAGAAATATCTGCAACCTGAACATAATAAAAATTTAATACTTGAGTGTAACCAATTGAGAGCCATGGAAAAGCTAAATCGCCAATACTATGCAACCATTCAAAACTTACCCAAATAAAAGGAAAAAGCATTAGTGAAGTAGATGGCAAAGAACGTTTTTTAATTACATTGTAAGTAGCTATCGGAAGCATAAAAAAGAATGGATGGACTATTGCAAGTCCAATGCAAGATGCTAAAAGATATGGGTCGGTTTCGCTGCTCCAACCACCAATCCACCAGTTTGCAAGGCAATGAAATAAAAAGAATGATAGATATAAATAAGAATAAAGATGTTTCGGCTGACGTTCTATTAGCAACAGAAGCGGAACAAATCCAACAAGAGCAAGCAAAGGAAAGGGATATGGCGGAAATGACAATCCAAGCAGGCACCCAGACATAATGGTTAAAATTAAATTCTGACGCAATGTGTTTCCTTTTCTTTCCAAATGCTTTATTTTCCAAGTGATTGTGAATTTTATTTAGCTTTACTGCTAATTTTTTAAATATTTATTCAATATTCCTTAAATTCTTTATTTATTTCTTTTTATTGTTGTATAAAATAGTACTTTCAGAACAAAAGAAATAAATTAATTATTTTTTTGCAAAATTAGATAAAATTATCTAATATTCAAAGAATTTAATAAAATGAAAGTTTTAGACCTTTCGTAATTTCAGAAATCCTTGTGCCTTGTAGTTTGGTATTTCGCAATCTTGTCCTTTAGAACCCATGACTGATACGTTCTTTGAAATACTCTATTACAGCCATACGATCAACAAGTTGATAGTATGGCTTTTGGCAATTTCTTTTTACTTTTTAGAAAATAATTTATATTTTTATGCTACTTGTAAAATATTTTTACTTAATCAAACATTCTATTAATTGAATTTTTATAATTATTTCTATAAAAATAGAATACTTAGAACTTCAGAACTCCTTACCCCATAACGAAAATAAAGGAGTTAGGAGATTTGCCTCGTAAAGAATAATTGTGCAAATTACGCAGATAATGTTTCATTTCGAAACGAAGTGAGAAATCTCAAGTTCTGTGGTAGCAATTAGTTGTGAGATTCCTCACTTCGTTTCGGAATGACAAGATTGCGAAATACCAAACTACGAGGCATCAGGAGTTCTGAACTTATAGCCATACTATCAACTTGTTGATCGTATGGCTATAATAGAGTATTTCAAAGAACGTATCAGCCCTGGGGGCAGGAGAGGTGTATTTATAGTTTTTTTACCACTTTTATTCTTTTCTATATTATTTATATATTACATACACTTATGACAATTAGTGAAGTTGAGTATGTTACTTTATCAGAGTATTATAAATATTTATATAGCTTTCGTAGCGGCGGAAATCAATCAGCTCATTTTCAACTGCATCTAAAACGGCGCAATCCGGCTCGTGAATATGGGTGCAGCGCACGAATCGGCATTTATCTGAAAATTCATCGAAATCGTGAAAATAGAGATAAAGCTCTTCTGGTTCTATTCCCCAAACTGCGAACTCCCTTAAGCCCGGCGTGTCAATGATTTCTCCGCCTTCATCGAATTTGAACAGTTTAATTGAGCTTGTAGTATGCATACCTTTGCTCCACTTTTCGCTTACTTCTTTTATTTTTTGTAATTTTTTTCCGAAAATTGAATTGATTAACGTTGATTTGCCACAGCCCGATTGTCCGGAAAGAACGCAACTGCTTTTGTTAATATAATTTAAAAAATCATCAAGATTTAATTTGTTCAATGCTGAAATATAAAATATTTTTATTCCAAGCTTACTATACATTTCTAAATCTTCCTGAACTTCTTCAAAATCAACTAAATCAATTTTATTTACACAAATAACTGGTTCGATTGAGCCGATTTCAGCAGCCACCAAATATCTGTCTATAAGGCGAGTATTGTAAAATGGTTCTGCAGCAGAGCAAAAGATAATCAACTTGTCAATATTTGCAGCGATTATGTCTTCTTTTGGCTTTATAACATCTTTTCGCGAAAGAAATGATTTCCTTTTTTCAATGCTTAAAATCTTTCCGGAATCAAGATTAGTGGATTTAGACAAACCATCTCTTTTGAAACTAACGGAATCCCCAACTACCAGAATTGTGCTGTCGAAATTTTCTGAAGCAACAGTTCCTGAAATCACACATTCAACAAAGTTTTTCTCATTTTCAGTGGATTCAATAATGTAATTTCTACCTTCCTGTGCAACTACTTTTCCGCGTTCTATATTCACCTGGTCAAAATTAACGTCTTTTATAAGCGTTCTGAGTATTTGGCGTTTATTGCGTTTTAAACTTACAAATTTCCTATCGTCACTTGTTTTCATATTAAAGAAATATTTCTGCTGAAATGAAATAAATTAATAAAGTGCAAACATCGGTGATTGCAAGAGTCAGCGGTCCTGAAGCTACTTTAGGGTCAAGTTTCAAACCGTGAAGAAAAGTTGGAATAGTAAAACCGACAAGCGAAGCATTTAAAACCGAAAGCATTATACTAAAAGCAATTACATAAATTGATGTTGAAAATCCCATCAAAAGTGCAATAACAAACAGCACCGCTAAGCTACAGGAAATCGCAAGCAGCAATGACGAATTTACTTCCTTCCTGAAAGTGTTAATAAACCACTTTAAATTGAGATTGGAATACTGCAGCTGTTTAATCGTAACAGTCATAGATTGAACGCTTACGCTTTCTCCAAGAGCAAGGACAAGAGTTAAGAAAAATGCTAAAACAATGGATTTTACCAAAGTTCCTTCAAATTGCTGAGCCAATAGGGCGCAAAGCATACCGGAAATAATTGTGGAAATTAGCCAGGGAAATCGGTAGCGCCATACTTTGAAAGCAGTTGCGTTTTGAACCTGCTCTACTTTAAAACCAATCAGTTCAAAAGCATCATCGGAATATTTTCTGTTAGATAAATCTGTTATATCTTCAGTAAAAAGGGAAATATCAAGCATTCCTTTGATATGTCCATGCTTATCAACAACTGGCAACGCAAGAAATTTGTGGGACAAAAAAAGTTCGCATGCCTGATAAACCGTTTCGTTCTCTTCGATTGATACAATTTTCCTGCTGTAAATGTCTTTTATTAAATCGTCTTCGGAAGCAGTAAGCATATCCCTTGCCGATACCACTCCAACTAATTTTTTCTTACTGTCCACCACGTAGAAATAAATAATTGCTCCTTTGGGAGCTTTGGCTCTTACTACCTCTAACGCTTCCTTAACGGACAAGTCTATTGAGAGAACTACAATATCATCTTTTACAAATTCTGAAACTAATTTATTTAAATGCTTCATCTATTCATTTTTTTAAAATATATTTTATAACTAAGCAATTTACAATATTCTTATGAAAAATCAAAGGAATGAATAGTTGAAATTTTTTGGAAAATGTTAATTAAATTTGTAATTTGAATAAATAAAAGGGGAATTCAAAAATTGTCATTCTGAACCCCCAAATAAAGCAAGTGCTTCATTTTAATAAAAATGACATCACTTTACAT
>CAZCLJ010000318.1:0-5085 GCA_964499465.1 uncultured Hyphomicrobiales bacterium
ATGAGAAGCAAGCCATACGATCAACAAGTTGATAGTATGGCTTAGAATTTTTTTAAAGTTACAAATCCTCCTTCCCAAGTTGCACTTGGGAAGGGTATTTTCATAAAAGTTTTACTTTGCTTCTTTTATATCATCAATCAACAAGCATAAAAGGATTTCGCTTGCTATTCCAATATTAGAATAATTTGAAAGTAAAACTTTAAAGAAAGCTTCCTTCCCAAGTGCAACTTGGGAAGGAGAAACCAAGAATTTAATAAAGTCATACTATAAACTTGTTGAGCGTATGACTTGTATAAGTATTATCTATACATATAGTTACGTGCTAAAAAAGCCAAAGTGGTTCATTAGGAACGAAGTGAAGAATCTATAGTTCTGTGGTAGCAATGAGTTGTGAGATTCTTCACTTCGTTTCAGAATGACAAGACTGCGCAATAACAAACTACGAGGCATCTGGAGTTCTGGATATACTATTACACTATATAGATAAGTCCTTATTCAAATTCACTTGTCTCCACAAATCCGCCTTTATTCTTTATAAAATCAATCATATTCCTGTAAATCTCACTATTGCTTAAAACTTCTTCATTTCCAAGGAAAATAAGTTGCTTCCTTGCCCGGGTTATTGCAACGTTGAGTTTCCTGTCCACTTTGATTCCATCAATATTAACGACTGACTGAACGAACTGAATATAATGGGAATTATTTACAGCACTTGAAATAATAATAAAATCTCTTTCGCTTCCCTGAAATCTTTCAACCGTATCAATTAAAATACTTTCTTTCAAATCGTCTGGAAGCATTTTTATAATATTAGCAACCTGAGCGCGGAACATACAGATTACTCCTATACTTTTTTCCTTGAAAGCTGCTCCGAGTTTTTCTCTTATAAGTTTGATTATTTCAATAGTTAGTTCTGCTTCCTGATTATTTATTTTTAAGATGTTCTCTGGTTGTGTGTTTATAAAAATTAAACGTGATTTTGCTAAATTACGTTCTAAAAATTCTTCTGCTTCCTTGGTAAAGAAATTATGTTCTTCTGTTTGAATAGATTCTTCTTTCCAAAGCTTCATCTGATTACCGTAAAACAAATGATTGGCAAGTTCCTGAATGTCTTTGTGCATACGGGCTTGGTGATTGATTAAATCTACGCAGTCCCAGTTATTTAATTTTGCACATCTTAAAAGCCGCTCGAAAAGAGAATCGGCAAGATTAAAAAGAGCAATATCTTTTAAGAGTGGCAAATCTACTACGCAGTTCTTTCGATTTTGCAGTACTACAGCTGGTAACTGCTTTTCATCGCCAATCATAATGAACCGCTCTACATTACATAGCAAACCGATTATGTGTGGCTCTAAAATCTGAGATGCCTCATCAATGATTGCTATATTGAATTTCTTTATTTGAAAAATCTCGTTGTTTGAAAGTGCTGACGAAATTGTAGAAACGAATACCCGTGTATTTTTGATTAATAAGTATAGCTCACGCAAATCCAATGTTTCTGCAATAAATGAAATACTTCGGTCAATGTGGTTTGAGTTGTCTTTATAACCAAGTCGTAAAAACGGAAAATTATCGTCAATTCTTTTAAGGTGGGTGCAGATTTCGTCAACTGCTCGGTTTGTATAAGCCAGTAAAAGTATGGTATCTTCTGAATTATTGAATAAATATTCGACAATATATCTTAATATAACTGAAGTTTTCCCCGTTCCCGGCGGTCCCTGGATTAAATAGTAATCTTTCGTAGCTATTGCTTTTGCAATTATATTCCTTTGATTTTCATTTAAATTCTGGAATAAATCTGTTTGTATTAAATCAAACTGCGGCTCACTTTTTCCAAGAAGTAATTGTCGTTTTTCAAAATTAGTTCGAAATAGTTCAAAGACAGACGAGTAAAGTGATTTTGAAGTAGATTCATTATAATCGCTTTCTAAAATAAAAGTATCATCGCTCCCGAAATAGTCGGCTGGAATATTTTTATTTCGTAAACTAATCGTAACCAAAGAATTGTCAATATATCTGATAGATGATTTGAAAAGCTGCTGTTTGCTTGGATTTGCCTCTTCCAATCTAGAATCTTTATAAAGCACAGTCATATCGCCTTTGCGGAAAATAGAATTATTGCCTTCCATTTCATCAATTTCAAAAGTCAAGTGAAGCGACTCCAAATTTGACAAATCTCTATTAAGTTTCAGATTTGAAAGGACATTATAATTAAGCCGCTTTTCTTCGATGGAGTTTCGCCAAAGAGATGAGTGGTTGTTTGAGTTTGTGCCGTTTGTTCCAAGTTTTTCTGCTTTTATTTCTTTTCCAATAAATGAGGCAAAATGCTGAAGATATTCTTTCAAAACTTCATCAGCATTTTCAAATTTTCTAAATATCTGGAAATATGCTTCTTTTGTGAATTTTGAAAGTGTTTCTGTTCGTATAAAACTTCTATCAAAAAACAATAATATGTATTGTTCGAGAATACTATAATGATAAATTAAATTATTCCTGATTTCCAAAAGATTTTGTTTTAGAGAAAAATGGTTTGGAACGTTTCTGAGCGGGCTGTCAGTATCGGAAGAATAAAGAATAAGAGAGGAACCGCTGCGTTTTTCATCTATTGAATCTAAAAGCAGATTATAGCCGGTTGCCTGTGCGATGTGATTACTCCAGCAGCCGGCAGAAATGGTTTTCCCGTCTTTTGTTTTATAAAAAATTTCCTTTTGTGGCGGCTTCCCAGACTTTAATTCTACTACGTCTTTTCTGCTTGAATCCAGAGTGTTTTCAATAAGCAAGTCCAAGCGTCCCTGCAAGCCGTAAATTGGCGAAAGAAAACTCGGCTCTATGTAAAATATTTCTAAATTTAATTTTTCAATTTGTTTTTTTAAAATAGAGAACTGACTAAATGCTTTTTCTTTAAGATAAATAGAATTATTCTTGTTTTGGAGCGTAACAGCAAAGAAAACAAGCGGTTTGATTTTTAATGCGTTTTCATAAGCAGTTTCAAAATCAATATTTCGATTTAAAAGCAGTTCGTCAAAAAGTGAATTTATAATGCTTCCGACAAGCATTTCTTTTGTTAATTCCTTTTTCTTTAATAAATTAGTAAAAAAAGAAATCTGAAATGAAAAATTTGAATTGACTGACTCAGCAATTTCAGTTATATCAAGGAGTAAATCCGGCTCTAAAACTATTATGCTGTCCGAATCAGCAAAATATATTGTTTTGCTATTACTTGCTTTTTTTATTCTGATTAAATTTAAAATATTCCCTTTGCCCGTTATTTCCCATAAATAATTAAATCTCTCAATTAAAAATAGCTTAAAGCTACCAATTTCTTCAGAAATCAAATCAAAGCCGACACTTTTTTCTGAGCTAATTTTCCTTATAACAGAGGCATTTAACACATCAACAACTTTCTTTTCTTTAAAAGTAAAAAGAGAAGAAGAATCATCAAATTTTTTACAAATATTTTTTATTTCAATATTTGGCTCAAGTTTTGTGAAGAAATAGCAGATATTAACAATAGCTTTTATGTTAAGGAAAGCTATGTTTTGTAATTTATCGTGTTCTTTGTTCTTTAAATTTTTTGAGGAATAAAATGCTTGCCTGAGCAGTGAGGCAAGTTTGTTATTAATCTTATATTTGTCGCAGATAAAAACAATACGTGCAAAATTAGAAGGAAAAATCTGCAATTCGTCTTGAGTAATGAGCAGCAGAATTTCCTTTAGGATTGAATGAATTTTAATAATATTACTCAAGTTATATTCGTTCAAACTAATAAAATTTTGAATTGAACTATAAAAATATTCAACTATTTCGTTATTTAGCATAAAAATAATTATTTTTGCAAAAATAAATTTGATAAAATTAATAAAAAATTATATATTGAGAATAGTGTAAAGTAAAATAGATAAAAATATGGAAAAAAGGAAGATAAAAGTATTAATAGTAGATGACCAGGCATTAGTGTTAGACATATTAGTAAAAGGTCTTTCTCGTGACCCTGGTATTGAAGTAGTAGGAACAGCCACAGACGGACAGTTAGCATTAAACCAAATTCCACGTCTGCAGCCCGATGTAATAGTCCTGGATATGGAGATGCCCCGAATGAACGGCATTCAATTCCTCCATAAACTTATGCCGATTAGTCCGATTCCAACCATAGTACTCAGTGCATTAACCCAAAAAGATTCGCGGATAACACAAGAAGCTTTTGAACTTGGTGCAGTTGACTTCCTGCCTAAGCCATCTGGAGGTGCGAGAGCATTACCAACCCTATTTGTTCAACTTTGGACAAAAATAAGAATTGCAGCTACTCAAGACGTAAGTCATCTGAAAAAGCTATCGCAACCCAAAACTCTTCCTTCTAATGAATTAGATAGGAAAGCGAGAACAAATCAAAATATTTTGGGAATGGGAGCTTTCGATGTAACTGACGAGCAAGGTAGAATCCTAAAAATATTTGCTCTTGGCTCCTGCGTTGGTCTTGCATTGTTTTGTCCACCAACTCCGATTATCGGAATGGCTCACGTTGTTCTGCCGTCTTCCTCTACCGATACTACAAAGGCAAGCAACCTTCCCGGATATTTTGCCGATACTGCCGTAAATATTATGCTGGAAAGAATGAACGATTACGGCTGCACGAATTCTAGAATTGTAGCAAAATTAGCCGGTGGAGCAAAAACTAATGTTGATATTGGCGACTACTTCGGTATTGGACAAAGAAATGCTGTTGCCGTTAAAGCAGCTCTGCTTAAAAAAGGAGTGAAAATTCTGGGTGAGGATTTGGGCGGAAATATTTCAAGGACTGTCCATTCCCGCGTTGGTGAATCTAAGCTTTACCTTATGCATCCCGACAAAGGCAACTGGGAAATTTAGAATATTAAGGAAAATAATTTGTTTAGTCATGCTATCAGCAAGTTGATAGTATGACTTTTTTTCTCAGAAATTTCAAATGATTTTATTTACTCAACTTTCCTAGTTGTCATAAGTGTTTGTAATATCAGAACTCCTGACCCCTCGTAGTTTGCTATTGCGCAGTCTTGTCATTCTGAGGCGAATATAAACGAAGACGTTTACTTTTGAGAAAATGAACTT
>CAZCLJ010000319.1:0-5051 GCA_964499465.1 uncultured Hyphomicrobiales bacterium
TCGGTGAGAAGAGTACGTGCCATTGAAAAAATATAGAAATGAAAAGAGCTTAAAGCAGGATTTTAAGTATTTAAAACCAATTCTTCAAATGAGGACACGCCCTAGTACACGTAAGTGGTTTTTTTATATGGTGGGCCCAGACAGACACAAATAATTGCATACAATATTGTTTTTACTGAATTAATTTTTCATCAGAAAATTAAGGATACAAATCAGGATACAAAGTTTAAGTGTTGTTTTTTTGATCAGTTAAATCATTTTCCTTTACTAAACTCTCCCACTCCTCTCACTGAACTTTAATGATACATAGTTTTTTTTGTAAAGGATGAGCCCACATCAATGTAGTGACAATTGTCGATTTGTGTCTGCTCTTTTACAATTGTATGACCTAAATAAATTTCATCAATATTTGTGACAACGTCATATTAGTCTGAATGGTTATGGATTCTTCCCATGCCCTACTAGCAGTTGGTGTAGGCAGATACAATTCATGTATTTTTAAATCCGCACAAGAAATAACCACCTTAGCTTACTAACTGAATTTATTCATTTAATAAATCAAATAACTCATTTTTAAGATCAGTATTTGGTTTTAACATATCATCAGCTAACTCTCTTTTACTTGATAAAAGTCGATCCAACTTTACTTCGAAAGTCTTGAATTCATCTGTTACAACTGTTGGATAGTAAACAAAAACTTCTTTATCTTGCCCAATACGATACGCACGGTCAGTCGCTTGATCTTCCTTAGCTGGATTCCAACTACGTGTATAATGAATGACATGATTAGCACGTTGAATGTTAACACCAAATCCTACCGCAGTAGTGGATAAGATAATGATATTAAACCCTGATTTTTCTTGAAATTTATCAATCAAGTTTTGCCGTGTTAAGCCTTTTTTACTGCTCGTATTTGAATCACCATTGACTGTTGTAACGTTTAAGCCAAATCTCTCCAGAAGAATTCCCTTAAGAAATACTTGAATGTCTCTAAATTCAGTAAAAATAATGACTTTTTCATTATTTTGCTTGATAGATTCTAAAGTTTTGATTAACCAACTTACTTTTGGAGAATCATTTAAAGTAGCACTTGGCTGAAATTGTAATGGATGAGCACAGATCATTCTCATACTATGTAAAGAAGTTAACATCGCTCCCTGATTACCTTCTGCGGACAATTTTTTAAAGCGGTTAACCACATCAATATATAATTGTCTTTGCAATAATGAAATTTCAATATTTTTACAGTGATCTACCTCAATTTTAGCGGGTAAATCTGCGACATCATTTTTCATTCTTCGTAAGACTTGAGGGGCTATTAACTCACGAAGCTTTAATAGTGCTACTTCATCATTATTTTCAGTATTTTCTATAGGTTTGCGATAGTTTTTACCAAACTCATTTAAAGGACCTAATAAGTTTTCTTGAATAAAATCAAATAAGCACCAAAGATCGGTTAAAGAGTTCTCAACTGGAGTACCTGTACATGCAATTTTAAAATCTGCTTTTTGAGCTTTGGCAGCCTTTGTTACCATTGCCGTAGGAACTTTAATCTTTTGCGCTTCATCGCAAATCATTATGCTCCAGTCTTCTCTAGCTAGAGAAAATTCAAGATCACGCATTGTCTCGTAGGTTGTTAAAATAATATTAGCATCACCACGCCAATCATCCTCTAAAAGATGTGTAATACCATGATTTTCTCTTAACTGTGCCGAGATGAAATGTTTGGGAATTTTCCTGTCTTTTAAGTTATCACCGTATAAACTTAATATTTTGGCAAATTTACCACTAAAAAATCGATTTGCTTCGGCTTCCCAATTCTCTAGCAGTGAAACTGGAGCCACAATTAGCACTGGTTTCTTATTTTTAGCATTTTCAAGATACTCACCAATAAAACATAAAAGCTGAAGTGTTTTACCTAAGCCCATATCATCAGCTAAAAGACAACCACTAACCTGCTCAGGCGCATATTGATGTAAATTCTGCAACCACGCAATTCCATATTCTTGATGCTGCTTTAAAGTAAATTCTTGGTTTCTAAAACTAGCAGGCAATCTAGCTGATGGAGGATTCTTCTCATCAAAAAGTAAGTGATTTACTCGCTGTTTTGTAAATTCTGCTTCATCAATATTATTCGCAATTAATAATGTATCTTTTTTCTTTTTCTGTGAATTAGCGTTAGATTCTTCTAATATCTCTTTTGGCTCTTCTTTCTTGGAAGAATATAAATGGTCTAGTAAATTTTTGGCATCATCTAATGACACTTCTCTATCTGTATATGGAATTTCAACTTCTTCTTGACTGTTTTGCTCTGCCTGCTTAATCCGCTGCTCAAGCAATTCGATGGTTTCATCAAGATTTTCATCTTGTAGATGCTGCTCTAAGTCCATTAAATGTTGTGGCAACCATTCGGATTCACCACTATCTCTTTTAATAAATTCAGAGTTCAGCTTTTCTGCTTCACCAATACCAATAACACGACCGCTATAATTCGATAAATTCAATACTTTTTGAGCCTGTAATTCATCTTGATATTTTTGAATTTCGTTTAGATCATTTTTTAATTCTTCAATTTTATTATCTAAGTAGCTGCTTCGGTCAATTTCATATCCTGCCCATACAAAAACAAGGGATGTTTTCTCATACGCTTGAATAAAATGATAAGTCTGATCTACATTATATAGCTCTAATATAATAGGATTTTCTTCTCTTTCAGAATTCTCTTGTAGCTCTAATTTCGCAGAAACATAATGATTTAACTCATCATAATTTTTTTCTATTTGTAAAGTATAAGTATAAATTTCTGCTTGCTTCTTGGACTCCTCAAAACTCTCAGGTGAAATAACTTCAATTGCATCATCACCTAGTTGAGCAAATGGATTGTGTAAAAATGCTTGCGCGCGCTCACCAGAAATACGTCTGTTCGGCATTTTTTTAATTTCATTCAGAACTTGCTTCACTTGAGGTTCAATCACTACATGTGCAATTCCACCATCAGCTAAGCTAATACTGTACTGATCTTGAACATTATTATATTGATCAAACGTCTTCAGCCAATTTGATGGAACTTCATCAAATTCAGGCTGAATCTCTACAACAGATTCCTGACTAATCAAATTTTTTCGAAGATTTAACTGTAGTTTCTCAGGTGCTAAAACTACTGTCTTTCGTAAAAAATCATCTAAATTTGCATTAGACTTATTGGCCAATTTTCTGATATTCGCCCAATATTTCTGGTTCTGTTTCGTATCTTTATTCTCTATACGTGAAAACTCTTTTAATTTTTCGGCAAGTTGAAAACTTGATTCACTCAATAAATGTTCTGTGCCATCAATCGTTAAAATAGCTCCAACTCGCTGAATAGAACTTTTAACCTTAATATTATTTTCGTTCAACCAACCATCTAAAATGATTTTGAAATCTGGGTCACTCAACCCTCCTTCACTTCTAATTATTGGCCGAAAAGAAGTTTGTGTCGGTAGGTTTAGCAAGTGAATCACATTACTATGTTCTAAGTCTTGCTGAATTTGAAAAAGATCTTCCCAAGGCAACACAAAGTGGTTATCTATAAGGTATGCAAGCTCTTCCTCTTCCAAGCTTTCCCAATAGAAATCGGCATCTGTCTTAGCATTTGGTGTATCTGAATAAATTATACCTACTTCATCATAAGTAAATGGCTTTAAATCCAATTTAAGCGATTCATCCTGCACAGATTCAGTAGCTTTCTTTTTTTTCCAAAATGCTAATTTCATTATTATCCTCTAGTACTTTCGCCCATATCTTGAATTGTGATTACCTGCCCGATGTTGATTCGAAGATATACCGATGTTATCAAGGTGTTCATCGAATCTAGCTTCCCAATCCCCACTATGGCTTAGAGCAATTTTTCCCCCACCTTTTCCAACAAATAAAACAGTATTTTTATTCTTTAATTCACCAATAAAAATACGTCTATCTTTATCTTTATAAGGTAAGTAATTATAGGCATAACATGCATTCCCCGTATCAGAAAAATCTACTATGTACACATTTTCAATTTTTAATAAAAATGCGTTATTTGATGCTGTAGATCCCATTAATTCTTTTAAACGCCCGCGATTTAATTCACGAAATTTTTTATGCTGTGTCTGCTGAGATTGTAATGCTGATGGACCAAGAAAAATTTGAGAAAAAGAAATTTTATCGATAAATTTAATCCAATAGTTAAAACGATTTATATCCGCTGATGCACTGAATAATTTAAAGAATGCTTCCAAATCAGCTCTGACAAACCATTGGATAACCATTTGCTTTGTATTTGCATTAACATTACTCCAACCCGCAGAGGATTCGTACTGTGGATTACCCCATTGATTTAGAGCTAGATGTTTTAGGGCCTCATTCACTTTTTGACGCTCAGAAGTACGAGCATAGCGTTCCAATAAAGCAACTAAAATATCTGCTGTATATAATAAATTTTGCTCAGCCAAATGCAAAAAACGAGGGATAATTTTCAAATAATCCTGCTCATTCATACCGTTAATAGATTGAATGGAAGATTTAATTAAATCATCCCAAAACCAACTATTAGGTGCCATCTTTAAGCTTTCTAATTCATTTGCAACACTACTTGCGTCTTTGTCTTCTAAAAATCTTTTAACAAATGATTTTGTTGGTGAATTAGATAAAATTTCCGAATAATCAACAAGGGTATTCATCCATTTTTTAGGACGTTTTAAGTCTCTATAAACACCTGACCTATTTGTATTTAATACATCCCTTAATTGAAGCCAAATTGCTGGCTTGTTTTTTACATCTTCATTTTCTAAAGCAAAATAGCTATACAACAATGGAAAATAAACGAGTCCAATAAGGTCCATCTCTGATTGTTGAAAGTGGTGGATAATCCTTTTACCAATATCACTAAAGATAAGTTTTTCTTGTGCACCTGGCAGTATTTTGCTTAATGCCCAAGCCAAATTTTTCCAATCTCTTCGTGTGAGGTGCCCAAAACCAGAGCTTTCTAATTTAGAAATTGTCCTAAAAATTTTTTCATCTAGAGGAAGGCTATT
>CAZCLJ010000320.1:0-5039 GCA_964499465.1 uncultured Hyphomicrobiales bacterium
ATTCTGACATCCGTCAGAATGACACAGAAAATTATGTCATCTCCATTTAAATAAAGGTCTTGCTTTATAAGGGGGTTCGGAATGACAAGACTGTGAAACAACAAACTTACGAGGGGGCAGAACCTATTAACCAATAACCCAATAACCCAATAACCAAAATATAAACTTTTCGGGGATATTTATGAAAAATTTCAAAGTTTACAGATTATGCGTTGCAATAATCCTATTTGCAGTAATTTTTTCAAATCATCTAAAAGCTGAGCGGGTGATTTTGCTTGAAAATGCAAATACTTCTATTGAAGTAATCGAAAACACTTACAATAATTTAATTATTTTAAACACACTTGCAGATTTTGAATATTTTAATAAAGAAACTCCGCTTGGAATATTTTCAGAACTTTTCGTTTCTGGCTATGGGAAACCAGAAAAGCCGGGCGCTCCAAAACTGCCTGTATTGCGTAAACTTATTGAAATTCCTTTGGGGGCGACCGTTCAAGTAAATATTTTGAGTTACGAAACAGATGACTATTCATTAAGAGAGTTAGGTTTGCAATATCCGGTTTATCCAGACCAGCCACCAGCATTAATTGGCGACCCACCAGAATTTGTATATAATGATAGCTTTTACTTAAGAAATGAGTTTTTATTCGAAGAACTTGTAAAAGTAGAAGAAATGGGAACAATGCGTAGCTTGCGACTTGCAAATTTATGTATTTCACCTATTCAGTATAATCCAGTTACTCAAACACTGCGCTTTTATCAGAATCTGCAAGTCGAAGTCATTTTTAATAATCCAGATATTCAGGCAACAGAGGATTTAAAAGCAAGGACAAATTCCTACTATTTCGATGGCAGCTTCAATCAGTTCTTAAATTACAAGCCGGTTCAAACGAGGGATTATATAACAAAATACCCAGTGAAATACGTAATTGTTTCAGACCCAATGTTTGAGGAAGCACTGCAACCATTCATCGAATGGAAAACGCGTAAGGGCTTTAAAGTAATTGAAGCATACACAAATAATCCGGCAGTTGGCAGCACAACTATTTCAATAAAAGCATATTTGCAGGGACTTTATATCGCCGGAACGCCACTCGACCCTGCCCCCTCATTTGTTCTTTTTGTTGGCGATGTTGCTCAGATACCGTCCTGGGAATCAGGGCTTCACGTAACTGACTTGAGGTATTGCGAATATACTGGTGATGATTTTCCTGAAGTTTATTATGGACGCTTTTCTGCAAATAATGTGAGCGAATTGCTGCCACAAATCAATAAAACACTAATGTATGAACAATATCTTTTTCCCGACCCATCGTATTTGAATGAAGTAGTGAGAATTGCCGGAATGGACGACAACAATTTAGCACAATTATTTTTTAATGGAGTAGTAAATTACGGAACAAATTGTTATTTCAATGCAGCCAATGGCTTGCTATCACATACATATTTATATCCAAATTCGGGCAGTCAGACAGCATCAATAATTCAAAATATAAACGATGGTGCAGGGTTTGTTAGTTATTTTGCTCATGGAACTCAGGAAGGTTGGTATGACCCAAGTATTACTAATTCTAATATTCCAAATTTACAAAATTTCAGTAAATATCCTACAATAATCGGGCAATGTTGTCTTAGCAATAAATTTAATGAGCCATCTTGCTTCGGGGAAACACTTTTAAGAGCAGATGGCAAAGGAGCAGTAGCGTATATTGGTATTTCTGATTTAGGTTATGCAATAGAAGAATTTTATTGGGCTGTAGGAGTTGGAACAATTACAGCTAATCCTACTTACACTGGAACTACCCTCGGAGCATTAGACAGAATGTTCCATTCACATAACGAAGCTTTCGCTGAGTGGTATGTTACCCAATCCCAAATTATATTCGGTGGAAACATTGCTGTAACAGAAGGAGTTCCTTCAAACTCACAATACTATTGGGAAGTTTATCATGTTATGGGCGACCCATCGCTTGTTACTTTCTTTTCAGAAGCACCCGTTTCGAATACTAGCTATTTGCCTATACTTCCTTTTGGAACTACTGAATTAGCTGTAAACACTGAGCCGTATGGATACGCTGCAATTTCAAAAGACGGAATACTTTATGGTGCTGCTCTTGCCGATTCTAATGGACTTGCCCAAATTGATTTAATGAATTTAATAGAACCGGGTGAGGCCGAAATTGTTGTTACCAATCAAAATGTCCAGCCATTTTTTGGCACAATCACCATTACTCCACCTGAAGAAGCATATATAAGTTATTCTAATCATACACTTAACGACAGTTTGGGAAACCAGATTGAACAAGCTATAAATGGAAAATCTATTTTGCTTTCCTTAGCATTGAAAAATATCGGGCTTGACACTGCAAATTCTGTAAATGTTAAAATTTCTTCAGACTGTCCATATATAACAATTACAGATAGCACGGAGTTTTATGGAACAATGAATCCCAACGGTGTAGTATCAATAAGTAATGGATTTGCTTTTAATGTCTCGAATATAACTCCTTGTTTTCACGAAGCTGAATTTAAAATAACAGCTACTTTTAATGATTCATCTACCTCTGAAAGCTACTTTTCATTAAATATTTCAGCACCATATTTGGAAGTTACTTCTTTCACAATCCTTGACCAATATGGAAATAACAACGGAAAATTAGATGCTGGTGAAACAGTTCAGATTTCTATAGGAATAAAAAATAATGGAAACGCCGCTGCAATGAATGTTTCTTCAATTTTAGAATGTAATAATAGTTATATTGTCATTCAGCAAAATGAAATGAATTATGGGAACATAGCAATAAATGAAGAAGTAACCCAGCTTTTTACAATTACGATTGATAATAATACTCCTTTAGCCACTGAAGTTCAGTTTGGAATCAAGGTGCTTTTAGATGGCGATAGTGTTGCAACTGAATATAAAAATTTCTATATTGGACAAATAACTACTTTAATTATAAATAAAGATGCATATAGTAATTCTGCAGCAAATTTGCAACTTGCTTTTCAATCAATAGAAGTTGATTACGAGATAACGACTGAATTTCCAACAAATTTAAATAAATATAAATCTGTTTTTGTTTTGCTTGGCAGCTCTTCACAAAGTTATACTCTGAGTTCAGAAGAAGGAAATTTGCTTGCTTCTTATTTGGATAGCGGTGGCAATTTATATATGGAAGGAGGGATTACCTGGTTTACCTTATTTCAAAGAGCCGTTCATCAATATTTCAATATCAACGCTATCAATAGTCCTTATATTAATATGGGTTTAATTGGTCTGGCAGGAACTTTTACTGAGGGAATGAGTTTTTCATACAGTGGTTCAAATTTGATGAGCGGAAGAATTGAAGCAACTGCCCCGGCTTTTGTTATTTTCAGGAATGTAAGTGGAAATAATCCCTGCGCTGTTGCATATAATGCCGGTAATTACAAAACTATTGGTTCAACTTTCCTGTTTGGTGGATTTAACAATGGAAATCCTCCATCTACCCGTTCAGAATTGCTCAGTAGATATCTTCAGTTTTTTGATGTTTTTCCAAAGGATAAAATTACAATAAAATTACCCAATTACTGGGAAATGATTTCGAGCAACGTTACTCCAAACGAACTAAATATCGAATCCATTATGTCTGAAGTTGAAGAAAATATTAGAATTATGAAAGACAGCGATGGAAATCTTTATATTCCAGCGTTTAATATCAATACAATAGGTAATTGGGATATAAAACAGGGATATTATGTGAATATGTCTCAAACATCATTTTTAACTATAGAAGGAAAATATGCCAATCCGGCGAATACTCCGATTGATTTAGTTTCCGGCTGGCATATAATATCATATTTGAGAAATTCTCAAATGCATATCCAAACAGCATTAGCTTCAATTGCGGGTGATTTTTTAATTGTAAAAAATGGCGAAGGGTTTTATGTTCCGGCTTATGGTATTAATACAATCGGAAATATGATTCCCGGAAAAGGTTATTATATCTATGTTTTGAATAATACTTCGCTTACATATCCAGCAAATTCAAGCAGAAAAGAAAATACTGAGCAAATTAGTTGCAATGATAAGCATATTAATCTTGGAACAGGAAATTCAATGGTATTGATTTTGAAAGCGGAAAACCTTGACGAAGGAACCGAAATACTGGCAAAATCCGATGACAATAATATTTATGGAAACGGCTTCGTTAGAAATGGTTTGGCTGCTCTTATGGTTTGGGGAGATGATGAACTCAGTGATGGCAAAAATGGATTTTTAAATAATGAAGCAGTAAATCTTTATGCAAATAACCGATTGATTAATATTAGTTCAACAAATGATTTAATTAAACAAACAAGCAATGATTATGTTTCGTATAAAACAGATGCTTTAGCTTATGCAGAAATAACTGAATGTCAGGGCTGTTCAAACGAAATGATTTGCTATCCATTGCCAGCAAATGTTAATGTAAATATTTCCTACTATTTAGAAAATGAATGTAACGTTAGTATTGATATTTTATCGACAACCGGTGGTTTAGTTAAAAGAATTAATCTGGGAAATCAGGAATTGGGCAAGCACAACTATTTATTGGATTTGAATGACTTTTCGTCTGGTGCATACAGCATATTACTAAACTACGGTGGATTAATTAAAACAGAAAGGATTTTAGTAGTCAAGTAGGTAGGGCAAAGAACCTGTCATTACAAACCCCAAAATGAAGCAAAACCTTTATTTAAATGGAGAAGACATCTTTACTGTTACTCTGCAAAACTTCTTAAACCAGAAGTCCTACATCTTGCAGATGTAGGACTTCTTTATCTTTAAAATTCAAATTCTTTGGTAGCAAAGAGTTGTGAGATTTCTCACTTTGTTACCAATGACATCTTTTTTATAAAACCAATGAAATACAGAACAGCACTAAGAAATCCCCCCTACCCCCCTTTTTCAAAGGGGGGAATCATTAAGAAAATTCTTGTCCCACCTTTGAAAAAGGGGGGTAGGGGCAGGGCTGATACGTTCTTTGAAATACTCTTTCCAGCCATACGATCAACAA
>CAZCLJ010000321.1:0-5032 GCA_964499465.1 uncultured Hyphomicrobiales bacterium
TTTTCTCAAAAGTAAACGTCTTCGTTTATATTCGCCTCAGAATGACAACTTTTTACTATAATATGCGAAATTATTCTTTACCAAAAATCTCCTAACTACTTTATTTTCGTTATGGGACAAGGAGTTCATAATCATGGAGAGAAATTTTATGCAAAAAATAAATATTTAACAAATTAAACAATTTATAAAATAAAATTATGAAATGATAATAATAAATCATAAATTTGCAAGTGTTTATATTTGTTAAACTAAATATCCGTTAAAGGAGAAAAAATGAAAAGAGCACATAATTTTAGCGCAGGACCAGCAGTACTTCCGATTCAGGTATTAGAAGAAACAGCTAATGCAGTATTGAATTTCAACAACAGTGGAATGTCGATAATGGAAGTTAGCCACAGAGCAAAAGATTTCGATAATGTAATGAAAGAAGCACAAGCTGATTGCCTAAAGCTAATGAATCTGTCGCCGGAGGAATACTATGTTATGTTTCTTGGTGGTGGTGCAAGTTTACAATTTTTAATGGTTCCATACAATTTTTTAATTAAAAAAGCAGACTATATCAACACTGGTGTATGGGCAAAAAAAGCTTTAAAAGAAGCAAAAACTTTGGCTGGTACTTTCAATGCCGAAATTAATACAGCTGCTTCTTCTGAAGATAAGAATTTCAATTATATCCCAACTGAATTCAAATTCTCTCCAGATGCTGACTACGTCCATCTAACAACAAATAATACTATTTATGGAACGGAATGGAAAGACAATATTCCAGATACAAAGAACGTTCCTCTTATTGCTGATATGTCTTCTGATATGTTTGCTATGCAACGTGATTTCTCAAAGTATAGCTTAATTTATGCAGGCGCTCAAAAGAATATTGGTCCAGCTGGCGTTACTATGGTTGTTATAAAAAAGCAATGGGCTGAAGAAAATGCCCGTAAAGAAGTCCCGACTATGCTTTATTACAAGACTCATTATGACAATGAATCTATGTTCAATACTCCTCCTTGCCTTTCAGTCTTTGTAGTTTCCAGAACTTTCAAGTGGATTATGGCTCAGGGCGGACTTGATGCAGTCCAGCAAAATAATGAGATGAAGGCAAAATTGCTTTATGACGTTATTGACGCTTACTCTGATTTCTACAAAGGTGCTGTTACTAATCCAAAAGACCGTTCGCTTATGAACGTTACATTTAACTGCGTCAGACCGGAATTAGAAGCTAAATTCATTGCCGATGCAAAAGAAAGATACAATATGACGAATCTTAAAGGACATCGCTCAGTTGGTGGTATCCGTGCTTCTATTTATAACGCTTGTCCAGTAGAAACAATCAAAGCATTGATTAAATTTATGGACGAATTCTATAAAGAAAATAAATAATTTTTCTTCTATTTATGGAAGTTCAATAACTTGTAATTCTGAGCGTAGCGAAGAATTACAGTGTTTCAGATGGACTCCACACCCCGAGGTGGAGTCCATTTTTCATATATCAGCCATACTATCAACTTGTTGATGGTATGGCTTGCTTCTTATTTAGTTCATTTTCTCAAAAGTAAACGTCTTCGTTTATATTCGCTCAGAATGACAATTTTTAGCACTCCCCATAAGAAAAGATTTACAGACCTAAAACAAAATGTGCGATGTTAAAATAGATTAAAAGCCCGGTAACATCAACAAAAGTAGAGATAAAGGGACTTGAAATTACAGCAGGGTCGAGTTTTAATTTGTAGAAAAGAAGCGGAAAAAGAGCGCCAATAATATTCGCCCAAATAACAAGAATCACCATAGAGCAACTTATAACGATAGCAATTTTTGTATTGTCGCCATCAAGAAAAATTCCACGGGCATAAGCAACCAGCCCCAAAACAACACCGAGTGATATACCAACTAACAGTTCTTTCCCAAGAACTTTTAACCAGTCTTTTATTTCAACATCACCGGTTGATAAGCCGCGTATAACGAGTGTAGCCGATTGTGTTCCGGTATTTCCACCAGTTCCGATAAGCATTGGAATAAAAATTGTTAGAGCAACAACAGCTTCAATCTGATAAGTGTAAAAAGAAATGACGCCAGTTGTTAGGAAATTAGCAACAAGCAGGAAAAAGAGCCATGGAATTCGTTTTGCCCAGAGATGCCAAACAGAAGCATTAGAATAAGAAGCATCAAAAGGATTAATACCACTTATTCTTTGGAAGTCCTCTGTAACCTCTTCTTTAGAAATATCCATAATATCGTCGAATGTAACGATACCTACGAGCTGCCCTTCAGAATTAACTACTGGCATAGCAGAAATATCGTATTTTTCCAATGCCCTTACAGCATGCTCCTGGTCGTCGAAAGCAGAAACACTTACAACGTTGTAGTCAAGCAGATTATCGACAATTTCATTTTCCGGAGCTAAAATTATATATCGAAGTAAAATATCATCAAGCAATTTGCCTTTTGTATCGGTAACGTAAATTCGGTTAATCGTTTCACTGTCTTTTCCGAATTTTCTAATATGCTCCAGCGCTTCTTTAATTGTCCATTCTGGTCTAACTGCTACGAAGTCTGGTGTCATAAGACGACCGATGCTTTCTTCAGGATAGCCGAGCAGCTCGCGTGCCTCTTTTAAATCCTCCGGACTTAAAAGATTGAGCAAACGCAAAGTAACACGTGCCGGCAGTTCTTCCAAAAGAGCCGTTCTATCGTCTGGGGTAAGACCTGTAAGAAGTTCTTTTGTTTCCTGGTCGGTAAATTGACGGATTAACTCATCTTGTTCTTCATATTCCAAATAAGAAAAAACAGCAGCAGAAATTTCTTTGGGTAAAGTCCTAAAAAGCAGGACTTTATCTCTTTTGTCAATATCAAGCAGTAAATCGGATATTTCAGGTGCGGGCCAGGAAGAAAGAACTACCTTTAAATCGTTCCAGTTATGGTTTTCAATCAACTCTTGAATTTCTGGCTTTAGTAGTTCTTTGAGCATATTTTTCCTTCCTTTTTACAAAAAAGCAGAAATTTTAAACACAAAAATAACTTTATATTGGCTTTTTTCAAAGATAAAACAATTTTTTATAAATAATTTTGAAATTAAAAAAAAATTGATTAATTTTGTTATTCTGAGGTTATGTAAATTATATAAATATTAGGGTTAAATGGCTCATCATAAATCAGCTATAAAAAGAATAAGAAAGAGCAGAAAACAAAAGCTCTACAACAGGCAATACAAGAGAGCATTGAAATATGCAACTCGTGAAGTTCGTGAGGCAAAAAGCTATGAAGAAGCTTTCGATAAATTCAAGAAAGCTACCAAAGTTTTTGATAAGGCAGCAATAAAAAATGTGATTCACAAAAATAACGCTGCTAATCATAAATCTTCATTAGCAAAATACGTAAATTCATTAAAGAAGCAGGAAGTTGCATAGTAAATGCCACTTATCCGCTCTATATCAGGACTGCGTGCAACCTTAGGAGATTCCTTGACTGCAGGTGTTATTGTTGATTATATCAACGCACTTGTAAAAATAATTCACCAGGGAACTGTTGTGCTGGGTAGAGACGGAAGACCCTCTGGTAAATGGATAGAAAAAATTGTAGCCGGTACTTTGCAAAGTGCCGGCTTTACTGTTATTTCTTTAGGTATTGTTCCCACCCCAACTGTTCAACTGCTTACCGAAAGTTCCAAATCTGTTTGTGGTATTGCGATTACCGCTTCACACAATCCGGAAATTTGGAACGGACTTAAATTTATTAATAGCAGCGGTGTCTTCTTTGATGAAAAAGAAAATCAAGTGTTAACAAATGCTTTAGAAAATCCAAATAAAACTTTCGAGCAAATTATAAATCCACCGGACATAATGCCAGTGGTTAATTGCGTTGATATACACACTTCCAAAGTTTTAGAACTTCCCATTTTTAAAAATAAAAACTTTTTTAAGCTATGCGAAAGCAGGAAATTAAAAGTTGTTGTTGATGCCGTTAATTGCTCTGGCTCTGAATTTATCCCAGCTTTGCTAAAGCATTTCAAGTGCGAAGTTATAAAATTGCATTGCGATGGAACAGGAGTTTTTCCACACATACCCGAACCGCTACCAGAGAATTTATCAAGTTTATCGGAAGCAGTAAAACGCTTTGATGCTGACTTAGGTATTGCTGTTGACCCTGACGCAGACCGTCTTGTTTTAATTGACGAAAACGGCGACCCAATAAGCGAAGAAAAGACTATTGCACTCGCGACTGATGCTGTTTTCTCGTCAAAAGCATTTGCAAATGAAAGCAATAACGTTGTAATAAATTATTCTACAACCCGTCTTGTTGAAGATATAGCTCAAAAATATGGTGCAAAAGCGTTCCGCTCTCCTGTTGGAGAAATCAACGTTGTAAAAAAGATGAAAGATGTTGATGCTATTATAGGCGGAGAAGGAAGCGGAGGAGTTATTCTGCCAGCTTGTCACTTTGGACGTGATTCTCTTGTCGGCACTGCTCTTGTCTTGTATTTAATAATCAAGCGAAAATGCAATATTTCAAAAATTATCGCAGAATATCCCAAATATTTTATGCTAAAGAAAAAAATGAATTTTTCCGGTGATTTCGAAGTATTGAAAGAAAAGATTGCAAAAAACGCGACAGATACAACAATTTCTTACGAAGACGGCATTCATTTAAGTTTTTCTGACCACTGGATTCATATCCGCAAATCTAACACTGAACCTATTATCCGCATAATAGTTGAAGCTCCCACTCAAAACCAAGCCGAACAATTATCAAATAAATATTTTATTCTCGTTTCTGAATAAATCACATACAGCTATCAGCATACAGCTATCAGCATACAGCTATCAGCATACGGCTATCAGCATACAGCTATCAGCATACAGCTATCATCGTAAAGCTATCAGCGTAAAGCTATCAGCATACAGCTATCAGCGTAAAGCTATCAGCGTAAAGCTATCAGCGTAAAGCTATCAGCATACAGCTATCAGCATACAGCTATCAGCGTAAAGCTATCAGCGTAAAGCTATCAGCGTAAAGCTATCAGCGTAAAGCTATCAGCATA
>CAZCLJ010000322.1:0-4660 GCA_964499465.1 uncultured Hyphomicrobiales bacterium
TTCATATTTGGAACGAATATTTTTTTTAAAATAATTCGATTTATTTCACCCCACCCGCAGGGATTAAATTTTGCAAAAACATATAATATAATCCCTGGCAGGATAACATAGGTAACGTTGTTTGATTTTTCTACAATAATGTAATCCCTGTCGGGATAACATAGGTAACGTTGTTTGATTTTTCTACAATAATAAAATCCCTGTCTGGATAAGTTGGTAACGTTGTTTGATTTTTCTACAATAATATAATCCCTGGCAGGATAACATAGGTAACGTTGTTTGATTTTTCTACAATAATATAATCCCTGTCGGGATAAAGAAGAAGAATATTTGTTTCTTTCCAAAATTGTATTTTAGAAGGAAAGTTATTTTTCCCAAAAAATCCCTCTTGGGAAAAAGAAAAGTTGACTTGCGATGAAGAGTTTCTTCGTTTGAAATTGTTGATTCTATTGTTAGATGAATCAAAGTAATATCGGGATAAAGTGAATTCTCCGTTAAAAGTGTTATTTCCTTTTTGGAAATTAATAAATTCACTTTTGAATTAGTTGTTTCCTTTTTTCAAAGAATAAAAGAATCGTTTGGATAAAGTATTTCTTCCTTTCGAAGAAGTAACGAATCGTTACGATGAACTGTTTCCTCTTTCCGATGAAGTAAAGTAAGGTGGAAATGGTTCATCCAAAGGTGGAAATGGATTAACCAAAGAACTCCAGACCCTATAACTCCTTTATTTTCGTTATTGGGTAAGGAGTTCTGAATTTAAAAATAATTTAACTTATATTCTCAATTTAAAATAGTTTTTAATTATTATGCCTTATATACTCTAACAAAATTAAAATTATTCTATAAAAAAATAATCAAATTCGTTACTTTATTTCCAAAAAAAATTTTTTTAATTGAAATAATTGTAGTAAATTCATTCAAAAATTGTTTTTTGAAATATGAATAATATATTAGAAAAATATACAACAGACATAGAAAGAGTTTTTAACATTGGAGTTGATGTTTTAAATGGAGCTCGTTCTATGCGGAGAATTAGTTTTGAACTAAAGTTATTGGCAATTAACGGAATCATTCAGGCAGCAAAAATTGGCAACAACCAAGGTCAGTCTCTAATTACTCTTTCCGGCTTCCTGTCGGATTTACCATCTCAAATAGCACCGGAATTGAATAATTTGGAACATTTAACTGGAGTGATGGCAAGAGAAATCACAATTAGTTCAATTAGTGTTCGCCGTCTTACTGCATATCTGCTTTCTCTTTATAAATCTATTGAAAAAAACAACAGGGAACAAGGTTACAAAATTTCTTTAAATGATGTTAATCTATTGAAAAGTAAAGAAATAAAGGAAATTATTACTTCAAATGCTTTTTCAGAAGAAAATAGAATTTTAAAAGAAAACATTATACAAATTTCTAAAAATAATATTGATGTAATGAATAGTATTAATGATATGTTCATAACCACACAAGGCACAATTAACAAGGCAAGACAAACTATTGAGAGAATAAAACGCAATGGCTTTATTGCTAATTATATGGGGTCTTATATTTCCATTGAAGCTTCATATTTAAAAGGGGGCAGGCAAAAATTTTCCGGACTTGTGAATCATATTAAAGATATGTATGCTTTGCTTTTAAAGAATTTAGAAGAAATTGAAGAAAAAATTGATGAAGGAGATTTCTTGTTGAAAAATTTAGTTAAATCGGGAATAAATCTATGAAAAATGAAATTCTTTTTGATAACGGTAACCATAAATGGATAGTTTTTGGACGCGACAATGAAAAAAAAGATGTTGTAATTGATACCAATGAATATCTTATTGTTAGCAATGAAGAAGCTGTTTTACTTGACCCGGGTGGAATTGAGATTTTTCCGCAGGTTCTTACTGAAATTACTCAGTACGTAAATACTAATAATATAAAAAAAATTATTTCAAGCCACCAAGACCCGGATATTTCTTCATCACTTGCAATGTGGATGGACTTATGCAAAGATGTGGAAGTATTTTGCTCCTGGATTTGGACTGGATTTATTGCCCACTTTAGTATGGGAACAAATTTAAACCTGAAACCAGTTCCGGACGAAGGAATGGAAATTGTTATTGGCAAAACTAATAAGCTATACCTTGTGCCAGCTCATTATTGCCATTCTTCAGGAAATTTTTCTACTTACGACCCTATTGCAAATATTTTGTTCTCTGGCGATATCGGCGCTGCTTTGCTGCCAAGTAACGATTCAGATTTCTTTGTTAATGATTTTGAACAGCATATTAAGTATATGGAACTTTTTCATAAAAGATGGATGCCTTCAAATTCAGCTTTAAAACAATGGGTTAATTACGTTAGAGCAATTAATCCCGGAATGATTGTTCCTCAACACGGAACTATTTTTAAAGGAGATAATGTAAATAAATTTTTAAATTGGCTTGAAAATTTAGATGTTGGAAAATGGAATGAGGGTGATGCTGCTAATGATATTAATAAAGCAGTCTGGATGAAGTGGAAAAAATAATTGATAATTGATAATTGACAATTGATAATTGATAATTGATAATTGATAATTGATAATTGACAATTGATAATTGATAATTGATAAATGATAAATGATAAGTGATAAGTGATGTTGTTTTTTATGTTATAGGATGTTCTTTTTGAATTTGAAACATAAAATCTGAAGTAATTTTAAGTTTTATTACTAAATACGGATTATTGATGATTTTACAAATTGCAAATGAGATTTCACTTTTTGTTTTACTATAAACGGAGCTTTTATGAAGCACTTTAAACAACTACTTACTATAATATTTACTTTATTTATTATTTGTTCTAATACAAATGCAGACCCAAAATACTCTATTGGAGTAGGAGGAGGATTATCGTTTGGAGTCAATGAATCTGTAGAAAGACCATTTGACCCACAAATTAGATTATTATTCCTTCACACTTACGATGATAACTTTTGGGGTGAAGCTGGATTTAGCTATATAAAAAATAGCGGAGAGAATCCAGATTTAAACGGTTATTCCGATTATAAAACGACAATGCTTAGCTTGGATTATCGTGTGCGTTGGAATTTGCTGAAATTTGATAATTTTATTATTTATCCATTTGTTGGAGTTGGAGGTATTTATTGGAAAAATGACGAATACCAAAAAGTGGAAGCTCCAGACGCCGATGATAACGGTTTTGGTGTTACATTCCCAATGGGCATAGGATTTCATTATCAAATGGATAATAATTGGGGATTAGAACTTTCAGCTCATGGAAATCTAACTCCATCGGATAAGCTCAATCCACCACTTGATGACCAAATAGACGGATTTTGGGGTGGACTTCTTTCTGTTGTTTATACTTTCGGACCAGACGAAGGCGATAGAGATGGAGACGGACTCACAAATGCTTATGAAAAAGCAATTGGCACCGACCCTGATAATCCTGATACCGATGGCGACGGCTTGAAAGATGGCGAAGAAGTAAATACTTACAATACCAATCCACTTAATCCAGACTCAGATGGTGATGGACTTAAAGACGGCGAAGAAATTAAAGAATACAAAACCAATCCACTAATAGCCGATACTGATAAAGACGGGCTAAGCGATGGTGACGAAGTACTGAAATACAGAACTGACCCATTAAAACCAGATACCGATGGTGATGGATTAAGCGATGGTGACGAAGTATTAAAGTACAAAACAGACCCATTAAAAGCAGATACAGACGGCGACAAGCTAAGCGATGGTGATGAAGTGCTAAAGCATAAAACAGACCCATTGAAAGTTGATACAGACGGCGAAGGTCTTAATGATGGCGATGAGGTATTAAGATATAAAACCAACCCATTAAAAATTGATACTGATGGTGATGGTCTTATTGATAGCGACGAAGTAGTGAAATATAAGACTGACCCAACAAAAGCCGATACCGATGAAGGTGGAGTTGATGATGGAACTGAAGTTGCTAAAAAGCAAAATCCTCTTGACCCATCTGACGATTTCGGAAAGAAGACATTAGGTCCACAAAAAGTCGGTGCTAAAATTGTTCTTGAAGGAGTGCTTTTTGCTACAGGCAAATCCGATATTACTCCTGCATCGGACTCTATTCTTGTCTTAGCGTATGAAACTCTTGTTGCTTATCCTGATATGGAAGTAAAAATTACCGGACATACCGATAACGTAGGAAAACGTGATAAAAACATTAAACTATCTAAAGATAGAGCTGAATCTGTAAAAAATTGGTTGGTTAAAAAAGGCATTAAACCAGAAAGAATTACTACTGAAGGTTATGGACCAGACAGACCAATTACATTAAACGATACTCCTGAAAACAAACAGAAGAACAGACGCATTGAGTTCGAAAGAGTTAAGTAAAATATTTAGTTTTATTTAGCAGACAAGTAAATAGCCATACTATCAACAAGTTGATAGTATGACTGAGAAAAGATATAATGAGTAACGAATTGAGGAATCTCACAAGTTAATAATACCAAAGTATCTGAAATTTAAAGATATAGATGTCCTACATCTTGCAGATGTAGGACATCTGTTTCAAGAACTTTAGCAAAGTTTTGCAGAGTAAAATAAAAGATGTAATGAGTAACGAAGAGAGGAATCTCACAAGTTAATAATACCAAAGTATCTGAAATTTAAAGATATAGATG
>CAZCLJ010000322.1:4760-5026 GCA_964499465.1 uncultured Hyphomicrobiales bacterium
GTAGGACATCTGTTTCAAGAACTTTAGCAAAGTTTTGCAGAGTAAAATAAAAGATATAATGGGTAACGAAGAGAGGAATCTCACAAGTCATTGCTAAAATTGACTTTGAGATTCCTCACTTCGTTTCGGAATGACACCTATTCTGGATAATTTGCAAAATTATTATTTACGAAGCAAATCTCCTAACTCTTATATTTTCGTTATGGGGTCTGGAGTTCTGGTGCGCCAAGAAGCTTGGTAAAACTTATCGGTGCAAGTCCGATTCG
>CAZCLJ010000323.1:0-5003 GCA_964499465.1 uncultured Hyphomicrobiales bacterium
GGTTTTTAGCCTTTGACGAGGTGTTCGGCTCCCAAGACGAGGAACGGCGCATCCAAATCATGGAAGCGTTTCACACGATCAGCGAATCGTATCGACAGATATTTCTGATCTCTCATGAAACGGAGATTAAGGAGATGTTTGAGAGAGTGGTGGAGTTGTAAAAGAAAAGGAAATTAATGAAAGTTTGGAATATTAGAGGTTATCTATACGAAATATTTATCGCTAAGCATTTACAAGATAATGGTTTTGAAGAGTGCCAGAAAAACAAAATCACAAAAGGATGTGAAGTAAATAATAGTGGAGAAATTGAAGGACGTGGTGAATTTCATCAAATTGATTTTGCCGGTGTTTACACTAAATTAACTCCATATATTTATCCTTTGAGAGTTTTAGCAGAATGCAAATATTATAAAACTCCCATAGATAAAAAAATTGTTAGACAATACATTGGAGTGGTAAAAGATATTACTGAAAACTACTACGTGCCTGATACTATTAAAAAGTCAAATACAGTATCTATTTTCGACAAATCCTCACCACGTTTTACAGACATTCCAATGATTTTTTCAGCCAATGGATTTGATACTCATGCAGAAAATCTTGCTTGGGCGCAAGGTATTAACGTGATTTCGCATCGGAACATACCTATATTTGATGAAATACTCAGCATAATCGATGAATTGGCAATTCTAATAAAAAACTTTTGTGAAAGGCACCCTGTATGTAAGGAAACAGAGTGCTTGAAACTCATTAAATATGCAATTAACTCTATCGATATATCAAATATCAGTAATTGGATGGAATTCAGACATGCACTTCATCACAATTTATTAGAAAACCAAGATTTAGATACATTACACAATATTTACCATCATTGTCATTTCACTCCTATTTGCGAGAAGATATTTGATCTAAGTCAAAAAATAAAAGAAATAAATACATTTATAGTGGCTACTACTGACAATGGAATTATCGTGAATTTAGTTAGTAATGAAATCTTTCCAATTGAATTATTTCAAATCAATGTAGATTTAGAAAACTCAGAAGATTACAATCCAAATAAAGCATATGCAGGTGTTTATTTTGACACTTTAGACAATCAGCAAAGAGATAATGTTTTTTATTTCAAGTTCAATAGTGATTCTGAAAGACGAAAATTTTACTTTCAACCAAATCGTCAAATGCTAAGTGATCAGTTTGCTGAGCTTACAGAACAAGAAAGAATCGAAATGAAAAAAGATTTTGTCGGAAGAGTAACTTTTTTATATGAGATAGACAAAGTTAATCGTGTATTGGAAATAGAAGTTAAATTTCCTTCAGAAACAGTTAAAGAAATCAAAAGCACAATTGAAAGATCTGATATTTCGCAAGGACTAGATCGTGATCACACAAATTAAATCAATACAGCAATTCGGGATATATCAAAATTTTCACTGGGATAGTAATCCAAAGTTAAAGCCATTCAATAAAAAGAACATCATCTACGGTTGGAATTATTCCGGAAAAACTACTCTATCAAGAATCTTTTATTCAATCGAACAAAAAGTGATTCACCCAAAATATCAAAATGGTAAATTTAAAATCATTATTGATGGAAATGAATTCAATGAAACTACTTTAAATCTTATCACAACCGATATTTGTGTTTTCAATGCAGAGTATATTCAAAAAAATCTGAAATGGGATAATAATGAAGCACTAGATGCCATAGCCTTTGATATTGGTGAAAATATCGAGATACGAAACAAAATTGAAAAGAATATTCAAAGAATAGAAAGTATCAATGGCTCAAATACACAACGCGGAAGAAAAGATAAATACAGATTATTACAGAATAACTTCAATGCTTTTGAAAATACTAAATTTACAGACGTAGCTAAACATATTAAAAATGATATTTTTGACAGCGCCATAGAGTTTAATAAAAGCCATTTAAAAAAAATCATAGATGAAATAAAACAAAGTATTGAAGCAAACCTGATTAGCAATGAAGAAGAGATAAGCGCATTAAAAAAATTAGCCGTTGCAAAAAATGATAAGACGATACTAGACACAATTAATTATGAGTTGCAATATTCTGAATTACACCTAAAAGTGAATGAATTATTAGCTGCTATTCCACCTAAAGAAGAAGTTATTGACATCCTAGAACAAAACAAAACTTTATACTCATGGGCAAAAGATGGTTATACCATTCATAATCAAGAAAACCTACATATTTGCTCGTTTTGTGGCAATGAAATCACTGAGGAACGATTTACTAAACTTATTAATTATTTTTCTAATCAGTCAGGCATTTTGAGAAATTCCATTCTTGCCCTAAAATCAGGAATACAGCAAGAAATCTTATCCCTCAAGACAATCCAATTGCCAAAAAGCAAAAATGATTTAATCGAAAAACATCAACTTGGATTTGAAACAAAAATTCAAGAACTGAAAGATATTCAACAAAAATATATTGATGCTTTAAATCATTTAATTGCTGATTTAGAACATAAAGAAAATGGAAATATTTTCATCTCTCTTCAAGCGACAAAACGTAATGACGAAATTCAAACGCAATATGATTTATGGAAGACATCGTTAAATGAAATGATTGCTGATCACAATACATTGATTTCAAATTTTGAGATAGTACAAACTCAATCAAGAGATCGCTTGAAAAAACACCTTGTTGCTGACTTTTTAATACGTGAAAATTACAATGTTGCAGAAAAGCAGAATACATTTGCCTCTAAATGTCTCCAAAGATTTAATGTCATAATATCTACGCTTCAGACTGAAAATAGTCAGTTTGAAGCTCAATTAAAAAGTATTGCTGCTGGTCGAGAAGAACTCAATAAATTCATAAAAGCTTTTTTGAATAGAGAAGATATTTCAATTGAAGTAACATCTGATGATAAATTTATATTAAAAAGAGGTTCTGTTCGTGCTGACAATCTTAGTGAAGGCGAAAAAACAGCCATTTCATTTGCGTATTTTTTGACAACCCTAGAAAGCTTGCATAGAGAAAATAAATTAATCGAAACAACAGTTTTTATTGATGATCCAATCTCAAGTTTAGATTCTAATCATATTGCACATATATATTCATTGATAAATTCGTTCTTCTTTCGAAAAGGAGAAAATCCTGATAATCTTGAGCAAGTAACAGAATGTTTCAAGCAACTGTTTATTTCAACACATAATTTTGATTTTTTTTCTTTTCTAAAAGATTCTTCACAAATTAATAAGAAAATACCTCAAAAAAATCCAATAAGTTGGTGTGAATATTATTTCATAAAAAGATTGGGAATAGATAATTCTGTAATTCTGCCTCTCCCAAAAAGTCTTGAACGAAAATCAGAGTACATCTACTTGTTTGATATTTTATTCAAATTTCATGAGGATGGCTGTCCAATGGATGAAGAATATGCTATTTTAATACCAAATGCCCTACGAAGATTTTTTGAAATGTATACGTTGATTAAAATACCTGATTCAACAGGTGAAATTGATAGTAGACTTGCGATATTAATGGGCGGACAACACAACTTAAAAGTTTTACATCACTTTTCTCATTTTACTACATTCGAAAAACTAACTCGGCATGATGAATTAATAATGGTATTACCACAAGCAATGTCTGAATTAATGGAATTATTGTCAAATGATACAATTCATTATGAAGCATTGAAGCGAGCAATCGGAAAATGACCCTCTCTAAATCCCTCTACACCCGTGGAATCCAATGCTCGAAATCCCTCTGGCTGAAAAAGTACAGTTCAGAGGTGCTGACCCCTCCCGATGCCACAGCATTGGCACGATACGAGACGGGGAACATTGTCGGAAAATCGTATCGGCAGATATTTCTGATCTCTCATGAAACGGAGATTAAGGAGATGTTTGAGAAGGTTGTAGAACTTTAAATAAAATAAAAGGATTCATTGTATGAAAATATCAGAAGTAACCATAAAAGGTTTTAGAAACTTTAAAAATGCAAAATTTAATTTTAATAACCACACCGCAATTATGGGCTTTAATGACATTGGTAAAACAAACTTAATATATGCAATTAGATTACTACTTGATAAGAATATTTCTGAAGCTGAGCTGGAATTAAGTGAAGCTGATTTCTTTGTCTTTGAAGATACAAATGATATTGAAATAGTTATAAAGTTTGATGATGTAACAGAAGACTTTGTTTTATCTAAATTAAGAGAATTTGTATCTGAGGACGGTGTTTTATATTTAAAATATACAATATCAAAAAATGATACTGAATTCAAATTATTTATTGGTTCATCACTGGCTTTATTAGAAGAAATACAAGGTAGGTATTACTTAAAAGCTTTTAATATAAAGTATGTTGGTAGTTCAAGAAATCTATCTACATTTATACAAAAAGAAAAAAAAGTTCTAATTGAAAAGGCCAAAGATTTACGAATAGATACAGAGATTACGAGTGATAACATAATTGAAACAAGAGTTGAGACAAATCTTATTTCTTTAAATACAGATGTTCGTAATATTTCGTATGTAAAAAATGCTACGAATAAAATAAATAATGAATTAAATAAATTATCATTCAGAAACGAATCTCAAAAATTAGTATTGGATATGGCAGGAGATGATATAAATGCTCTTTTAGGAAAGGTAAATTTAGCCGCATTAACAAATGAAAAATTATTAGCAATTGGAGGAGATGGAAAACTCAACCAAATATTTTTAGCTTTATGGACTAATAAATATAACATCGATCTAGGTGAACTAAATGAAGTGTCTTTTTATTGCATAGAAGAACCTGAAGCACACCTACATCCACATCAACAAAGAAAATTATCTGAATATTTAGCAGAAACCCTAAATAATCAAGTAATTATTACAACTCACTCCCCTCAAATTATTTCAGAATTTAAACCAAATTCAATAATTAAATTATATCAAGAAAATGGAGCTACTCTTGGAGCCAATGATGGATGTAGTAGTGAAATTGAAGATGAATTATTTAATTTTGCACACAG
>CAZCLJ010000324.1:0-4993 GCA_964499465.1 uncultured Hyphomicrobiales bacterium
TGAAAGTAAAACTTTAAAGAAAGCTTCCTTCCCAAGTGCAACTTGGGAAGGAGAAACCAAAAATTTAATAAAGTCATACTATAAACTTGTTGAGCGTATGACTTGTATAAGTATTAGCTATACATATATTTACGCGCTATAAAAGCCAAAGTGGTTCATTAGGAACGAAGTGAAGAATCCAGAGAGCAGTGGTTAAAAGAAATTTTTCTGGATTCTTCACTTCGTTCAGAATGACTGTGTTAAGTGATGTCATCTTCATTTAAATAAAGGTCTTCCTTTATAAGGGGGTTCGGAATGACAAGTAATGATTATCAGGTTTTCTATAAATTATTACACTATATAAAAGAGTTTCTTGTTTTATTTAATAATATTTCGTAATTTTGTAAATTATTTGCACCCGTAGCTCAACTGGATAGAGCATCTGACTACGGATCAGAAGGTTTGGGGTTCGAATCCCTTCGGGTGTACAAAAGAAAAGCCGATGAAATCTAATTCATCGGCTTTTCTTCTTAAAAAAGATTTGAGATTTACCAAACTGGCAACAAGATTAGCAATATGAATTATCATTCCGAGCGCAACGAGGAATCTCACGTCATTGCTAACACGATGCTTGAAATTCTTCGCAACGTTCAAGAATAACACACTTTTTTTAATAATATGCGAAATTATTCTTTACATAGCAAATCTCCTAAGTCCTTACATAGATTATGGAAAAAGGAGTTTTGTTGTAATTTGCTAGTCAAGCACTAGCAGCTTTTCTTTTTCGTTCCTGTATTTAAGGTTATATTTTTTCCTTATTTCCATCATCTCTTTTTCAAAGAATTCCAGAAAGTTATCGTATTCACTTTTAATAAACTTATTATAAACGTTTTCTTTCATTTCCCATACTTCTAAAAGAGATTGGTCAACTTTACTACTCATATACTACCTCCATTGGATTTAATAAAAGTAATTGTTTTCAATATCCTAATGATGAATTTACCCTGTTAACTTTTTCTTGTTTGTTAATATTAGCTAAATGTTTGAAATTCCAAGATAATAAAACATCAAATTCATAAAAAGTGCAGAATGCAATATGTAAAGCATCATCAATTTTTTTTCTGTGGAATAATATTGTTAGTAACATAAATATTAGCTAAATCAATAATATCTTGATTAGATTTATCATAAATAGTTAATTTATATTTCTCAATGGCATTTATTAAAATTGCCTTTTTCCTATTATTTGTCGTATTTTCAATTTCAAAAATTACAAAATCAGAAATGTAAACATCGTAAGAAGAAATATAGTTTTAAAAAAAATCAATTGTTATTTCTCTTTTTTTCAGGCGATTGTTCAGAAAAGAGAAAATTTATTACAGATGTATCCAAATATATTTTTAATTTTCTTTCCATAATACTAATATAATAAAAACTTCTATATTTCAAAAAATATTTTATAATTCAAAATGTTCTTTTCTATCTGAATTTCCTTTTTTCAGTTATATTATCAGCTCGTTGATAGCATGACAAGTATAAACAAGTTATGCAAACAACAAAGTTGCTCCTATGACTGAAAAATAAAACTTCATTTGAATTTGTCCAATAATTTCTTAATTTTGCTAAATTATTGTATTCAAGGTTATATGAACGAAATAGATATATCAATAATAATAGTAAATTATAACGTTAAGGATTTCCTTTTTCAATGTTTAAAATCAATAGAGAAATCTGAGCAAAGTCTTAATGTAGAAGTAATTGTTGTTGATAATAATTCTACTGATGGTTCTGTAAATTATCTTTCGCCGTTATTTCCCAGAGTAAAGTTCATCGCATTAGAAGAAAATCTTGGCTTTGGTCGTGCAAATAATCTTGGATTTGAACGAGCAAAAGGGAAATACTTTCTTATCCTTAATCCGGATACAATATTAGAAGAAAATACCCTCCTTGTAATGAAAGAATATCTTTATACTCATCAGGAAGTAGGAATAGCTGGTTGCAAGGTATTGAATGCCGATGGCACTTTTCAGGTTCCTTGCAGAAGAGGGTTTCCAACGCCTTGGGTTGCTTTTACCAAGCTTTTTGGGCTTCAGCAAATTTTCCCAAAATCAAAATTGTTTGGCAGGTATAATCAGACTTTTCGTAATATTGATGAAACATATTATATTGAATCAATCTCCGGTTCATTCATGTTTGCAAGACGAGAGGCAATCAAAGAGCTTGGTGGCTTCGATACTGATTTTTTTATGTATGCTGAAGACATTGATTTATGCTACCGGGCAACTAAACTTAACTGGAAAATAGCTTATGTTCATACTACTTCAATAATTCATTACAAAGGCGAAAGCACAAAACGAAGTAAAGACAATGAACTAAAGAATTTTTACAAAGCAATGGAAATTTATTCATTAAAACACTACGCTAATTCAAGATTTTTACTGATTTTTCTCAAAATTGGTATTTTAGTTCGTTCTTTCCTCGCTTATTTGAATAAGTATAAATCTATTTTTTCGTTAATTCTGTTTGATACTATAACAATTAACCTTTCACTAATTTTGGCAACGAAGATAAGATACGGTGAATTCTTTAGGTTCCCAGACTATGCTTATCCTACTGTATTTATTGTTATTACACTTGTAATGATTGGAGCAATGGTTTCTATCGGCGAATATTTTGAGGAAAAGAGCTCTGTCAGAAAATCTTTTTTTGCTCTAATGATTACTTTTTTCGTTCTTTCTTCTCTAACTTATTTTTTCAATGAATATGCATTCAGTCGTGGTGTGCTTCTGATGACAATAGCAATAACAACAGTTATCACCTCTGGCTACAGGACAATTATTAATTCTATACAAAAAATTCGCAGAAAAGAAATAGATAAGCGTATTGCAATTATTGGGATGAATAATCATTCAGAAAGAATATTAAAGAGATTACAATCTATAAATGCTCATACCACAAATATTCTCGGTTTTATAGCTACTGAAGCAGTTTCAACAAATGAATTTTCAAACTTTCCGATTATTGGGCATTTCGATTATTTAGAAAAAATAATTGATGATTTAAAAATTAGCGAAATAATAATAACAGACAAATCAATTGCAAATTATGATTTAATTAAAACGATAACATCATTAAAAAGCAATGCTGTCAAATTTCACATTGCTCAGGATTACGAAGAAATTGTTACTGCCCGCATTATAAACGAAATCACTGGTATTGAACCAACTGTTCCAAAATACAATATTACTAAATTTAGGTATAAATTTGTAAAGCGGGTTGTTGACATTTTTATTTCATTAATACTTTTAATTGTAACTACCCCAATTATTCTAATATTTTTCAATAAAAGAAAAAAAATAATAAATAAATTTTGGAAAGTATTTATTGGGAAATATACTTTAATTGGCTTACTATCTAATGCAAACGGATTGGATAAGGAACTTGGCAAAGCTGGTTTAATTGGGCTTGCTCATCTTGGGAAAAATGAATATTCTACTGCTATGTCAATTAAGCGGTTGAATGATTACTACCTGCAAAATATGAGTTTATCTTTAGATATCGACATTTTTTTTAAATATATTTTTAGGAAATAAATGGCAACAAATTATGTTTTGGAATTTGAGAAACCAATATTGGAATTGGAAAAGAAAGTAGAAGAGATGCGAGCTCTTTCTACTCAACTTGATATATCCAACGAAATTGATTTTCTCGAAAAAAGAGTTGAAGAACTTCGTTTAGACATATATAAAAACCTAACCCGATGGCAGAAAGTCCAAATAGCCCGCCATCCCCAAAGGCCAAATACATTAGATTATATCAATAATATTTTTACGGATTTCATCGAACTTCACGGCGACCGCAAATTTGGTGATGACGCTGCAATCATTGGTGGTATGGCTAAACTTGCTGATACATCTGTTATGATTGTAGGTCATCAAAAAGGAACAAACACAAAGACAAATTTAATACGCAATTTCGGTATGTCAAATCCGGAGGGATACCGTAAAGCTCTTCGTCTTTTCAAAATGGCTGAAAAGTTTGGCAAACCAATTATCACAATTATTGATACTCCAGGCGCCTTTCCTGGTATGGAAGCGGAAGAACGTGGACAAGCCGAAGCAATTGCACGAAATTTATTCGAAATGTCAATTTTGAAAGTGCCAATTATTATCGTTATAATAGGTGAAGGTGCTTCTGGCGGTGCTATCGGCATAGGAGTGGGCGACAGAATCCTTATGCTTGAAAATGCTTGGTATTCTGTAATTTCACCAGAATCCTGCTCAAGTATTCTTTGGAGAAGCTGGGATTTCAAAGAACAAGCTGCAGAAGCCCTTCAGCTAACGGCACCTGATTTGAAAAAGCATAATATTATTGATGAAATAATAGAAGAACCAGTAGGGGGTGCCCATCGTAATCCGGAAAAAATGTTTGAAATCCTTAAACATTCATTACAAAGTGAATTATCAAACCTTATGGACATAAAGCCAGAACAACTCGTTAATATGCGCAGGAAGAAGTTCTATGATATGGGAAGTTATATTGAATAAAGGTTTAGAAGGTTTAGATAGATTAGAAGGTTTAGAACTCCTGACCCCATATCGAAAATAAAGGAGTTAGGAGATTTGCTTCGTAAAGAATGATTGCGCAAATTATCCGAATAAAGTGTCATTCTGAACGAAGTGAAGAATCTCAAACTCTGTGGTAGCAATGACTTGTGAGATTCTTCACTTCGTTCAGAATGACAAGACTGAGAAATAGCAAACTACGAGGCATCAGGAGTTCTGAAATTTTAAAATCGTTACTGAGTCTATTCATCCGATGACTGGGAAGTCATCGGATGAATTATCCAGGTTAGATAGTATAGATTCATAAGAAGTTTAACTTTCGTAAAGTTTTTATGGTAAAAGTAAAGATGTCATTAGGAACCCCAAAATGAAGGAAGTGCTTTATTGAAATGGAGATGACATCACTTTACCCTGTCATTCTGAAGCGCAGCGAAGAATCTCACAAGTCA
>CAZCLJ010000325.1:0-4985 GCA_964499465.1 uncultured Hyphomicrobiales bacterium
TACATCTTGCAGATGTAGGACATCTTTATCTTATGTCATCTCCATTTCAATAAAGGACATACTTCATTTTGGGGTTCAGAATGACATTGCTAAATTATGTCATTCCTATTTTAATAAAGGTATTGCTTTATCGCGGGGTTACCAATGACATACTTTTTACTATAATATCGCAATTACTCTTTACAATGCTAACCTTCTAACTCCTTTATTATCGTTATGGGGTCTGGAATTCTTAATTTTATCTTAATTCCCATAAATGAAATCATAATAATCTAATTCCAGAATGGGCATTGGAACCCCATTGTTTTTTACTCTGAATAGAAAATGTTCCAACTCTGGGCTAATTACGTCTTTTGTTTCCACACCAAAAATAGCAAGCAATAAAGCTGAAAAGCTAAAAAATGGTGTTTTTGGTAGTTCTATAAAATTCACATCTTCATCTGAACGAATCCCTGCTTCATTTTTTGCAAGTTCAATAGCAAAGTCCAAACCACCAATTTCATCAACAAGCCCTAATTTTTTCGCTTTTTCTCCTAAATAAACCCTTCCCTGAGCAATTTTCTCAACATTATCGTAATTCATATTCCTGCCATCAGCCACCATTTGCACAAATTCCTGATAATGAGATTTAATACTTTGTTCAAACTGACTTTTTTCATCATCTGAAAGATTACGGACTGGCAAACCAAGTCCAATCAAGGGCAATCGCCAGGAATATCCTAAGTCAGCATACTTGCCTTTTTTTACAAAATCAACTGAAATACCTAAAGAATCTTTCATACCTTTGTCGTAAATCCAAGATGAAATCACACCAATTGATGCTGTAATAGTTACAGGAGTTGAAACAATTTTAGTTGCATCCATAGAAAGCCAGTAACCACCAGAAGCAGCAAGCATACCTTGTGAAACAATTATTGGTTTCTTACTTTTATACTCTCTAATAACTTGAGCAATGTAATCAGAAGCCATACCATCACCACCGGGCGAATCCACTCTTAGAACTATAGCATTGATATTTGGATTTTCAGCAGCAAATTTTAAGTCGTTAACAAGTTTTCTGGCATTGATTCCACCGTCCATTGCACAATCTCCTACTGCATAAATTATTGCAATATTTTTCTTTGGCTCGCTCCATTTGTCATCGAATGGCTTGGGTTCTTCTATTAATTCTTTTATTGATAAAAGCTCATTTTTGAAATTACTGTCGAATTCATTCATTATTTTTTCAACATAGCTCCATCTACCAATTTTATCAATCAATCCTTTTTCTAAAGCAAGTTTTGGATTTAGAAAAATTTTGTTGTTTAAAATATCATCAAATTCAGCAAAACTAAGGTGGCGGGACTTGCAAATCTCTTCTTTTGTATGCTCATACCAACCATCAACAATTTCCTGCCGTTGTTCTCTATCTGCATCGGACATTTTTTCTCTTGAAAAGCTTTCTGCAGCCGATTTATATTTAAAATATCTAAGTTCTTCAAATCCAATGTCAATTTTCGAGAGAAGATTTTTATAAAAACTTCTGCCCAAAATAAATCCTTCAAAAACTATATTGCCAATTGGGTCCATAATAATTTTGTCAGCAATTGAAGCAAAATAGTATCCTTGAATTCCTAATCTGTCGATAAAAATATAAACTTGTTTTCCACTTTGCTTGAAATCCTTTAGTTTTTCACGAATTTCATAAAGCATTTCAATATTGTTACCCATTCCGGAAGTGTTAATAACGATTCCTTTTATTTTATCACTTTTTTTTGCAATGTCTATTGATTTTAATACCTTAAAAAGTGTGTAAGATTTATCAAAAAATGCAACATTCTGATATCTAATGCTTCCTCTTAAATCAAGTTTTAAGTATTTACTTGCATCTTCAAAATCAAAAATTGTTCTATTGATTGCACCAATGCGAATCATATAAGAATTAAAATCATATTTTTGTTCTGTATTAAAAGACGAAATGCTTCCAATTCCAAATTTTCCGAAGCTTAGTTCAATACCAGCTATTAGCGATTTATCCTTAAAATATCTGCCGTTAAGACGAACACCATCAAGACACTCCCAAGAAGCACCAGCAGACCAACCGGCATCGCTTATTTTCTGGTTATTAAAGATACTTCCATCAACAAAAAGAGTTAACGGATAATTGGCAAATGGACGAACTCCAAAATCAACTACAGACTCAGTTTCAGGAAAATCAAGTGAATAGGTTTGATGAAAGCCAAGAGAAAAATATTTATTTGGTCTGAATAATCCACCCCATTTGAATATATTACTTCTGCCAAAATGCGATTTATCGCCACCAATAAAACCATAACCCAGCCCAAGTGAAAACTCTCTTGAACCAAATGATAAAGACAACCGGTAATCCTTAATTGAGTAACTGCCGTCTTTTATCATAAGAAAAGCTGAACCGGAATGAGAATTTCCACTGAAAATACCCCATCTGTCAAAGTTCTTTAATGCACCTTGCTTTTCAGAAGCTACAATCATCATATCATCATCGTGTAAATATGATGTCATAGCTGGATTATCGAATCCATATAATCCAAATTTGTAAGCACCGGGAGCAGCCATCTGAAAATCTGACAATTCATAATATGTCAAAAAACTACGTTGAGCTAAAACTATACTACTCAAAGCAAAAAACAATACAAAAAAAGATTTAATAGTTTTCATAACTTTTCTTGAATAAATAAGAAATATTTTCTCAAAATAATGAAATATTTGGGGAATAACTAATATAAAATATATATAATATCAAATCAATAACAAATAGTGCAAAATTAAATTGAGCTGGTAGGGCAGAGGTCAAGCCACTGCCCCCCAATCGTCGCCAGAGACATAAGACAACATTATGTTTCCTTTTAAACCATACGTATTTCTCGTAGTTAGCGACCCCAATAAGTTGCTCTGATATAGAGAAAATTCAAATATTATACTAAAACTCTTTTTCGCTTGAACTCATCAACGTAAGATTTTAAACCTAATTTAACAAAACGTTGATTTTTGAATCGTTTGTTGTCGCTTCTCCACTTCCTTGAGAATTTGAAACAACGAAGTCTCATACGAACCCACTGATCTAATTTGGTGAATATCCCGACAGCATTAGCAAACCGGAAGTAATTGACATGTCCTATTATTAGAGGATTCACTTTTTTAATTACGGCTTTAAGATTAACACCTTGACTGCGTTTTGTGTGGCTTCTGATTTTGTCCTTGATTTTACCAAGCGATTTATCGCTTATTCCCTTGAAGCTGCCACTAAATTTGTATCCAAGAAACTTGAAACCTCTTCTGAAATTAGTAAGTTCAGTTTTATTTGGACTTAATTTCATTTCCAACTTCTTTTCAACAACTTCTTTGACCAATTCAAGAGCAGTTTGCAATTCCTCTTCGGTTTTCGTTAAAATGATAAAGTCATCAGCATATCGGACGAATTTGTATCCAGCCGCTTCAAATTCCTTATCAATAATGTCTCCGACGAGGTTAGCGAGAAGAGGCGATAGGACTCCACCTTGCGGGGTGCCTAAATCACTATAGGTGATACAGCCGTCTTCCATAATCCCTGCTTTAAGCATATTTTCAATACTTGTTAAAACCCAACCATCAGCAATTTTCACACAAAGTTGTTTCATAATGAGTTTATGGGGGATAGTGTCGTAGAACGCTTTGATGTCTGCGTCTAACACATATCTGTATCCCATTTTACCATATTCATCAACTTTCTTAATAGCGTTATGACAACTCCTTCCGGGGCGGAAACCATAGCTAAACTCTGAAAAGTCTTTTTCAAAGATAGGTTCAATGATTTGCCTGAAAGCTTGTTGAATAACCCTGTCTCTAACCGTAGGTATGCCCAAAGGTCTGCTTTCGTTCTTATTCTTGGGTATATATACCCTTTTTACTGGACTTGGCTCGTAAATTTTTGTTTTCAACTCCTTATGAATAGCATTAATGTTATGCTCTAAGTCATCTTCAAACTGTTTAATACTAACCCTGTCTAACCCAGCTTTTCCTTTATTCTTTTTCACGTGTTTGAATGCAGAATAAAGATTTTTCAAATTAAATACTTTGTCGCGCAAAGAGTGATGTTTTAGCATCTCTAAATATTATCCTTTCGTTTGTTACATAGAAAACCGCTTATCAATCGTTTTTCAATAGTTTATCCCCAGTGCTCCATAAACATATCAGAGGTTGATATATTTTATATCGCAATCTCTGAAGATTCTTTCTGAACGTATTTAACGATATCATTTCACAAATCCTTGATCGGTTAGCCCCTTCATTACCCGCAGTAACTACTATGGACATTGCTGACCACTCTAAAGTTAAGCAAATAAGAGCATTTGCCTAACACCATCTCATAGAAATAGGTTTTCGACGTCTCTTATACCTATTTGTTAGGGTTTCCCCAAGACGTGAGGTCTCCCTTGGTGATATAAATTTCCCATTTTCCCTTCGTAACCGTAGTAACAACTCAATACCCAAAGATGACCTTAACCTGCCTATTTCAATCATCTTCTGCTTGGACACAAGCCGGTGCTTCGCCAGAACGAGGAAGTTGGCACGGAATATTGAGCCAGATTCTATTGCTCCAATGGGTGACTTGTAGTTCGTAACTCCATCGCATCACCTCACGATGATACCCTATCTTTCTACACCTACGGATTACTCCATTGTATGTGTATAACTACAAGCTTCTGTACCCCAGCAGGGGCGCACAGGTGGTATTTTCAACCACTAAGGATATTTATACTTCAAGGCACACTCATTCCGAACCCCACAATGAAGTAAGACCTTTATTTAAATGGAGATGACATTTTATAAACTTTTGCAAAGTTAAGAAACTTTACAAAAGTAGAAGAAATCTTCTTACTTTGCAAAAGTTTCTTAACTTTTGTAAAGTTTAAAACAAAGATGTCATTGGCAGCCCCACAATGAAGTAAGACCTTTATTTAAATGGAGATGACATTTTATAAACTTTT
>CAZCLJ010000326.1:0-4971 GCA_964499465.1 uncultured Hyphomicrobiales bacterium
TTATCATAAAAGTAAACGTCTTCGTTTATATTCGCCTCAGAATGACCGAAAAAAGTAAAGATGTCATTGGTAAGCGTAGCGAGAAATCTCACAAGTTATTTTTAACAAGAAACTTGAGATTCCTCACTTCGGTTGCCAATGACATCGCTATTTCTTACAACCAAAACTTTACGAAAGTTAAGAAACTTTCTCAAAGTGTAAGAAAAAGCAACGTAGTTGCTTCCTGTTTGTAGAAAAAGTATTTTGAGTTTTCAAAACTCCGTAGGAGTGTTCTGTTTGTAGTAATGATAGCTCGCAACTACGTTGCTTCTTTTTTTTCATCATTATTTCTACAAACCGGATACTCCTACGAAGTTGAAAGAAAACAAAACCCTGTCCACAATGAATACAAATGCTTTTAACTGATTTATACTTCCGCAAAGTAAAAAAGCTAAACACTTTCGTAAAGTTTCCCTACTTTGCGAAAGTTAGAAATCTAATCTTTCTAAACCTTATTTCATCATCATTTCAATAAAGCACTTGCTTTATCTGAGATTTAGAATGACAATTTTTAAGAACTCCTCTTAAATAATAACTACAATAGGTCTTGGAAGCTTTATCTTAACTTTTTTCAAATAGTTAATTTTTGTATTTTTGTAGAAACAAAAATATGAAAGTAAGAATTGAATCGAAAAATAATTATTTATGAAAGATAAGAATCAACTTCAAAAACAAGCAAGCATATTACGCATTTTTAGAAAAATTCACAGAACAACTTGTGCATTTCTATTTATTAATTTCTTGATTATTTCTATTACGGGTATTTTGTTAGGTTGGAAAAAGCATAGCTTTGGGAATATATTGCCTGAAAGTTATTCTGGAAGTTCAACAGAATTAAAAGATTGGTTACCATTAGATTCATTATGCAAAATTGCCTGTAAAACTCTGAATGATTCTGTTTCTGCTGTTTTATCTACTGAATTGGAAAGAATTGATATTAGAAAAAATAAAGGAATGTTAAAATTTGTATTTAATGACAATTACTATGAAGTTCAACTTGATGGAGCAACCGGAAAGATTTTACAAGTTGAATACAGATTTTCAGATTTGATTGAAAATGTCCACGATGGTTCAATTCTTGACAAATGGTTCGGCACTTCCTCCGAAGAAATAAAACTTATTTACACAAGTATTTCCGGCTTAGCATTGTTAGCTTTTACTGTTACTGGAGTTTGGCTTTGGTATGGACCTATAAGAATGAAAAGAATGAATGGTGTCTGACCACAAAATTACTTATACCAAACCGATAACAAAAAGTGTAAAATCAAAATGTCATTCCGATACGAAGAGAGGAATCTCACAACTCATTGCTAACACAAAACTTGAGATTCCTCACTTCGTTACCAATGACATCTTTACGTTTGTCTGTCATTCTGAACGAAGTGAAGAATCTCAAACTCTGTGGTAGCAATGACTTGTGAGATTCTTCGCTGCGCTTCAGAATGACAGGGTAAATTAATGTCATCTCCATTATAATAAAGCATTTGCTTCATTTTGGGGTTCGAAATGACATTTTAATTATATTTTTAAAAGCGACTTGGTATCAGTCATTAGTTGTTAGTAAAAACACTAATGACGAATAACTAATGACCTATAAAAACTATTTTTAATATGGATTCTGACATACGTCAGAATGACACTTTAATTGTATCTTTGAATGCAACTTGGTATAACATACTTTTTGCTCAATAAAAATCACTTTGATAATTTAATAAAAAATGATAATTTTACAAGATTTACAAAGTGAATTTTTATACAAAAAATATGGAAAATCTATGAACAAAATCCTTGAGGCAAAATTCTTAGCACCGGACATCAAATTGTTTAGGATAGAAGCACCCAAAATTGCTGCTAAACGCAAACCCGGACAATTTATCATATTGCGTGTCCATCAAGAAGGCGAACGAATTCCACTTACTATTGCCGACTCAAATACTCTGGAAGGAACAATTACTATTATCGTTCAAGGTATAGGCAACACTACCAAACATCTCAACACATTAGAAGCAGGCGATTTTATTCCCGATTTAGTCGGACCTCTCGGAAAACCTTCTCATATCGAAAACTTTGGTTGCGCTGTTAGCATTGGTGGAGGAGTTGGAACTGCTATTGCATACCCAACTGCTAAGGCACTTAAAGAAGCAGGAAACTACGTAATTAGCATTATTGGTGGAAGAAGCAAAGAATTTGTTATTCTTGAAGACGAAATGAGAGCTACAAGCGATGAATGTTACCCAACAACTGACGATGGCTCTTACGGCTTTCACGGCTTTGTTACCCAAAAACTCCAGCAGATAATTGACGAAGGGAAAAAAATTGATTTTGTTCTCGCAATAGGTCCTATTCCGATGATGGAAGCTGTTGCTAAAGTTACCAAACCATATAATATAAAAACAGTTGTAAGTTTAAATCCAATTATGGTTGATGGCACGGGAATGTGTGGTGGCTGCCGCGCTGTTGTAGGTGGAAAAACTAAATTTGTCTGCGTTGACGGTCCGGAATTTGATGCTCACGAAGTTGATTTCAAGGTTTTAACCAACAGGAATAAAATGTATTTAACTCAGGAGAAAACTTCATTAGAAAGCCATAAATGTAATTTGGATAAAATGTACGAAAAGGAGAAGGCAAATGGCTGAAATGACAAACAAAGAAAGAATGAGCATAAAAAGACATCATATGCTCGAACAGGACCCAAACGTTAGAAACAAGAATTTCGAGGAAGTAAATCTCGGCTACACTGAAGAAATGGCGATAGAAGAGGCAAACCGCTGTATCCAGTGTAAAAATCCACCTTGTATTGCTGGCTGTCCCGTTTCAATCAACATACCTAAATTTATAAAGCTCATTTCTGAAGGAAATCACAAAGAAGCAGCTGCTGTATTGAAAATCGACAATGCCCTTCCAGCTGTTTGCGGTAGAGTATGCCCTCAGGAAGAGCAATGCGAAAAAGTTTGTATCCTCGCAAAAAAAGGCGACCCAGTTGCCATTGGTAATTTGGAACGCTGGGCTGCAGACTGGGAAAGAAAAAATATTGGGCTACAAATTCCTGAATTAAAGCCAAAAACTGGTAAAAAAATCGCTATTGTTGGTGGAGGTCCGGCCGGACTTAGTTGCGCTGGCGATTTAATCCAAATGGGACATGAAGTAACAGTTTTCGAAGCACTTCATAGCGTTGGCGGTGTGCTTATTTATGGCATTCCCGAATTTCGTCTGCCTAAAGAAATCGTCCATATTGAAATTGAAGGACTTGCAAAAATGGGAGTCGAATTTGTTACTAACTACGTAGTTGGTTTAATCGAAACAATTGACGAACTTCTTGAGCGTTTCGATGCGATTTTCATCGGCGTTGGTGCAGGTCTTCCATATTTTATGAATATTCCCGGCGAACATTTGAACGGCGTTTATTCATCTAACGAATTTCTTACACGTGTAAATTTAATGAAAGCATATAAATTTCCTGAAACCGACACTCCGATGTTCGATGTGAAAAACAAGGTGGTTGCTGTGTTTGGTGGTGGAAATACGGCTATGGATGCAGTTCGCACTTCACTTCGTCTTGGAGCAAAACGTGCAATGATTGTCTATCGCAGGACAGAAGCAGAAATGCCCGCTAGAATTGAAGAAATTAAGCATGCTAAAGAAGAAGGTGTTGAATTTTACCTGCTTGCTGCTCCGCTCGAATTTCTTGGAGATGAGCAAGGTTGGTTGCGTGCTATGAAATTACAAAAAATGGAACTTGGAGAACCCGATGCTTCAGGCAGAAGACGCCCTGTTCCAATAGAAGGTGCTGTTGAAGAAATTTCAATCGAAACCGCTGTCGTTGCTATTGGTAACGGCTCAAATCCAATTATCAATCATACTACTCCGGATTTGAATGTAAACAAATGGGGAAATATACTGGTTGATAATAATACAATGAAAACGAATAAAAAAGGTGTCTTTGCAGGCGGCGACATCGTAACTGGTGGTGCTACTGTTATTCTTGCTATGGGTGCCGGACGCACAGCTGCAAAAGCAATTAACGAATTTGTTAAAAATCCTGATACCTGGTAATGTTTACTGGACTTATAGAAGAAATTGGCACTATAAAATCTGTTTTGCAAAAAGTAAATGCACGCAGATTTTCCATTCAGGCAAACGCAATTTTCAGCGATTTGAAAATTGACGATTCTGTTGCTATTAACGGCTGCTGCCAAACTGTAGTGAAAATACAAAATAATGTCTTTGAAGTAGAAGCAGTAGAAGAAACTTTAAGGAAAACAACACTCGGCAGTTTTTTTTCTGGTCAAAAGGTGAATTTGGAACGAGCTGTCCGCCTGCAAGACAGATTAGGCGGACATCTTGTCCAGGGGCATATTGACTGCTTCGGCACTATTACTAAAATCAGGCAGGAAACGCTCGGGATGTTAATTTCCATATCTTACCCTCCGGAATTTAGAAAATACATTGCTCCTACTGGTTCTGTCTGCATTGACGGAGTTAGTTTAACAGTTGCAAAAGATGAGGAAACCAGTTTTACTGTTTCGATTATTCCGCATACCTGGAATAAAACAATTTTATCTAATCTGCAAACAGGAAGCAAAGTAAATCTTGAATTTGATATAATTGGCAAATATATTGAAAAGATGCTTCGAGATGAAAAAAGAAATTCAGTTCTGAAAGAGTTTATTGAGCAGGGATAAAGGTTTATAGCTGTCAGTTGTCAGCTATTGGCTGTCGGCTTTCAGTTGTCGGCAATAGATTCATTTAGTGGGTATTAGTTATAAGTTATTAGTTCAACTTTCCTAGTTAACGTAAGTGTATGTAATATAAGAAAAATATAAAAGAGTATTTAAGTGTTTAAAAAAGCAAAAATACACCTCCCCTGCCCCTCCTTATTAGGAGGGGAACGCTAAAACACAGAACAGTTCTTATTCCCCTCCTAATAAGGAG
>CAZCLJ010000327.1:0-4969 GCA_964499465.1 uncultured Hyphomicrobiales bacterium
AAGCAAGACTGGTGCTGACATACGCCAGAATGACTAAAAAGATGTCATTGGTAACGAAGTGAGGAATCTCAAGTTTCGTGGTAGCAATGACTTGTGAGATTTCTCACTTCGTTTCGAAATGACACAATATAATAAGTCTTTTAACGAATTATAACACTAGATGAATCAATCTATAACATACTAAGATAAAATAAATGAAACAAAATAATGTAATAATAAGTAAAATAAATAGAATAAGAACTCATACTTTTTTTATTTATATAGTATTGATTATTTCATTATGTAATATTTCAAGTTCATATTCAACTCCAAGTAACGATGAAAAGATGATACAAACGTTTATAAGTTATTATAAAGATTCAAATGATGTTAGTCCAAAATTATTCGAAAATATAATAGTTATCTTAAATTCAATAAAATTAAATGATTTATCTAAAACTCAAGAATACTTATACCAGCTATTACCGATAGCAAAAGGAGAAAGCAATTATACCATTAGGTCTGATTTATATTACTTATTAGGTCAAACTTATACACAAAAAAAGATGTATTCTATTGCACTTGATTATTATATCAAGGGTTTTAAGGAATTAGTGAATAAGGGCAATTTATCCAGAGTTGCTTATAGTTTGATTGATATTGGCAATACATATTATGCGAACAAGAACTATTTAAGAGCTTCTCACTATTACTATTTATCTCTTAATAATTTTTTATTAGATAAAAATGAGTATGGTTCTACAGTAATTTACAATAATTTAGGATTAATCAAAAACCATTTAGCTCAATATGACTCAGCTTTATATTTCTTTAATAAGGCATTTAACGTTAGAAAAAAATATCCGGGGTATTTCTTAACTTGCCATTCATACAAATACATTGCAACTACTTACAGGTTAATGGGTGATTTCAGGAATGCCAATTTTTATATTTTAAAAGCTATTAGTAATATTAATAAATTAGTTATTAAACATTCAGAAGAAAAAAGTTTGATTCATGAACTTTATTTAGAATATGCCAGAATATTAAAGGATGAAAAAAAATATCTCTTTTCAATTATTTATTATAATAAATCAATCGAAGCAGAGAAAAAATATTTGAATAATTTATATGACTTAATAAATTTAAAAACAGAAATTTCTGAAGTATATTTAATTTTAAAAAAGTATGACGAAGCATTAGAATTTACTAAACGGGCATATTCTATTGCTGACAGTATAAGCTATTTAGAAGGTATAGCTAATACATCAAAGCTAATATCTGAAATTTATTTTAAAACAAATATCTTAGATTCTGCTTATTATTATAACCGGATACATTCCAATTCAATAGATTCACTTTATCAAAGTGGTTTATATAACAAAATGAATGAAGTTAATCTGGCAGTTGATTTAAGCTACAAAGAAAGAGAAATTGAAATATCAAAACTTCAGTTAGAAAAGGCACAATTAGAATCAAAGCATAAATCTACATTTTTTATTATTGCAATTTCTTGTGCTTTACTTATTATTGCTGTAATTATCTATGAATACAGAAGGAAAGTCAAAGATAAAAGAAAATTAATTAAAGCAAATGAATTGTTGAATATTCAAAAAATAGAATTAGAGCAAAAGCAAAAAGATTTAGAAAATGAAATAGAAATTAGAAAAAAAACAGAAGAAGAGAAAGAAAAACTACTTATAGAACTTCGGGATTCAAAAGCACAAATTGAAAAAAAAGCACAAAAATTAGCTGATGCCAATTTCCAGTTAATTGTCTCTGAAAAGCAACTAAAAGAACTTAATGCAACAAAAGATAAATTCTTTTCAATAATTGCTCACGACATTAAAAGCCCATTGAGTGCATTTAAAAGCGTAACCGATTTAATGAGTGACAGTTTCTTTGCTATTACTGAAAAAGAGCAATATGATTTCATTGTATTAATGAAAAATTCTGTGAACAATCTATTGGATTTGCTTGAGAATTTGCTTACCTGGTCGCGTTCTCAAAGAAATACTATAACTTTTGAACCTGATTCAGTTCTTCTTAAATATATTGTAGAAACAGCAGTTTCACAAACATCTTCTTTTGCAGAAAAGAAAAATGTAAATATAATCTCAAATATTCCAGAAAATATTTTTGTCTTTGCTGATTTTAATATGATTAATACTGTTTTAAGAAATTTAATTAATAATTCAGTCAAATTTTCTTATGAAAATGGAAAAATTTGCATTGACGTTAAGGAAAAGAAAAAAATTGATGATTCAACTTCTAAATCGAATTATATTACTATTTCAGTTAAGGATAATGGAGTTGGAATTGAAGAAAAAGACATTGATAAACTTTTTAGATTAGATGTTAATCATACTACATTAGGCACTTCAAAGGAAAAAGGAACCGGGCTTGGGCTAATTCTCTGCAAAGAGTTCATCGAAAAGCATAATGGAAAAATATGGGTTGAAAGTAAACCCAATGAAGGAACTACATTTTATTTCACACTTTTAAAAACTTGATTCTATGTATCTCGGTATTGATTTAGGAGGAACAAATTTAAAATTCGGTATCCTCAATGAAAATTTAGAGTTGATTTGTCAAACAACGAAACCAACTAATGCAAGTAAAGGACCTAATGAACTGATTAGATTCATAATTTATGCAACTAAGCAGTTAATCAACAAATTTCCCGAAATAAAAACTATTGGAATGGGAATACCCGGTATGGTGGATAATGATGGATTAGTTCGACTTGCACCAAATTTATTCGGCTGGCAGGATATTGATATTATTAACAAGTTTAAAAATGAAATTTCTTTACCATTTTCTATAGAAAATGATTCAAATACTGCTTGCATAGCTGAACTTGAACTCGGTGCTGGTAAAGACACTAATAATTTTATTTATGTTACACTCGGAACAGGAGTAGGTGGAACTATTGTTATTAACAGGAAAATTTTTCGAGGGCAAAATGGTTTCGCCGGTGAAATTGGACACTTAATTATTGATTGTATTGCTAAAACCAATTCTCAAAATCCTTACCGCACAGGTATTTTAGAAGAATTTATTGGAAGGAAGCAAATTATTAGCTATGCAGAAAAAGAAATTGCCCGTTCTCCCAGCTCTGTTTTACATTCCTATCCTAAAACAGACCCTTTCTTTATTACTGATGCTATTGAAAACCATAATGATTCTACAGCTACTCTAATTTTTGAAAAAATTGGCTATCTTCTCGGAATTGGTCTTTGTTCTGCAATCAATTTATTGGATATTCCAGTAATTGTTATTGGTGGTGGTATTTCTCAAGCTCATAAATTACTCTTTGAAACTGCATTAAAAACAATTCAGCTTAGAGTAATTCCAGCTTTAGCAACGCAAGTTGAATTACGCATTGCTCAATTTACAAAAGATGCCGGCATTATTGGTGCTGCTTTGCTCGGAAAAAAAATAATTGATAATCGTATTCAGAACTCCTGATGGCTCGCAGTTTGGTATTTCGTATGCTTGTCATTCCGAAACGAAGTGAGGAATCTCACAACTCCTTGTTACCACAGACTTTGAGATTTCTCACTTCGTTTCGAAATGACACATTTTCCGGGTAATTTGCGCAATTGTTTTTTACGAAGCAAATCTCTTAACTCCTTTATTTTCGTTATTGGGGTCTGGAGTTCTGTTATTAATTCTTTATAATTTAATTTTTTTATATATAATAATCCTTTTTATTACGTCTATTTAATTGACAATAAAGGAATAATATGCAAAAAACTGAAATAGAAAATATTATAAATGAAATAAAAGAAGAACTGAAGCAGAAATATTCTGATTTCCGCGGACTTTATCTATTTGGTTCGAGAGCAAGAGGCGATTTCAATGAAAATTCCGATTACGACATTGCACTAATTTTCGACAGGGAAATCGACTGGAGATTTAAAAAAAGCATTCAGTGCTTAATGTATGATTATATGTTAAAATATGATATTATCATTGATAATCCAATTTTTCAATATAATCAATTACTGCAACCTGAAAACTTTTTAGCAGAAAAAATTAGTAGTGAAGGAATATTTTATGGATAATGAAAGAAAACTAATTCTTATTGAAAATCAAATTCGGAAAGCAAAAGACACGATTATTGATGCTAAAATTGCTTTTGAAAATGATAGATTTATAAATACACTTAATCGAAATTATTACGCTATTTTTTATATTGTTACTGCATTAGCATATAAATACGATTTTATTACTTCAAAGCACAAGCAATTAATGGGCTGGTTCAATAAAAACTTTATTAAGGATAATATATTGGAAAGGAAATTAGGAGAAATTTATAAAATCGCTTTTGATAACAGGCAAGATAGCGATTATAGTGACTTTTTCCCTTATGAAAAAAATATTATTGAAGAACATTTCAAAGATATGCTGTATTTCGTTTCAGAAATAGAAAAGTTTATTAATCTGGAATAATATGCAAAAAACTGAAATAGAAAATATTATAAATGAAATAAAAGAAGAACTGAAGCAGAAATATTCTGATTTCCGCGGACTTTATCTATTTGGTTCGAGAGCAAGAGGCGATTTTAACGAAAATTCTGATTACGACATTGCCCTAATTTTCGACAGGGAAATCGACTGGAGATTTGAAAATGAAATATCAAATTTTATATGTTTATTAATGATAAAACATGATGTAATAATTGACCAGCACTTATTCAATTTGAATGATATTTTATATCCTAAAACCCCATTAAGAGAAAATATTTTTAATGAAGGTATTTTTTATGACAGATGAAGAAAAAAATATTATTATAAATCATAGAATTCAGAAATCTAAAGAAACGATTGAAGAAGCAGAAGTTCTTTTAAAAAATAAAAAATTAAGAGCTGCTTTAAACAGAATTTACTATGCCATTTTTTATATCACATCTGCTTTAGCTTTAAAACATGGTTCTACTGGCTTTCTTGTGAAAAGAGTTTTAAATTGCCATGGAAGAAAAGA
>CAZCLJ010000328.1:0-4967 GCA_964499465.1 uncultured Hyphomicrobiales bacterium
CAGAATGACTGTGTTAAGTGATGTCATCTTCATTTAAATAAAGATCTTCCTTTATTTGGGGGTTCGGAATGACAAATAAACATATTTTATTATTAAAAGCAACTTGGTATTTGCTCTTTTTACTTTGCGAAAGTTTCTTAACTTTCGTAAAGTTTTGGTTGATATACGTAAAGATGTCATCTCTTTTTAAATAAAGTATTTGCTTTATTTTAGGGTTCTAAATGACCAAAAAGGAATTCAACGAATCAACAAACTAACAAACCAACAAACCAACAAACCAACAAATCAACAAACCAACGAATCAACAAACTAACAAACCAACAAATCAACGAATCAACGAATCAACAAACCAACAAACTAACAAACCAACAAACCAACAAACCAACAAATCAACAAACCAACGAATCAACAAACTAACAAACCAACAAATCAACGAATCAACAAACCAACAAACCAACAAACCAACAAATCAACGAATCAACAAATCAACAAATCAACAAATCAACAAATTACATTTGGAAATATAAAAATAAGTTTATAATTTTGTAAGTTTATAAGAATAAAAACAAAATTTATTTTAAATAAAAAAATGATAAAAATATATATACAGGGATTAAAAGACGGCAACTATCCAATAGATACAAGTTGTTTAGCTTCAGAAATACCCGGAATTTTCCCAGAGTTTAGTGGTGAGGTAAAATTCACCGGAGAAATGAAAGTGTTTGGAAAGCGTATATATATTGAAGGGAAAGCAAGTTGTAATGCTGATTTGATTTGCGACAGAACTCTAACAGAATTTAAAAAGCAAATTGAAGCAGAAATAAAAATAGATTACTTACTAAAAAGCTATGGTGTTCGTCATAAGGTAGAAGAAGGCGACAAAGAAGAAAGAATAATAAGTGAAGATTTAAAGTATATAGATATAACTGAAGAAATTCGTGAGGAATTAGTAATAAATTTACCGATGAAACGCGTTGCACCTGAATACGAAGACAAGGAATTTGAAGAAATATTTTCAGAATATACAAATAAAAAAAATCCAGCAATTGCTAATCAAGTAAGTATAATAGATGAGCGTTGGGCTCCATTAAAGAATTTGAAAATTAATTAACGAAAGACAATAAGATGCCAAATCCAAAACGCAGACACTCGAAACAAAGACGCGACAAGCGTAGAACACATTATAAAGCATATCCTGCAACAACATCTGTTTGTCCACAATGCGGAGCAGCAAAGTTATCTCATCGCGCCTGCCCTGATTGCGGATACTACAATGGAAGGAAAGTGTTAGCAAAGGTTTAAGGAATTCTGAATGTTGAATATAAGTATAAATTCAGGAAGTCAGAGCTGTTTTGATTTTTTCGCTATTATTTTACCACATTAATTATATGCTTTTGAGTGTCATTCTGAACGTAGTGAAGAATCTCAAGTTCTGTGTTAACAATGAATTGTGAGATTCTTCACTTCGTTCAGAATGACAAGATTATTATACATTATTTATGTGGTTAAGAACGAATTTATTTTGAAAAATGCGAAATTATTTTTTACGATGAAAACTCCTACTCCATATATTTTTGCTATAAAAACAGGAGTTCTGAAATCATTCAGCATTTAGCATTCAGAAAAATATGAATACAAAGCCAACATATAAAATAGCTCTTGATGCAATGGGCGGAGACTTCGCCCCTGCAAACGAGATAAAAGGGGCTTTACTTGCTTCAGAAATCTTAAACCAACAGCACAATATTGAAATTGTATTCGTTGGCGATGAAAGTAAAATCAAAGATGCTCTAAGCAAGCAAAACAACAGTGCTATGAACTATTCAATTCATCATACTGATGAAGTAGTCAATATGCACGATGACCCTACTCAGGTTGTCAAAACAAAAAAGAATTCATCTCTTTACAAAGCAATGGAACTTCATAGCGAACGTAAAGTTGACGCTTTCGTTTCTGCTGGCAATACTGGTGCTGTTTTATCTACTGGAACGATTCTTCTTGGCAGAATAAAAGGCGTTAGCCGCCCTACAATCGGCTCTTTCTTCCCAACTGTTACAAACCGTCCAGTTCTTATCCTTGATGTCGGTGCAAATTTAGAGCCGAAACCTAAATTCCTTTATGAATTTGCTGTTATGGGAAATATTTTTTCCAAGCAAATGCTAAATATTGAAAATCCAAAAGTCGGCTTGCTTAACGTTGGTGAAGAAAAGGAAAAAGGAACAGAGTTACTTAAGGAAACAAATATACTTCTAAGTGAAAGTAATTTGAATTTTATAGGAAATGTTGAAGGTAGAGATTTATTGCAAGGCAATATTGACGTTGTCATTTGCGATGGTTTCACTGGAAATGTGGTTTTAAAATTTGCCGAAGGAGTCTTTTCCTTTTTAAAAGGAAAAATAAAGGCAATTGCAGCAAAAAGCATAGTAAATAAAGGTATTATACTACTAATATCCCCATTCTTAAAGAATTTATTCAAAGAGTTAGATTATCAGCAATACGGCGGCGTTCCATTGCTTGGTGTTAATGGCGTTGTCATTATCGGGCATGGGAAATCTTCTCCGCTTGCAATCCAAAATATGATAATCAGAGCAGTTGAATATATCAATAAGAATATTAACGAAAAAATTAAATCTGCACTTAATTTATAAAAAAAATTTAAAAAATATTATGAGAGCAACAATCACTTCAGTAGCACACTATGTTCCACCAACAATTTTAGATAATGCTTACTTCGCTAACTATCTAGATACAACAGATGAGTGGATTTTATCAAGAACCGGTATTTCTGAGCGCCATATAGCAAAAGAAGGCGCTACATCAGATTTAATTGTTCCCGCAGCACTAAAATGTATAGAAAACAGAGGTATTACTCCAGATGATATTGACTGTATAATTGTAGCAACTGTTACTCCCGACCACTCTTTTCCTGCAACTGCAGCATTAGTTCAACACAAAATCGGAGCAAATAACGCCTGGGGATTTGATGTTTCTGCTGCCTGTTCCGGCTTTTTGTTTTCATTTGTTAATGCCTGTAAATTAGTTGAAAGCGGTGCAGCAAAGCGTGTCCTTTTATGTGGCGGCGATAAGATGAGCACAATTACTGATTACGAAGACAGAACTCAAGCTATGCTCTTCGGAGATGCTGGTGCCGCTGTCCTAATTGAAGAATCTAATGACCCGGATAATGGTCTTATTGATTTTATTACAAAAATTGATGGCTCCGGCGCTCCTTATCTTAGAATGGAAGCAGGAGGAAGTGCTAAACCACCTTCAATTGAAACCGTTACAAATAAAGAGCATTATTTAAAACAAGACGGACAAACTGTATTTAAAGCTGCCGTTAAAGCAATGGCAGATAATACTGTCGAAATTATGCGCAGGAACAACCTCGAAACCAAAGATGTTGCATGGCTTGTGCCTCATCAGGCAAATATGAGAATAATTACTGCTACTGCCGAAAGAATGGGATTACCCAGAGAACAGGTTATGATTAATATTCATAAATATGGCAACACTACCGCTGCTACTATTCCTATGTGCCTTTCCGAATGGAACACTGATGGAAAAATCAAAAAAGGTGATAATATCATTATGAGTAGTTTCGGAGCAGGTTATACTTTTGGCTCCGTTCTTTTACGCTGGAATATGAATAAATAAAAGGAATTATAATGAAAATAAGTTTGCTTTCATCAGGTCAGGGGTCTCAATATGTCGGTATGCTTAAAGATATATATGAAAACGTTGAATCTGCAAAAAATAAAATAAATCAAGCTGACGAGATTTTGGGCTATAGCTTAAGTTCCATTATGTTCGAGGGACCGATTGAAAAATTAAAAGAAACCCGTTACACTCAACCCGCTCTTTTTCTTCATTCATCAGTTCTTACTGATTTAATAAAAAATAAAGTAAATTATTCTGCCGTTGCAGGTCATTCAGTTGGAGAATATGCTGCCCTTTATGCAGCTGGTGCATTAAGCTTCGAAGAAGCATTGAAACTCGTTTCCTTGCGTGGAGAACTTATGTTCAAAGCCGGCGAATACCTTCCCGGAACTATGTTTGCTATTATTGGCTTGGAAGATGAAAAAATCGTTGAAATCTGCAAAGATTTAACTGACAAAGGTAACGGGGATTGTGTAGTCGCTGCTAATTTTAATTCTCCGGGACAAATCGTTGTTTCCGGCTCAGCTGATTATTTAAGAAATCATACTAATGCTTTCAAAGAAGCAGGCGCTAAAATGGTTACTGAATTAGTTGTTAGTGGCGCCTTTCATTCACCACTTATGGAGCCAGCTAAAAAAGATTTAGAACAGGCAATTTTAAAAGCAAATTTCTCAAATACTACTGTTCCAGTCTATACCAATGTTTTTGCAAAACCAACTTTTTACAAAGAAGAATTGCGAAACGCTCTTATTCTTCAGTTAACCTCTCCAGTTCTGTGGACGCAAACCCTTCTTGAAATGCAAAAAGATGGATTTGATACCTTCACAGAAGTAGGTGCCGGTAAAGTTTTGCAAGGTTTAGTGAAAAGAACAATAAAAGGTGTAACTATGAATGGTTACGATAAATTTGATGATGTGAAAGAGATAATGATTAATGATTAATTGTTAATTGTTAATTGTTAATTCAACTTTTCTAGTGTAATAATTTATTGAAAACCTAATAAACATTTCTTGTCATTCCGAAACGAAGTGAGGAATCTCAAGTTCTGTAGTAGCAATGACTTGTGAGATTTCTCACTTCGTTTCGAAATGACACAATATAATAAGTCTTTTAACGAATTACAACACTAGTTATCGAAAGTGTGTGTAATATAAGAAAAAATAAAAAAAAGTGTTTAAGTATTCAAGTGTTTAAAAAGGCAAAAATACACCTCCCCTGCCCCTCCTTGTTAGGAGGGGAACGCTAAAACACTGAACTGTTCTTATTCCCCTCCTAATAAGGAGGGGCAGGGGAGGTGTTAAAAGGTT
>CAZCLJ010000329.1:0-4931 GCA_964499465.1 uncultured Hyphomicrobiales bacterium
CTTCGTTCAGAATGACAGTGTTAAATTATGTCATCTCCATTAAAATAAAGGTCTTCCTTTATATTGGGGTTGCTAATGACATCTTTGCTTTTGTCAGTCATTCTGAACGAAGTGAAGAATCCAGAGGATAGTGGTTTAAAGAATTTATTCTGGATTCTTCACTTCGTTCCTAATGAACCACTTTGGCTTTTATATCACGTAACTATATGTATAACAAATAGTTATATTGAATTTATATGTTGACTAAAGTCATCGGACATCTGCCAGATGTCCGATGACTAAAAAGTTCATTTTCTCAAAAGTAAACGTCTTCGTTTATATTCGCCTCAGAATGACAGTGTTAAATTATGTCATCTCCATTTAAATAAAGGTCTTCCTTTATATTGGGGTTCGAAATGACATTAAGATTTTGTACTATTAGTTAGCGGTTTAGTATAAATGGAGATGACATAACGAGAAGAAAGATAAAGATGTCCTACATCTTGCAGATGTAGGACATCTGGTTCAAGAACTTTTGCAAAGTTTTGCAGAGTAAAAATAAAGATGTCATTGGAAAAGAAGAGAAGAATCTCACAAGTTCAGAATTCCAGCACCCATAACGAAAATAAAGGAGTTAGGAGATTTGACTCGTAAAAAACAACTGAGCAGTTAGCAAATATCGTTCTATTATTTATTGGTCATTCGTCATTAGTTTGTAACTACTAATGACGAATGACCAATAAATAATGACTTAATGATAGTACTCTTTTAAAAATTTAACTACTCATTATTAAATATGCGAAATAACAAACTACGAGACGTTAGGAGTTCTGAAACCATAAACCAATAAAAAGCAAAAGACGTAAATAGTTCAAGCTAATTAACTTCCTGAATTAAGAGATTTAAGAATGCTAACGCTTTTTTAAATTCTTCTTCGAGTTCAAAAGTAAAAACTTCCATATCTAAGTTTAATAATTCCGGGAAAGAATTACAAAGGACTTTCCAACATTCTTCTTCTTTGAAACTAACTATTTTAAGTCCTTCTCCTATTCCGGCGCCCCACATTTCGCAAAGAATGTCTGCAGAACGAACAACAGCAACAACTTCGATATTAGTACTAAGTAAACTGGGATGCAAATGAGAAGAAATAATATCACTTAAATCAGCAGGTAATTTCCATAATTTTGCTATGTTCATTCCGATTTCTGAATGGTCAGTGCCAAACAATTCTTGCTCTGCTTCAATGTCAGTATAGTTTTTACTTTCAATTAAATCATAAACCTGAAGATATTTAATAGAATCATACTGAATCATTGCTAATTTTCCAATATCATGCAAAAGTCCGCCAATAAATTCAGATTCTTTAAAAAACTTATTTATTTTCTTGGACAATGCTTTGGCGACAATACCCGTACAGGAAGAATGCCACCAAAAACGTTCCATTATTACACTGACGTCTTTATTGGTATTCATCAGAAAGCGAGAAAAAATGGAAACACCCAGTACGATGTTGATTAATCTGTTTAATCCTAATGTAATAATTGCCTGTTGAATAGAATTGATTTCTGTCCTCGTTGCATACAATGGAGAATTGGCAACTCTAAGTAATTTCAATGTTAATGATGGGTCAGTTTCTATTATAGTAGATACTTTACGAATATCTACGTTATCATCTTCCAGCATATTCAATACATGAGTGGCTACTGGTGGGAGAGTAGCGAATTCCTGTGTTTCTATCAATCTATGTACTACATTAGTCATTTAATATTTTCACTATTAAAAAAAAGTAATTTAAAAATAAATTATTATAATTCAAAATATTTTTTCTTTGAAAACATTTTTAATCAAATTATTTTATAAAAAGCAAATTAATTATATTTTTCCAGTTATACGAGAAGCAAGTTGATAATATGACTTTTATTTCTCTTTTGTCTTTGAACTGTGATTTTTGTGATGAAGATGATTATTTTTTTGTCTTTGAACCTTGATTGAAAGGATTTAAAGATTTCCTGATTCTTTTCTATATTAATCAAGAAATCCTGTAATCCTTTAATCAAGGTTCTGACTTTTATAATATTATTAAGAAAGAAAATCATCTTAATCAAATAAATCAGATAAATCATAGTTCAGAAAATTTCTTTACTCAATCAAATCAATTTGAACTATTTTATTTGCATATATAATATTTTTTATTATATTTGTAAAATCGTATAAAAGTAAAAAAAAGAGCAAATTAGTTGTTTTTTGCGCCTAATTAGATATAAGTGAAGTTTAAAATATTGTCATTCTGGATACAGAGAAGAATCTCACAGATACATCAACTTTGTTATTTAAATTGAATCATTTATTAAAATCAATAGATGAATTACAAAATTAAATATTTAATCACTTTTTAGGAATAATTATGAAAAAGTTTTTCTTGTTAATTCTATTATTAACAATAACAATGAGTTTTTCTTTAAAAGCTCAGTGGGAGAGATGCAATGGACCTTTTAACGGTGCAATTTATTCAATTGCGACAAAAGGAGATACTGTTATCTTAGGAAGCTCTAATGGTGTTTTTATTTCGACTAATAATGGTGCAGACTGGTCGCCGATTAATACCGGTTTAACTTTTACCAGTATTTATGCAGTAGCGATTATTAATGACTTAGTGTTTATTGGCACTAATTATGGCGGTGCTTTTGTATCATCAGATTTCGGGCAAAGTTGGGAAGCAGCAAATAATGGTATGCCGAGTTTATTTTCCGTTAATGGCTTTTCAATAAAAGATAATAATATTTATGCATTAACTACTGCCGGAATTTATTTATCAACTGATTATGGTGCAAACTGGACAGAAATATCTTCAACCAGTATGACTAATATTAATTCAATTGCTTTTAGTGATAATATAATTATTGCTGGCGCTGAATTTCATGCTTATATGTCAAGTGATAATGGTGCAAACTGGATTACTATAGACACAATTATGCCTTATTTTAATTTCATAAACAGTGTAGTTTATTACGACAATACTTTTTTTGCCGGCTCTGACCCACATGGGCTTTTCTATTCTTCTGATGACGGAGATACATGGCAAATTGTTGATACACTCTTAAATGATTATAAAGTAAATTCCATTTTACCAAATAATGATAATATTTTAGTCGGCACAAATGCTGGGATAATTATTTTATCAAAAAATGATGAAAATAAATGGAGTGTTATTGATTCTATTTTGGTAAAAGAAGAGATAATAAGTTTTAGTGCAGATGGTTCAAAATTATTTGCAGGAACAAATGGTCATGGCATTTTGAAATCGGAAGACTATGGAGAAAATTGGAATTTTTCGAATAATAAATTATTTGCTCTTACTGTAATAAACACAGCTTATAAAGATGGAAATTTATACTGTTCTACACAAAAGGATATTTTCAAATCCACTGATAATGGAAATAGCTGGACGAACTTTAATATTAAGTTACCATACCAAACCTTAACAGGAATAGCAATTATTGATGGTAATATTATTGTTGGCACTACTTCGGGTATTTTCCGCTCTACTGATGACGGCGAAACTTGGAACTTTGCAGGTTTAAATTATACTTCTATCAGTCGTTTAGTTATGTATAAAAATGATGTATTTGCTTATTCAGATGGGAAAGGTGTGTTTTTATCAACTGATAAAGGCGAAAGCTGGACTGATATTAATTCAGATATAACAAATAAAAATGTAAGAGCGCTTGCGGTTAAAGATTCAATTATTTATGCCGGAACTTATGGTAATGGTATTTTAAAATCAACGGATTATGGTGGAAGTTGGGTAAGAGCCGATTCCGGTTTGACTTTAATGCATATTTACAGTTTAGCTGCCGGAACCGACAGAGTTTTTGCCGGCTCCTGGCGAAGTGCTTTTTTCCAATCTACTGATAATGGCAATTATTGGACTCCTACGCAAATCGGACTTGAAGAAGTTTATATCAATCATTTAAGAGTAGTAGATGAAAATATTTTTGCAGGCACCTCCAATGGATTATTTCTTTCTAAAGATAATGGATTAACATGGAATAATATAAATCCAATTATTAGTGATAGGGTTTACATTACTAATCTTTCTATTCATAATAAAAATGTTTATATAGCAGTTGGTTACGGTGAAGGTTTTTATAAAGCAAAACTTTCTGATTTTGGTATTACTGACGTTGAAGAAAACTATGAAACTACTTATGAAACCTCTATCTATCCCAATCCTGCTTCAAGTCAATTATCTATTTTCTGTGATGATTTTCAAAAAGTAATGTATATTTCTATTTTTAACTCACTTGGAATGGAAGTAAAACGAATTGATAAAAAAGAATTAATTAGCAATAAAGTAAATATTACAGTTGCTGATTTGCCGGTAGGTATGTATCATTGTGCCTTTGTTAATCAAACGGGCAGCATAACAAAGAATTTTGTTATTGTGAGATAGTATTATACAATTTCAGAACTCCTGATTCCTCGTAGTTTGGTATTTCGCAGTCTTGTCATTTCGAAACGAAGTGAGAAATCTCACAAGTTATTGCTACTACGGAACTTGAGATTTCTCACTTCGTTTCGAAATGACACAATATAATAAGTCTTTTTACGAATTATTTTACTAGCAACTAAATACAAAATAAATAAGATATATAGCTATTCCATATCTGCCAGATATGGAATAGCTATTCTTTGAAGTCAGAAAGTATATTTTGGCAATGCGAACAACTTGCTGATAGTATGACTGGAAAATTGCATTTTGTAGGGATATGAAATGAATAAAATCTTAGATGTGTTATCCTAATAGCAAATCAAAAACAAAGAATAAATGAACTCCGTAGGAGTGTTCTCATCTCTACGAGATTTTTTCTGTGTTAGGTTATTCAATGCTATTAAGCTCTAACTCTCCCAAATTTACGTAATAGAGATTTTCAATTTTTTCAATAATGCTA
>CAZCLJ010000330.1:0-4916 GCA_964499465.1 uncultured Hyphomicrobiales bacterium
CCAATAACCTAATAACCTAATAACCTAATAACCTAATAACCTAATAACCTAATAACCCAATAACCTAATAACCTAATAACCCAATAACCTAATAACCCAATAACCCAATAACCCATTAGCCCAATAACCCATTAACCCAATAACCTATTAGAACGAATTTCCCAAACCGATATGGAATACAACTGAATTAAGAGCATTTTCTTTTGTGAAAATTGTTTTATTATGCCTTGCTGATGGGTCATATATCGGAATAGCAAAATCCAATCGAATAGGACCAATGGGAGTATTATATCGCAAACCTAATCCTGCTGCAACTGCAAGCCCTGTAATATATTCATACCACTTGTATTTATAAAGATATTCACCGTTTTCGTCAAGAACCAACCAACCGAAAGAATTGCCCCAGTCTAAAAATGCTGTAACTCCCAAATTTGCAATTTGTTCTGCAATCATTGGGTCTAAACCGTCTGGTTTTGGAAAAGTATAACGAAATTCCAAACTACCTTCAATTAGAGTGTTATTTCCAATATAATCTGACATAAAATTATAAATGATATCATCATTTTCATCTTCCAATTCAATTCCCTTAGTATATCTTAACTTTCTGGACTGCCAGCCGCGAACACTGTTTGCACCACCTGCAAAAAACTGCCTTTCAAAAGGGACATAAGAATTGCTTTTATCGAACCAGTGAATGTAACCTTCTCTTTGCTTGAGAGCAAGCACTGTTTTTCTGTTTAAGTTCCAAAACCAGTAATTTGTAAGTTGAAATCTAAAATATTTAGCTGCACCCATAATTTTATTGTTTAGATTTGCAGCATCAAACAAAAGTTGAATTGGGTAAAAAACTGCATTCCAGCCCTCAATATTTAAGGCAGAAAAATATCCTTGTGTCGGAGTAAATGGATTGTCCCGCGTATCGCCATAAATTGAAAAGCCGAGTATATCCGCTGTTAGCCAAGGCGATTTTGTATTGATATACTCATCTAAGTTGCTGTAAAGAGAGTATATTCCATATACATTTAGTGAATCCTTTAAATTTTTTGCATTACTTAAAGACTTTACTATTGCATCACTTAAATTTTGTGGAGATTGCCTCTCTAATGTTAAATTTAACTCCATAGAACTGAAGTAAGTCCAGCGTGGTAATACTATTGGAAACCTAATCGGCAGTGAAAAGGTATTAATACGAAGGTATTCATCTAAAGAACGCAATGACCACAAAAACTGAAATGATAAACCTACCCTTGCTTTATCGTAAGTTTCCAGCAAGGGTTGGGCGAAATTGATACCAAATTGATATTCAAATTCTGCTTGTGATATATTGGAAAGAGAACGGCTTATATCGTTCATCACTACACGGGCAAACGGATTAATCGACTGAGCGGCTCCAAAAATATTTCTGTGGAAATAAGATGCTTCCACACCAAGATTTACCAGATTATCCAATGCTGTCCTGTTGATAAATGCACCGAAACCATATTCCTGTTGCTTTTTATATTGAGTAAAAACTACAAATGATAGTGTGCTGTCTGTCGTTGGTTCAAAGATTGAAGATGTATCAATTGAAACAATATCGAAAGCTCCGAGTGATAGTATATTTTCAGTTGAACTTTGCACATCAGAATAACTATAATAATCACCCACATTAAAATCAAGCTGCCGCTCTTTCATTGGACGTGCAACAACCGATTGACCTTTCGTGCTGTCAATATATGATATGCTTGAAATGATTTGTCTTTTGCCCGGAATAAATTCAACTGTAATGCTATCAGTTTTTTCTGTTGAATCTATTGTGATTATTGGTGTATTGAATTTCGAGTAGTAATAGCCATTATCTAGCAAAACTGATTGAATTCTAATAATTTCATTATTCAATTTTCCAAGATTATAAAAATTTTCTTTCTTTAAAGCTTTATTCTTTTCAATCAGATTTTTTGTTTCATAATCAATGCTGTCAAGGTTTAAGTAATTTATTGACTTAATTTTATATTGCTCATTTTCAATAATATTAAATTTTAATACATTTAATCTTGATTTGAAATCAGGAAAAAATTCGTAATTCACTTCTACGTTATGAAATCCATTTTGAAAATAAAGATTTACAATATTTTCAACATCAATTTTCGCTTTTATTTTCTCAAAGTATTGAATTTCATAATCCATTTTGTAAAGAATATTGTTTAAAGTAGCAATGAGATAAGGAGGTAAGATGAATTGCGATGCGGAATTTATTTGAATTTGCTCGGAATAATACTGTAAAATCAGATGGGGCCAACTTCGGTTAGTTGTTCGCGATGAAATAACAGTTTTTATTTCTGATTCAGAAAAAAAATTATTCCCTTCAATTTGAATTTCACCAATTTCAAATATTGATTTATTCTTGCTTGATGCTATAATGTTATTAGAAACGTTCTGAGAATTTGCTGTATTAAGATAGCAAAATAAAAGTAGAACAATGTAAATCGTTTTCAAATATAGCTTGTCATACAAAACCATTTTATCATCTTTTAATCTTATACTAATATTTCACTCAATAAAAAAAATTCAAAATACTAAATTATCATTTTTATCAATTATTTCAATATAATAATTATAAATTTAAAGAAAAGTTACAATTGGATTTTGAAAGTAATAAATGAAGTCTTTACACATATAAGACAAATCAAGAGAAAAATGTCATACGAGCAACAAGTTTATAGTATGATTTTCCCACTCCATCCCAAATTGCACTTGGAATGTTCCTTTGAAATTTATTCCGTAGGAATTATATATTTGTAACAAAAATAATTTCTTACGGTGCTTATCCCGTAGGGATTAAATATAGAATATGCACTTAAATATTTAATTCCTAAGGAGTAAAAAGACATAATTAAAGCATTGTAACAAATATTATTCCTCTTTCATTACCCTTTTTCCATCCTTCAATAAAAAAATATACTCTTTCAATTTTAAAATATCCTTTTTAAATATAGAATTTTCTTTTTTCAATTTACTTTCCTCATTTTTAAAAATAAAAATGATAAGTTTTAATTAGCATTCCTTATTTTTAAAAACATATTTTTCTTTTATAAAAACAGAAAAGTCATCTATAAAAATAGATATGATATAATTAAATACATCAAATATTTACTTCATAATATTGATTTAATGATTAAATTTATTATAATGATTTTTAATTATAATTAATTTTTATATGATTATTTCATATTTTTATTTTATTTATTCATAATGTTATTTAAATTTTATATATTTTTGTTTAAAAGTAATAAAATTAAATTTAATTATATTATTTTTATGTTTAAAAGTAATAAATTGTATTCAATTTACTTCATTTAAACATCAATTTATTACTTTTAAACATATAAATATTGTCTTTAAGTTACTTTTATTAATAATTAAATAGATTTTTATTACTTTTAAATAGATTTATATTATTTTAAAGTAATTGATTATTGTATTTAAATGAATATATATTATATTTAAGTTGATTTATGATACAATAAATATACTTTTTTTTACGTTTAAATTATATAAATCAATTTTCATTGATGTTTTTTATATTTTGTAAGAAAACGAAAGGAAATTTAAAATGTCAAATTCTGTCTTGCAAAGGAATTATTTAATAACTGATTCTAAACTTTCTATGTTTAGCTCTATGATTTGTTCATTTCTTGAGCGCGATTTGTCAGAGTTACTTGTTTTTGGTGTAACGCAAGAGAAAATTTCTGCATTGAACGAACTTATAGATGAATTTAAAGTATTCCCAGATGATACTTTTGTTAAAGCAAATGTTATGGAAGCAACTGTTGAGAAGTTGGAAAAAGAATTGATTTTACAGAAAACGTTCAGGCAAATGGGCATGCGTGTTGCTTTCAAGTGGGGAGAAAAATCAAGTAAATACAAACGTTTCGGGGCTTCAGGTATGAATAGCTTTTCCGATGCGAAGCTTTTAGACAATGCAAGGGCAGCAGTTACTTTTTTGAATGAAGTGAAAGACGAACTCGCTGAAACTGGTTTAACCCAAGCTATGCTCGACGATTTTGAAGCGGAATGTAACGACTTTGAAGCAGCGAAAAATAAGCAAAAGGAAATGATTGAATTGCGGGCGAATAAAACTGCGGAACGGATTAGCAAAGGAAATGCAATTTACGAACTCGTTAGTAAGTATTGCGAAATCGGCAAAAATGTGTTTGCCCATTCAAATCCGGCAAGATACAACGATTACCTAATTTACAAGGGGCGTCGCTGGAAGAAAAGAAAGGTAGAAGAAGAAACGGAGGGAATAGAATAAAGGTTTTTAACGTCATACGAAAAACAAGCTTAGGTCATACGAGCAACTTCGTTGTTCGCATGACATTGATTTCCCTCTTCTTCCAAAGTTGCACTTGGGAAGGAAACTTATATAACCTAATAAGGTTATTTAAAACGTGCAATCATTTTTCTACTAAGGTTAATGATTGAAATAAGGTTTTATTGTTTTAGCAAGAAACCTTATTTTTTAATAACCTTAGTAGAAAAAATCACCAAAGAATAATTAACCTTATTAGCTTATTTTTCTTCTTTCAGTCATACGAGCAACAAGTTGTTCGCATGACAAGAGATAGATGTAATACGAACAGCTGCTCGTATGACTGTAAAATACTATTATTCTGAATCTCAAATTTAGTGGTTGCAACAACTTGTGAGATTTCTCGCTACGCTTACCAATGACATCTTTGTTTTAAACTTTACAAAAGTTAAGAAACTTTTGCAAAGTAAGAAGATTTCTTCTACTTTTGTAAAGTTTCTTAACTTTGCAAAAGTTTAGAATTATGTCATCTCCATCTAAATAAGGGTCTTCTTTTATCTGAAGAGTCGGAATGACATCTTTATTTTTGTCGGTCATTCTGAACGAAGTGAAGAATCCAGAGAGT
>CAZCLJ010000331.1:0-4893 GCA_964499465.1 uncultured Hyphomicrobiales bacterium
GTCATTAGTTATTCGTAATTAGTCATTAGTAGTTACAAACTAATGACAAATGACTAATGACCAATAGCTAATAAAATATTAATCGCTAACTGCGAATTTGTTCTTTACGAGACAATTCTCCTAATTCCTTTATTTTAGTTATGGAGTCAAGAGTTCTGAAATTATGAGCGGACTGGAGTTCTAAAAAAAACTTTCCGAGTGCTAAGAACAGACCCGGAAAGTTGCTTTAATCATAAGGAGTTTTGATTAAATTCTTTTAAATTTTTACAAAGCGTTTAACAGTATTTCCAACTTTAACAAAGTATGTTCCAGAAATTAAATTATTTAAATTAATTTGACAACTATTGTTTAATGTTGATATTTTTTGATTTAATATTTCATTTCCAAGGAAATCAAAGATTTTAATATTTAGATTTTCCGTAAAATCTGAAGTTTCATCAAATTGGATAGTAATCAAATCCATAGTTGGATTTGGGAAAATATTCAAATTATAGCTGATTTCGTCTTCTACTGAAGAGAAAATAACTTTTTGTTCGTAATCGTCAGCAATTCTGATATACCATTCCTGAATTGCTTCTGCGCTTGCGTCATCAAGTGACCAAGCTCTTAATTTTACATGATAATTCCCACTTGCCTCGCTTGGCGCTGTCCAGGAAAGTTCACCTGTTTCGTCGTCAATAGTCATTCCCTCTGGAAATTCCAATAATTCGTAGCGAACAAGTCCTTGCACTCTTATGCTGCGATGCTGGGCAAAAGCTGTGTATTCATATATTTCGCCAAGTGAAATAAAGGTTTCCGGGAAAGTAGTGAAAATAAGAATTGCATCGTTTAAATCAACGCAATATCTACCAAAAGAAAAGCATATAGCTGGTGTACACATTTCACTTACTTCTTCACCATTGAATGCTTTAACGTAGTATTCGTAAGGCGCCTGAACTGGAACCTGGTCGGTAAATTTCACAAAAGCTGAGTCATCTTCGACTAATTTGGTTCCAACAAGTTCAAATTCATCGTATTCGTTGTTATGCCCATACATTGAGCGATAAATATAGTATCCAGTAGCAGCTTGTTCGCTTTCAGTAACTAATCCCTTATACCACATCATATCAATATAGTGTATTTGATTGACGGTATCATAAGAAAAACCAGTTTGTTGAAGACCTGCAGCTGGATTTGGTGCAGACGCTTTTATCTGTGCTGTAATGCTAATTAGCATTGCGATAGCAACTAATGCTAAAGTAACGGAATAAGATGTTAACTTTTTCATAATATTTCTCCTAAAAAAAAATGATAAAATAATTTTTTGTGAATTTATTTTTTCTTAAATAATCTTTTTATTGTAAATCGTTATATAGCTTATTATCTTATATCATTCCGCCCCCCTTATAAAGGACTACCCTTATTTAAATGGAGATGACATTAATTAATAAGGACTTATGACAATAGAATGTCAAAATCCCTCCTACCCCCCTTTTTCAAAGGGGGGAATTAATACAAATTTTCTTTCCCCCCTTTGAAAAAGGGGGGTAGGGGGAATTTATTAGTGTTGTTCTGTATTTTATTGGCTTTGCAAACAAAGATGTCATTGGTAACAAAGTGAAGAATGACAAATAATATTATACAATTAATGTGGTCAAGCACTAGAATTTTAAAACACAGTTCCATTTATAGTAATGTAAAATATACACTTGTCATTTGACATTACTTTTATTGTTGAGTTATATGCGCCTGTTTGAATTGGAAAGATATTTAAATCAAAATTTACTGATTCACCTGGACCTAAAATAATAGGTAAACTTAATTCGAAAGTATTTGAAATTGTAGTAGAGCCAGTTTGGCTTTCACTTTCAACAAAAGCAGATGTTAAAGTAATGCTGCTTGCGCTTTCGTTTTTTAATTCAACTTGCCAAGGGTTATCGTTATTATTAACCAATCTTTGAATATTTTCATTGATTTCAAATTGACAATCATCATTACTTTCGATGCTTTCAATAATACTATAAACAATTTCGGGTTTGTCTGAATTAAAGTTATATATAGCAGATTTAGCAAGACCAAAGTCGGGTTTGAACCATTGTTTTATTCTTGGCGTATTATTGATTATATCATCTGGTGTGCCTAAAGTGCCGATGTAATTTATGCAGTTCATTTCGCCTAAAGATGTTGATATAGATTCATTTACAGCTTTTTTAATAAAATAAATTTCTTTTTGTATCTCGTTACCTGCTGAATCAATTAAAATTCCATTGAATTTTCTTTCAAGATATTCACCCTGGTAGTTCGGATATTTTGCATAAAGAAATGCTGTATCCTCACAATCGCATCTTACATAAAGCCCGACATCGGTATTTGCAAGGTATATTTCTTCATCTGATATCATTGGAAATCTGGTAACATACCATTTTTCATTACCAATCATTTTAGTGCCATAAATATAAATAGAATCTTTGTATGTTTTAATTTCATCTCCATTTGAATTGTATTCGGCTACATCGTAGTACCACACGTTACCCACTTTAAGTGGCATAATTACTGATTTTTCCTGGTCATTCAGCAAGTATTTATATTGAATTTTCGTTTTTTTAATATTCTTGTCTGAATCGACTATGTCATTGCAGCTATTGAAAATAAAAGCTGATAAAATAATAATTAAAATTAATTTCTTTTTCATATTGTTACCTCTTTTAAAATTGATAATAAAATCCATAGTTTAATCCAATTTTGTTTGTAGTGTTCCAATTGGATTTGTGATTGTAAATGAATGAGGAATAATCAAGTGAGAGCAGTAAGCCCAAATTATCATAAATTTGAAAATTGCTTCCAAGAATTATTCTATATGTATATCCATAATTACTGGCGCCGGCATTTAACTGCAAATATGGATTTAATGTAGATTCATTGAATGGAAACAGTCTTCCAGCAATTTCATAACTTGTTATATTTGGTTGCTGCTCGTAAATATAATCACTGCTAAATTTTTCAGTTGTATTGTATTTTGTATAAAAAGTTTCCTGTTTAACCCCAATTCCTAAGGAAATTAAATCAGACAATTCATAAAATGCGAACAAATCCATATTATGAAATTTTGATATTTCGCTCGGAAAAACATTTTCCCTGTTAAAATTCCAGTAAGAAGAATTTTTATATTCAATTGATAAGCCCAATTTTTCCTGATTCGTTTCAAACAAATCTGAATTTGATGCATTAGCAAATATATTTGTATTTAATGTATTTACATCATTTAAAGAATTATTGTTTAAAAATATAGGTTTTTTACTTTCTAAAACACTGATTGGATTGATTAAAACAATGTATTGCTTTTCATTTTCTCTATTAATACCAGCATTTATTTCTTCTTTTAAATCATCTTGATAAGCAACTGCACTGAAATTGTTTTTACTTCTTTTTGCTACTTTTTTTGCACCAATATTTTCACTTGCTAAAAATGGCAAATTATGATTAGTGCTTTTATATTCTGTTGAATGTTGGTTAGTAAATGGATTTGTGCTTAAATTGGAATTATTTGAATAATCGCTTTTATTTATTGATGTTGTTTGTGTTTTATCAGTATTGTTAAGCAAACCATCATTATTTTCCCAAATAAAATAAGTAATCATACCACCAAGAAAAAATCCGGCAAGTCCATAAGCTATTTTGCTGAAATATGAATTATTTACAAGAAAAGATTTTGCTGATGACAAAATAGATTTAGCTGGGCTTATAGTATTTGGAATACTTGCTGGACCATTATATCTTAAGCCGGCATTAGCAAAGAAATTTTGTGTTATTTCGTTAGGCACGGTGCTTTGAGAAGCAAAATTCTTCGCAGCATTATTTATTTTTAATGTATTTTGAAATTCAACTTGTAATTCCGGCGATTTGCTAAGTTCTGAAAAGAGTGATTGCCTTTCAACCTCGCTTGCTTCACCGTCAATAACCAAGCAAATAAGTTCACTATATAGATTTGGATTTTCCATCGTATTTAGTTCCCTTCTGGAAATGTTGGTTCTAAAATTGGTTCTAATATAGTTCTGAGTTTTGTTTTTGCCCTTACAATCCTGTTTCGGACAGTAGAAACGGGCACTTCTGTTAAATTTGCAATTTCGCTGTATGAAAGTCCTAGATAATTTTGCAGGACGAATGCTTCTTTATGAGCTTCTGGAAGCATTTCAAGCATTGAATCAACGATTTGCGTGAGTTCTTTGAAATAAAGAGTTGAATCTTCTATTATTGCCTGATAGTCTTCAAATTCCACAAATTGATTTTTATTGTTATTACGCTTGAAGTTTAAGGATAAATTCCTCGCAGTCCTCAATAAATATCCCAATAGATTATTAATTTTATTTCCTTTTTCAATCGTTTTAAGCAATTGCATAAAAGTATCCTGAAAGATGTCCTCTGCAAAAGTTCCTTCTCCAAAAATCTTTCTGCAGTAAAGATAAATTCTCCCGCTATACCGCTGGTATAGAACTGAAAAAGCATCAGATTTTTCTGGTTCTTTGCTTTCTCTTACAAGTTCGAGTAATTTCTCGTCGCTATATTTTTCGAATATTTTCATATTTTCACTTTTTACATAAGCAAAGACACTAATTTTTGTTTCCTGTTTCACTTGAAATAAAATATTTTTGTAAAATATGAAAATTTTTTTAATTTTTTTGGAAAGAAAAGGAAAATTCAGAACTCCAGCCCCCATAACGAAAATAAATGAGTTAGGTAAATTGCACCGAAAAGAATAATTGCGCCTTTAATTTCTAATTAAGTCAATAATTTTTTCATTTTGTTTTATAAAATATCTAATTTATTCAATGATTCGTTCAATTTATTTAATAATTTTTCTAATTTATTCAATAAATCGTTTAATTTATTATATAAATTTTTTTATTTATTCAATAA
>CAZCLJ010000332.1:0-4892 GCA_964499465.1 uncultured Hyphomicrobiales bacterium
AACAAATCAACGAATCAACAAATCAACGAATCAACAAATCAACGAATCAACAAATCAACGAATCAACGAATCAACGAATCAACGAATCAACAAATCAACAAATCAGCAAAAAGAATTTGGAAAGCAATTTTATTTTAGTTAATTTTATTAATTTAGAAAAAAATAACTTTTGTTATTTGAATTGAGTTATTTCTATTTATCAATTAATATCTTCAATTTTGATTACATTGGAAGACATATATGAAGCTATAAAAAAGGAAATATAGTTTGGAGAAAACATTCTGTTATTAGAATGTTAGAAAGAAAAATTAATAGAGAAAATGTTTTAGATTGCTTAAAAAACGGTTTAATTATTAATCAATATCCAGATGATAAGCCATATCCAAGTTACTTACTATTATGTTTTCTAAAAAATGAACCATTGCATATTGTTTTTTCCTACGACAAAGAAAATAATCTCTTATATATTATTACAGTTTATAATCCGTCTTTAGATTATTATATGGAAGATTTTATTACAAGGAGAACAAAATGAAGAAAAAATGCAGCATCTGCGGTGCAGATTTAAAACATGGGAGCTCAACAATTAGCACCGATGATAACAAAAATCTTATTGTAATAAGAAAAGTACCAGCTTTAATTTGTTCAAATTGCGGTGAAGAGTTTTTCGAAGATAATGTTTTAAAGGAAATTGAAAAAAGGTTTTCTGAAAAAAAAGACAATACAAGTCAAGTTCAAATCTTTGCATTTAGCTAAAATATTTATTAATAGAAATTCCATATCTACCAGATATGGAATTTCTTATCATTTCAATTCAACAAAAAGAATTTGGAAAGCAATTTTATTTTAGTTAATTTTATTGTTTTATAATTGTTTATACACTAATTGCAGATTTTTATGAAATCTTTATCAAAAAAAAGAATTACTCCAAAAATTGCGAGAGTTTGGCTTGATACAGTTCTAAATCCAATTATAACAGGTTTAGATGAGACAAAATACTATTTAAGTAATAAAGATTTTACTTGGAATCGTACCTACCGTGATTTAGTAAAAATAAAAAAACTTGACAATTATTTCGATTCTGTTTATTATCCGAACTTTAAGCAATTGATTAAAATTGACTTCCCAGAACTTGAAAATTTAACGAATGAATATAATACAAAAAGAGAATTGCTTAATAATTGTTGCAATGTCTTATTCAACAGTTTAGTTAGCAATAAAGAGTTTGAACAATTAATCTATAAAAATATTGAAAAATATACTATGCTCAGTGAAATTACTCAAAGTAATTTTAAATATCTCAAAGATAAAAACACATTGGAATGGGTTGCTGTATTTTTAATTAATAATCAAAGAGAATTAGACTTTTCTAACATTTTTAAAGTTATTTGGGACAATGAAAAGGACAAATTCTTTGAATTATTGAAATCAAACAGCATTAACGATTTTTACCTTGATTTAATAAAGGAGAGCGATGAATTTGAATCTATTCTCAATTCTACATATCATAAAATTGAAGATTATAGAGATTTACTATCGCTTAATAGTGGAGTACCAATTGTTGATAAAATATGAATAACAATAGTATTAAATCATTTTTACCTTTAATTCCAAGAAAAGCAGTTATAGATACTGGATTTCTGGCTGAATCTTTAATTATTTATTATTATGAAAATGTAAATAGTAAAGATTACATTGCAAAACAAACTGAAAAGCTATTTAATAAAGGGATAAATTATAAGCAGAAATATATAAGATTTTTAAATTCTATTGCTGAATTTGTTACAACAGCAAACGTTATAACCGAGGTGAATGGAATATTTAAAAGCCGCTTTGACATTCAAGGAAATTTATTACAAGAATTATGGAAATCTTCAATTTCTTTTTTAATTCAAAAGCAATTAGATGAAAAGCTCATACAAATTATAGAATTATCTCAAAAACAAGAATATAAAAAAATATTTTACGAAATTAATTTTATTGATGTTGGGTTAATTGAATTAGCTAAAAGAAATAATCTTAAAATCGTTACAAAAGATAAAAGAACGTTAAGCAACGAAGCTAATAATCAAGCTGTGGAAGTAATTGTTTTACAGGATTTTTTCGATTCATGGGATTTTGAAGTTAGAAGCATTGAAACATTGAAACATTGAAATAATCATTTTTTACCTTGAATTTTTATTAAGTTAATAATTTTACTTTTAGCCTATATTGTTCATAAATTTAAAAAATTTTCAGTAATTATTTATTATAAAGGGTTTGCTTAAATTTAGTAAAAAAAAAAGTTTTTTTTCTAATTTTTATTAAATTCTAAAATCGTTACTGAGGCTATTCATCCGATGACTGGAAAGTCATCGGATGAATTATCCAGGTTAGAAATTATTTCAGAATGATGCTAATCACCTCCATTTCAACAAAACAACAAATCAACGAATCAACAAAAAGAATTTGGAAAGCAATTTTATTTTCGTTAATTTTATTGTTTTATAATTGTTTATAAAATAAAAGGAAAAATTTATGAAAATATTAGTTGCTGACGGAATTTCTGCTCAAGGAGCAGACATAATGAAAGCTGCGGGATTAGAAGTAGTTATACAAAAATACTCTCCCGAAGAATTGGTTCAAAACATTGTTAATTATGATGCTATATTGGTTCGCTCTGCTACAAAAGTTACAAAAGAAGTAATTGATGCAGGCACAAATTTAAAAGCCATTGCACGTGGCGGTGTAGGACTTGATAATATAGATGTAGCTTATGCAAAAGAAAAGGGAATCCCAGTTTTAAATACACCGGGTGCCTCTTCAATTTCTGTTGCAGAACTTGCTATTGCCCATATGTTCGCAGTATCCCGCTTTTTAAATTTAAGCAATACTGAAATGCGTCAAGGCAAATGGCCCAAGAAAGAATACGCAAAAGGTATGGAACTTACCGGCAAAACACTCGGTTTAATCGGTATCGGCAATATTGGTAAAGAAGTTGCAAAACGTGCTTTGGGTCTTTCGATGAAAGTGATTGCTCACGACCCATGGGTAAAAGAAACCGGAATGGATGTCCAATTGGTTAGCAAAGAAGAAGTTCTTCAAAATGCTGATTTTATTTCTCTCCACATCCCTTTTATCAAAACAGAAGGACCAAGCATTACAGCAAATGAATTTGCAAAGATGAAAGACGGCGTCGTTTTGATTAACTGTGCACGTGGCGGTGTCGTTAAAGAAGCAGATTTACTTGACGCTTTAAACAGCGGAAAAGTAAAATATGCTGGCATTGACGTATTTGAAAACGAACCAGCTACAGAAGCACAAACTGCTTTAATCAATCATCCTCACGTTTCTGTTACTCCTCATATTGGTGCTTCAACAGACGAAGCTCAAGACAGAGTCGGAACCGAAATAGCTGAAAAATTAGTTGCAACCTTAATAAAATAATATAATTGGAGAAATAATGGCAATATATCGTCCTTTCAAGGCATTTAGACCAAAACCAGAATTTGCCGCTGAAGTTGCAGCAAAGCCGTATGATGTTTTAAATTCAGAAGAAGCCCGCGAGGAAGTAAAAGGACATCCCCTTTCTTTCCTGCACGTTGGAAAACCGGAAATTGACCTCGACCAAGCCATAAATTTATACGACTCTGCCGTTTACGAAAAGGCAAAAGAAAATTTATGGAATTTAATCAATAAAGATGTTTTAGCAGAAGACCCAGAGCCATACTTTTATGTCTATGCTCAAACAATGGACGGCAGAACTCAGTATGGTCTGGTTGGTGCTGCTTCAGTCGATGATTACTGGAAAGACGTAATTAAAAAACACGAAAATACTCGCAAAGACAAAGAAGAAGACCGCTCAAATCACGTCAGAGTTACAAACTCACAATCCGGTCCGATTTTCTTAACATATAGAGACAATGCCGAAATTAACGAAATGATTAATAAAGTCATTGCTCAAAAGCCCGAAAACGATTTTATTTCTTTAGATGGAATCAGACATCAGGTTTGGGTAATAAAGATGAAAGAATGTATTGATAAAATTCAATCAATCCTTTCAAAAGTTGATAATTTCTACGTTGCAGATGGTCATCACCGCTCTGCAGCTGCAAGCATTGTTGGTCGCGAGCGTCAAAAAGCAAATCCAAATCACAAAGGAGACGAAGAATACAATTTCTTCCTCGCTGTGCTTTTCCCTGCAAGTCATCTTTATATTATGGATTACAACAGAGTTGTCAAAGATTTGAATGGTTTAACTACCGAAGAATTTTTCAACAAAATTAAATCCATATTTAATATTGAAGAAAGTGAAAAGCAATTTAAACCAAATAAAAAAGGTGAAGTCGGACTTTACATTGAAAACAAATGGTATAAACTTACATTTAAAGAAGAATACTTAAAGACAGACGACCCAGTCGAAGTTCTTGACGTTGCTATGCTACAAAAATATGTTTTAGATGCAATTCTTGGAATAGAAGACCCACGAACAAGCAAGCGTATTGACTTTGTTGGTGGAATAAGAGGACTTGGTGAGTTGGAAAAACGCGTCAATTCCGGCGAAATGAAACTTGCTTTTGCTATGAATCCTACTTCTGTTGATGAACTTATAAACATTGCTGATGCAGGAAAGATTATGCCTCCGAAATCAACTTGGTTTGAACCAAAGCTTCGTGACGGCTTGTTTATTCATTTCTTAGACTAAGCTGTCGGCAATCGGCTTGTCGGCTTGTCGGCTGTCGGCTAACGGCTTGTCGGCTGTCAGCTTGTCAGTTTTAAGATGATGTAGTTATTGGTTATTGGTCATTAGTCATTAGTTATTAGTCATTAGTCATTGGTATAAATTCAATGACTAATGACTTATACCAAGTTGCATTCAAAGATACATTTAAAGATGTCATTTCGAAACGAAG
>CAZCLJ010000333.1:0-4887 GCA_964499465.1 uncultured Hyphomicrobiales bacterium
TCGAAATGACACAATATAATAAGTCTTTTAACGAATTACAACACGAGTACAACTTCAGAACTCCTTACCACTCGTAGTTTGGTATTTCGCAGTCTTGTCATTCTGAAGCGCAGCGAAGAATCTCACAACTCTTTGCTACCACAGACTTGTGAGATTTCTCACTTCGTTACCAATGACACCGTAGTTTGTCATTCTGACGGATGTCAGAATACATCTTGGTTTTCCCTAAAGAGAATGGATAAAGAAATATTTTATACCAAATTGCATTCAAAGATAAAATATGATTGTCTGTCATTCCGAAACGAAGTGAGGAATCTCTAATTCTGTGGTAGCAATGACTTGTGAGATTTCTCACTTCGTTTCGAAATGACACAATATAATAAGTCTTTTAACGAATTACAACACGAGTACAACTTGGGAATGAGTGATAAAGAATTCACTTATGATATATGAATAAAATAGGTTAAAAATTTTTATATCTAAAGATTTGTTTTTATATTTGCTTTTTTTTCAAAGCACAGAAAAAATGGTACTTAATATTAACGGCAACGATTACGATGTTAAATCTACACCAGATACTCCGCTTTTGTGGGTTTTGCGTGATGAATTAGGTTTAACAGGCACAAAATATGGCTGTGGTATGGGTATTTGCGGAACCTGTACTGTTTTGATTGATGGCAAAGCAATGCGTTCCTGCACCTTTCCTATTTCAAATGTTGGAACAAGCAAAATTGTTACAATAGAAGGACTTTCTACAGATTGCTCCCATAAAGTTCAGATAGCGTGGCTTGAAGTTGGAGTGTCTCAGTGTGGTTACTGTCAGCCCGGGCAAATATTAACAGCAGTCGATTTGCTTAGCAGAATTCCCAAGCCAAGCGATGAGGATATTGACAACGCAATGTCGAATAATATTTGCCGCTGCGGTACTTATAATAAAAATACGCGAAGCCATTCATATTGCTGCAAAGGAGTAATTTATGGAAGAAAATATTAATAAAGGAAGACGTAGTTTTACTATTGGAGCAACCATCGGACTGGGGGCAGTTTGCAGTGGATTTTTTACTCCATTTGAACTATTTTCCCAAATAAAAGAGTTTGACAAGGAAAAAAACGCTTTTCTTCTCGAACCAAATGTTTTTCTTCAAATTAACAGCGATAACACAATTACAATAACTATTCCACGCTGCGAACTTGGTCAGGGGGTACGCACTTCTTTAGCAATGCTTATTGCTGAAGAGCTTGATGCTGATTGGAGCAAAATAAAAGCAGTAAACGCTCCAGCCGATAGCAAATACGGTTCTCAAACAACAAGTGGTAGCACCAGCATATCTGATTGTTGGGAAACATTAAGATATTCCGGCGCCCAGGCAAGAGCATTATTTATTTCAGCTGCTGCTCAAATTTGGGAAACAACTGAAAATAATTGCCGAACTGAAAATAGCTTCGTTTATGAAATAAGTGGCAACCGCTCGCTTTCTTATGGCGAATTAGTTGATGTTGCTTCTACTTTGCCTATTCCATCTTTAATGGATATAACAGTAAAAGACCCTTCAGAATTTAAAATTATAGGTAAAACAAAATGGCATATTGACAATCCAGATATTTTCACTGGAAAAGCAATATATGGTTCTGATTTTAGATACGAAGGAATGAAATATGCAGTAGTTATTCGTCCTCCTGAAATTGGAGGTTCTTTAAAATCTTTTGACGATAGCGAAGCGAAGTCGGTCAAGGGATTTATCGGAACTTATGAAAACTCTGGAGGAATTGCCGTTGTGGCTGATAGCACTTATATTGCTCTTAAAGCATCTTATTTAATTACTGCAGAGTGGAATCCGGGACCAATTTCAAATATAAGCAGCGATATTATTACTGAAGAAATGAAATCCTTGATTGGAACTTTACCAGAGCTCCCAGCCACAACAAAAAAACAGATTGAAGCGGTTTATGAGGTGCCTTTTCTTGCACATTCTCCAATGGAGCCAGTCAATTCATTTGCTAATTTTCAAAATGATAAATGCGAGGTTTGGACAATAACTCAAAACCCGAGAATGGCAAGGACATTGGTTGCCAGTGCTGTTGGTTTGCCAGATAATTCTGTTGCTTTGAATGTTCTTATGGCTGGTGGTGCTTTTGGAAGAGGCAACGATAATGACTATGTACAGATGGTTGCCCGTATTTCAAAATTATCCGGCTACCCTATTAAACTCTTTTTCACGAAATCTGACGACATAAAAAATGATTATTACAGACCTTGCAGTATTCATGCCTATAAAGCTGGTATTGATGAAAATGGTCAAGTTACCGGGCTAATAAAGAAAGATGTAGCTCAAAGCTTTTTATCGGTAGGTATGCATTATAATGTTCCAGTAATTCACACCCCTTCTGCAACAAAGAATTATAGTATTCCTGAAGGGTACTGGCGTTCAGTAGATTTTTCAAACTGTATTTTTGCAAACGACTGTTTTATTGATGAACTCGCAGAACTTGCTAACAGAGACCCATTAGAATTTCGTTTGGAAATTTCTTATTATGAGCGTCAGAGAAATGTCTTGCAACTTGTTGCAGAAAAAGCTGAGTGGAACAAAGAACTACCAAAAAACTGGGGACGTGGAATAGCAAGTTGCCATTACTTTGGAAGTTTTGCTGCTCATATTGTTGAAGTATCGGTAAGCGAATTAGGCACTTTGAAAGTAGAACGAATTGTTGCTGCAGTTGATTGTGGTATTGTCGTAAATCCGGGTAATGTTGAATCGCAAATTATGGGTGCTGCTATTGATGCCCTTTCTACTGCTATAAAATCTGATATTACAATAAAAGATGGAAAAATCGAACAATCCGGCTTCCATAATTTTGAATGGCTTTCTATGAGAGAATCCCCAAAAATTGAGGTTTATATTGTGCCAAGTGCTGAAATGCCTTCAGGAGTGGGCGAACTCGGTTTCCCTTCAGTTTCGCCAGCACTCTGCAATGCGATATATAATGCTTGCGGAGTTCGGGTAAGACGACTTCCAATTAAACATACTTCTTTAATTTCTGGTATAAAAGACAATAATGAAAATAATAATTCTTTATTAAAAGTATTTCCAAATCCTTTTGTTAATTTTGTTAATATTGAGTTTGATTTTAAAAATAAATCAACTGAAAAAGTGGATATAGCTGTTTTTGATATATTGGGCAATAAAGTTTTTTCAGGCAAAAAAGAATATTTTGGAGAACTGATTACTGAAAGATTGAGTTTGAATGGACTTAACTCTGGCTGCTATTCGCTTGTCATTCAAAAAGGAAAAGAAAAACATATATTCAAAATAGTTAAGTAATTCGGTTTACGTATTGGCTATTTAATATGAAAATCTATTGTGAATTTAAAATATAATTCTTCGTGTTCTTCGTTAAATCATTGTGTTCTTTGTGGTTATTTCTTTAAACACAAAGGGCACGAAGTATTTCACTAAGTGATTGTTAATAAATAAGTCATACTATCAACAAGTTGATAGTATGACAAAATTTTAAGTTTAAATTTCTTTGAATTCATAAACTATTGGTTTAATCACATACCTGATAGTTTTTTCAATTAGATTTTTATGCTACCAGCCATACTATCAACTTGTTGATCGTATGGCTTATTTCTTAACAACTCCTAAGAACACAAAAAAGAATATTTTAAAAAGCAAAACTTCTCAACTTAATAATTATTTACTATAAAAGTTATAATAAGTATTTTGCATAAAATGAGTAATAAACAACCAAGAACACATACCTGCTCCTCTCAGGTGGGATTAAGAAAAGTGGATAAAAAAACGTAAATACTCAAATCGTTTTCACATTTCAAGTGGGGAATGCGTAATACCAAGTTGCTTTTAAAGATAAAATATGTTTGTCTGTCATTCCGAAACGAAGTGAGGAATCTTAAACTCTGTGGTAGCAATGACTTGTGAGATTTCTCACTTCGTTTCGAAATGACATCTTTAAATGTATCTTTGAATGCAACTTGGTATAAGGTGAGTTAAGTAATATTAATTTTAAATTTTTAGGAGTGTAAAATGCTATTTTTAAAAATTAAATTTTCATCTATTTTTTTTATATTTGCAATTTCTATTGCATTATTCTCTTGCGAAGAATCAACAAAACCAATTCCCATGCTGCCTGCAATAAAGTTCAGAGTAATTGATTCAAAAACGAATGTTCCAATTCAAAATGTTGTAGTGAAACTTGGGGAAAATATTAAACTTTGGGGACTTACTGATAGCAATGGCGAAGTAGCTTTTACTGGACTACAATCTCAAACCTATAATGCTCAGTTTTATTCAAATTTATATTATGAATTATCTGAAGAGGTGATTTTTACGAATATTGATTATAATAAAACTATTCAATTAACTCATTTTAATAGTAATATAGACGTAAATCCTCCAAAGATACTTTCTGTTGAGCGCGATGAAGTAAATCTTTATTTTCTTTTTTCAGAACCAATGGATGCAACTTCTGTAAAAAATGCAATAAAAAATGCCGTTTGGGAAAGACAAAGCGACCCTTGCAATCCTTACAACCTTGATAAATACTTATCTTCAAAATACAATTTTAAATTCGAAAAAAATATTATTTTATCAATTACGCATCCCATTACTTATACTGCAAATTGTAATTTACCAGAACAACATTCTGAAACTGTTTATTATACTTTGAAAAGTTTTATTTTAGAAAATTCTGCTAAAGATTTAAATAGCAACACGTTAGTTAATGGCTGGCAGTATTAATTTAAATTGTAATAGATTGACATTCAGCCGTATGCCAGAGCCCATCTTTGTTTTTACTAATAAGAATGGATAAAGGATTTTTAGTCATTAGTCATTAGTCATTAGTCATTAGTCATTAGTCATTAGTCAT